>NZ_JBWKCM010000028.1:0-87464 GCF_056436485.1 Streptomyces sp. NPDC043746 | reverse complement strand
CTTTCGGATCCAGGTAAGTCATTTGGCCCAGGAATCTCCTTCCGAATTCCTCCCGGCTCAGCCGGGGATACAGACAAAGCGCCTCGTGGCGCACATCGACCGTTCGACGACCCAGCGGCGGGGCAGAACGATGAAGCCGGAGGTGTCCTTGGGGCGGCTGACCGGCTTGATGCAAGGCGGTCACCGAACCTGGTCGCAGTCCATCGTCATGATCGACCGACCGCTTGACACCATGCCGCAAACGGGGCGCATTCACTCGAACGAGTCCGCGGTGCCGGACCGTGATCGAATGGTGAGGTCGGACACCACTCTCAGGGCTGCCATCTGCGTCAGCGGCCCTCACGGGGGCGCCGCTGGCACCGGAACCGAAGGCACTTGCTCACTGCGGACGTCACCCCCAGGAGTGGGCCCGACGCACACCCGACACTCCGTCATGCACCGGCGCCCACCGGCGCCGCTTCACCCGGCACCGGCCTCCGCATCGCCCCGACCAGGCACCACCGCCCGCCGCTCACCGCCGGTCCAAGCACGCCCCTCGCCGACGAACGAAAGCCCGATCCTGCTGTGGCCCCGGCACCAGTCAGCGCAGACCTATTCGCCCTCGGCCGGGCGCATGATGCCGGGAACCGCCCGACCGCATCCCAGCCCCAGGCGGGCAGGGCTTCAGACGCTCGGCCGGCACGGATTCCACGGGGCCCCGTCCCCGGCAGCGGCACACTCGGCCGCCGTCATCGCCCGCGAACCGCCGACAGCATGCCCGGACGGGTCGGCACGGCACGGACCGAGGGCCGGCGTGCTGCTGTGCCATCGCCCCAGGCGCCCGCACCCTTCCCGGGTCCGTCCTTCGTGCAGTTGCCGCGCCCAGAGAGGCCAGCGCTGCAAGAAGGCTTCCCCACGGGGCCGACCAGGCCAGACGCCCATGACCACGCAGGGGCGTTTACACCTGCGGGCAGTGCCTCCCGTACACCTCCGAATTCGCTGGGCGCAGACAACGGTGCAGGCCCTGTCCTGTGCGGCCCTCACGAGGCGGCGGGCGGGCCGGACGAGCTCACACCCGCTGGAGGTTCGGGTCTCCGGCGGGGTTCGTGGGAGTGCTGCTGGTCAGTCGCCGAGCGGCAGGGCGTCGGCAGCCTGGTCGATGACCTTGCCGGTGGAGCAGTTGTTCTTGTGGTTGCCGGTCCAGTCGCTCAGGGCGGGTACGACGGCGAGTTCCTGGATACACACCTCGGCGGCGCTGAAGTTCCAGTTGTTCGCCGCATCGACCCCGCTGCCGAAGTTGCTGTCGCTGTCGGCGAAGGCGGGCGTGGAGGCGGAAAGGGCCGCGGCGGCCAGCAGGCCGCAAGTGATGATCTTTCGCATGGCCGGTGAACGTGTCCACACTCCCGTGGGTTACGGGGCGGGCCGCCGAACGGGAGTAAAGGGGGGCGGGCGCGCGCCGGACCCGCTTCACTGGCCACGGCCGGTTCGGAGAGCAGCTCGCGGTGCACCGCGGCCACGTTCCCACCCGACACCGCCACACGCAGATGCACATCCGGCGTCACGCCCACGCGGTCAGGCGCCCCGGCCTTCAAGCCTGTTGGCCATCCAGGACCAGAGCACCGGTGAGTACGCGCCATTCGGCAGCGTCCTTGTTTGGGCCGACGGGGGCGGTGTTGCGTCTGTTCACCGAGCCGGGCCGGCGGGCTGGAGGTGGAAGATGCGCAGGTTGCGGCCGGAGCGGT
The DNA here is from genome assembly GCF_056436485.1 of Streptomyces sp. NPDC043746. Taxonomy (NCBI): domain Bacteria; kingdom Bacillati; phylum Actinomycetota; class Actinomycetes; order Kitasatosporales; family Streptomycetaceae; genus Streptomyces; species Streptomyces sp. NPDC043746. Next base: position 85,743 of record NZ_JBWKCM010000028.1, on the reverse strand, counting down.
CGCTGTAGGTCTGGTAGCCGGTGGACAGGGTCGTGAGGATTTTGTGCCAGACCTCCTCGCGTTCCGGGCCGTCGAGGAGGCGACCGGTGACGGAAATCTGCCTGCCGGCGACGGACACGGTGGCGGCGGGGGTTCTGAGGAGGTTGACGGTCCAGGCGGGGTGGTTCTGGAGGCCGAAGTTGGAGCCCACCACGGCGTAGCCGCCGGCGTGTTCGACGTAGAAGAGAGGGGTGGGGCGGGGGCGGCCGGTGCGGGCGCCGGTGGTGGTCAGGAGAAGGGACGCGACGCCCAGCGTCCTTCCGACGCTGAGGCGGCCGCGGGTTCCGTCTTGGAGGAGGGTGTCCAGGGGCACCATTGCGGTGCGCATGGCGGCTCCGGCCCAGGGGGTGGGGGCGAGTTTGTTCATCAGCCGGAAGCCCAGATTGCGGGCGGGGGGACGAGCGGCGTCTGGTCGGCGGGGCACCTGGGTCTTCCCTCTGCCGACGGGGGTGGCGTAGTTGCGTCGGGCATTGCCGCCGAGGGCGGCCAGGTTGCGGAACGCGGCGGGAGCCATGGCGTAGGCCCGGTACATGGCCGGCAGGTAGCCCGGGGTGTCGACGATGTCCCGGCGCTTGAGGATGCCGTGGACGATCGCGTCGGCGATCTGCTCCGGGGTGGAGACGGGCAGGAGGTCGGTGATGCGGGGCATCCGATGGGAGGGGACGTGGCGGCCGAAGAACTCGGTGCCCACGACCGTCCCGGGGCGTACGAGCATTACGTGAACCGGCGATGTGGCGAGTTCGGCGGCGAGGATCTGGGTGTAGGCGTTGATCGCCGCTTTCGCCGCCGCGTAGGCGGCCGAGGGGCCCTTGACGAAGACGACGCCGGCAGCGGAGCCCATGTTGACGAGCGTTCCACCGCCGGCGGCCTGCATGAGCGGCAGGGCCGCCTTCACGCCGTAGACCATGGCGTCGTAGCCAGTACGCATCGTCTGCTGCGCGTCCTCGACACTCATGTCGGCTACGTCGCACCACTGCGTGAACGCGGCATTGTTCACCAGGACGTCCAGTCGGCCCTCTGCCGCATGTACGTCGGTGATGCACTGCTCGTAGGCGTTCCGGTCGGTGACGTCGACGCGGTGGAAGACGACATGATCGCCGAGCCCGGCGGCCTGGAGGTACTCCCTCCCGGTCTTGAGGTGTCCGGGGGAGATCTCGGCGGCGTGCACGCGCGCGCCTCGCAGGGCGAATGCCTTGGTGGTGGCCAGGCCGATGCCCTGGGCCCCGCCGGTCACCAGACACACCTTCCCCTCCAGCTCGCGCAGGGCGTTCGTGCGGGTGCGGTCTTTCATCACGGATGCCGTCCATGTCTCGACAAGGGCCCCGCGGTTGCCGTCGCTGACGGTGGAGAGCTGCGAGGACGTGGGGCGGGTGGCCACGAGGGGGCGGCCAGCGGACTGGGGGCCGGGCCCTGCCCGGCCCTGCGGGCGGGAAGGACCCGGTCTCGTTCGGGCAGAAGTGTGGGCGGCCGTCGCGGACCAGGGGTCCAGACGGCTACAAAGGCAGCAAGTGGCCGGTCGCTGGTGCTACGCGGTGGGAGAGGTGGCCGAAGGCCATGAGCGTGAAGATGTCGCCGAGGACGGGGATGCGGAAGACGAAGGGCCGGGGGCCGATGGAGTCGGAGATCGAGTCGATGCTTCCTTCGCTGTTCTGCCGGGCCATCAGGAACGTGATGCCGGCGGCGACCGGCTGGGGGTCCTGCTGGTGGCACAGGGCGATCATGGCGTAGGCCGTGCTGACCGGGTCGCTGACGGAGTCGGGCTGCTGGCCCCAGCCTCCGTCGGGGTTCTGGGTCCGGATGATGTGTTCGAGTGCCCGTGTCCGCAGGACGTGCGCGTGGGGTGCGTCGGCCTGTGAGACGGCCAGCACGGCACGGAATATGGCGTGGAGTCGGCTGGCGCTCCAGTCCGGTGGGAAGGTGCCGTCCTTGCGCTGTCCGGCCGAGAGGTAGTCCAGTGCGCCGTTGAGTATGGCGGGGTCGTGGGGCGGTCGGCAGGAGAGTGCGTTGATCGCGGCGGCGGTCATGCAGACTTCGGAGGGGGCGCCGGCGACGTAGGTCGGGAAGCCTCCGTCGGGCCCGCGGGTGGCGAGCAGTGCCTGCCGGCCGCGTTCGATGGCCTTCTCGTGCGCGGGGTCGTCGTGGGTGTGAAGCAGTTCGAGGATGACCGAGGTGTCGTCGATGTCGGTGACGTCGGCGATGTCGGTGACCGACCAGCCGCCGTTCGGTTTCTGCCGGTGGACGAGGTTGTCGGCGATGGCCTGGATGACATCTTCCGGCGCGTCGGCGGCCAGGAGGGCCACGCCCGCGGTCGCGGTGCACCAGGTGTCGGTGTCGGTGAAGAAGGGGATGCCGCCGTCGGGACGCTGGTGCTTCAGGAGTACGTCCACTCCCCGGTGCACGAGGGGCTCGTGTCCGCCCAGCCGGTGCAGGGCGTGCAGGGCGGACAGGTGGACCAGGAGGTTGCCCTCCCAGATCTCGTCCCGGTTCTGGATGGACAGCAGCAGGTCGACGTCACGGAGTTCGGCCTGGTGCCGTGCGCCGGATGCAGAGGCCAGGGTGACCTTCACGGCCGTCGTCTGGGCCTCGGCCCAGGGGTGCAGTCCTGCGTTGGAGAAGGCCGTCCGGTCCGGTGCCGGTTGGGTGTCGATGTCGGCGCCGCAGGCGATGAGCAGGGCCTCGAAGGTGGCGCGTTTGCGCCGGCTGGTGAAGTCGGGTGCCTGCGCGATGTAGGCGTCGAGGTCGACCGGCCGGCTGTCGGCCGGGTCGCCGCACGCTGCCGCGATGAGGGCCTGATCGAGAGGGTCGGCGGTGGCTCGGCGTCGTTGCAGGTATCCGGCGATCCGCCCGGCCCGGTCGGCCTGGCCGGGAAAGTCCCGCAGCAGTGACAGCGTGAGCGCGGACTCCAGCACCCGGCTCCGGCAGGGGTCGCGTACGCCCCCGTCGGGATCGACGCGCTCGATGACGTACGTCCTGAGCCGGTCCATCGCGGTACGCCACCCGGCGGGCAGCGCGTTGTCCGGCCAGGGGGTGAGATGGGGCGGTGTGCTGCGAACACGCATGAGAACACCTCTCAGGAGCGGCGCGGACTATCGCTGGCCGCAGGTGGAAGACAGGGACGGTAGGGGCCGTACGGCTCGTTATCCCGGCCGTGTCGCGGCGAACGTCAGGGCGGCCAGTTCGTCGATGCGGTCAATGACCTGCCAGGCGTGCGGATGCAGCGGGGCGTTGTGGGGGAACGCCATGAGCACGCCCCGTCCCGTGCAGGCGAACATCCGCAGGTCGTATTTGCTGTCGCCGGCCACCAGCACCCGGCTGGGATGCAGAGCGTGCCGGGCACAGAAGTCGTGGAGCTGCCGGTGCTTCAGGTCGGCGGCGTCGATCGTGAAGCGGACGGAGGTCAGCGCGTCGGAGTCGTCGAAGCCGAGTTGCACGTTGCTGTACCGGTCCGTGACGCCCAGGCGCGCTGCCATGGGCTCGACGTAGGTGTTGAACGAGGCGGAGATCAGCCCCACCCGCAGCCCCGCCCGTTGGAAGGCGTGGATCATCGATGTCACCGACGGGCGCAGTCTGATCTTGGAGAAGACGGTCTCGACGGCCGGACGGTCAAGACGGCCGTGGGAGGTCAGCAGGGCCAGCAGGCGCTGGTCGGCGGCGGCCTGGTCGAGCAGCCCGGACTCGGATTCGCGTATCAGGTCGGTCAGCCGCTGGAGGGGTATGCCCAACGCCGCGAGCAGTTCGGTCGCCGAGTTGTCGAGGGTCAGTGTGTCGTCGACGTCGGCGATCACCGCGTCGAACGGGCGCTGGCGCCCTTCAGGCGGCACGGCCCCGTACGAGAGGGTGCCGGGGCAGTCAAGCGGTTCGGTCATGGCCGTACTCGCAGAGCGGTCAGGGCCCGCAGGGGGAATGTCGGCCGGTAGGCGGGGGCAGTCTCCGGGGCTGCCGAGAGCGCCGGGAAGTGGGCGGTCAGCTCCTCCAGCGCGATCCGCAGTTCGGTCCGGGCCAGGGCGGCGCCCACGCAGTAGTGGGTGCCCCGGCCGAACGCGAGGTGCGGAGCCGCGGGCCACCGCCCGGGCGCGCACCGGTCCGGGGCCGGGTAGCGGCCGGGGTCGTGGTTGCCGGCCCCGTACAGCAGCAGCACCCTGCTTCCCGCGGGCAGGACACGGCCGGCGACCGGCGCTTCCCGCACCGTGGTGCGGTACATCCCGACCACCGGACAGTCCAGCCGCAATCCCTCCTCCACCAGGTCCTCAATCGCGACGGTGCCGTCGACGAGCGCGGCCCAGCCTCCCGGTGAGCGCAGCTGGTGCCTGACGATCATGGACAGCGCCTGCGCGAGCGTGGTGTGGCCGGTGATGATCAGCGTCGGGATCAACGAGGCCACCTCATCCGGTGAGAGCCGGTGACCGTGCGGGCTCTCCTGCAGCATGGTGCTGATCAGGTCCTCGCGCGGATGCGACAGCCGCTGCGCCGTCAGCTCCCTGGCGAACTCGCCGAAAGCGCGCAGCCCCGTAGCGTACTGACGTAGCTGTTCGGGGGTGTGGTCGCGGCCGACCATGAGCTGAACCTTGTGATCGGACCAGCGCAGGCACGCCTGGTGGTGCTCGTCGGGGATGCCGAGGAAACGCAGGATCACCGTCAGCGCGTAGGGCAGCGCGAAGTCGGTGATGACGTCGAACTCGGGGACGCGGGCGAGAGGCCGGAGCAGGGCCACGGCCGTGGCCCTGATGTCGCCTTCGGCGGCCTTCAGCGCCCGCGGGGTGAAACCGGCGTTGATCACCGACCGGACCCTGGTGTGTTCGGGCGGATCCATCTCGCCCACAGATGCCGACTCGCCGCTCCAGGTGCTCAGCATCTCCCGCACATCGGGCGGCAGATCCTTCACGGGCCGCGGTTTGTGATCGCGTGCGGAGAAGTCCTCGTCGTTACGGAGGATCGCCGCGATGTCGTCATACCCCGTCACGCACCAGGCCTGAAGCCGGTCGGAATGTACGATCCGTCCCCCGGCCCGCAGCCGCGCCAGACCGGCGTAGAGGTCATCCTGGTCGGCGTCCCAGGGGTCGAACCGTGCAGGGGGCTCTTCGTCGTCGGTTAATCGTCCGGCCAAGGGTGCCTCCAGGGGACAGCCTCGAGAGAGCAGACCTTCCCTACGATCGTGCCACCGACCGACGAGCACTTTCCACGCAGAAATCATCCAAACCACGCGAACGAGTGGCGAAGTCGTGTGCACAGAGAACGCGACCGCAACCGCTCAACGAGGGAGTGCTGCTCCGGCACGTCCCGCACACAGACAGGTCACCGGCCCTGAACACCTGCCTGTGCATAGCGGGCTTCCCCCACCGCTGTCGGTGACGCGGACCGGACCGTGACGGCACGTATGCCGGCACGGCCGAGTGGCCCAGGGGCCGTCCTACTGCGGGGCGTAGGACCGCTTGATGTGCTGGACGCACTCCTCGCGGGTCAGGAAGCCATCGCCGTCGGCGTCGACCTGCTGGAACTCCTCCAGAGCCGCGAGCTGGGGCAGGCCCTTGGCCTGCTGCCAGGTCATCCACTCCGCCAGGGAGATCCTGCCGTCGTCGTCGGCGTCGGCCGTCTCCAGGACGGCGAGCTCGAAGGGGATGGCGACCTCGTCGAGGAAGGCCGGGCGGCGGTAGGCGGCGACGAACTCCCGGGCGGTGACCTTCCCGTCTCCGTCCGCATCGGCGCTGGTGTGCAGCGCCTGCCACAGCTTGTTGCTCAGGTCGGTCACCCGCCGCCAGCCCGCCGAACCGGGAAGGACACCGGCCAGTGCCAGCGTCTGCTGGACCATCTGGTCGATGTCGACCTGCTCGATCACGCCGTCACCGTCGACATCGCACTGCCTGAACATCGCCTGGAAGCGGTCGCGTTCCGTCTGGGTCACCACAGGATTCACCTGTTCCTTTCCAACCGGGGATCTTGTTCGCCAACGTCCCACACACCCCACCTGCAGGACGGAGTTCACATCCCCGATCACCCGAACGAGACCGCACACCACCCGCAAGGCGCCGCAAAGGCCCCTGAGCTGGGCTTTTATATGCGGGTATGACAACTGCGGCAGGCCTCGTGCCACCGAACCGCCCGCAGGACACCCAGGACCGCCTGAGCGTTGGCCAGATGCGCGCCAACCGCCGGGCGGTGATCCCTGTCGCCACGGCGAGAACGGTGAGGCGGCCCGGCGGTACTGCATCCCACATGCGCATCTGCGCGCCGGGCCTCACTCACGCAGGCCAGACCCGCACCGGCCGCCGCCGACTACGGAACCAGCAGGGACTCCATACCGGGATCAGCCGGGCTGCCCAGGGATGCCGCGGGGCCCATATGGCGTCGCGGACATCGATGACGGGGGTGCCGGCGGTGAGGGCGACAGTGAGGCCGTCGTCGGTGTTCTCGAAGGCGAGGCACCGGCCGGGTGCTTGGGCCGGGGTCTGGGCGGCGAGGTGGTAGGCGTCGGGGGCGGGCTTGAAGCAGGCGACGTGCTCGAGAACGTGAGGGTTTCGAACAGTGCGTCGAGGCCGGTGAGCTCGAGTGCGGCTCGGACGAGCCTGGCGTACGCGGGGCTTCGGGGCGGAGCCGTGGCTCTGCCCCGAAGCCTGTGGTCATGCGCCGATCGCTGCCTGGTAGCCGGCGGCGTCCAGGAGCGTGTCGAACTCGTTCTTGTCGGAGGGACGCAGCCTGAGGATCCAGGATCCGTAGGGCTCCTCGTTGAGCAGCTCGGGGCTGTCCGCGAGGTCCGTGTTGACCGCGAGGACCTCGCCGCCGACCGGGGCGTAGAAGTGCGATGCTGCCCTCGACGATTCGACGGCACCGGCCGCGTCGCCCGCGGCGAAGACCTTTCCGACCTCGGTCAGCTCGAGGCCCACGACGTCGCCGAGAGCCTCCTGGGCGTAGTCGCTGATGCCGACGGTCACGGAGCCATCGGACTCCAGGCGGGCCCATTCGTGGGACTCGGCGAATCGCAGGTCTTCCGGAATGTGAGGCATGTCTTTCCTCTGCTGGTCGTGATGATCGATGTGCTTGGTTCGCCCAGGATGCGGAATCGGGGCAAGCCGTTCGAACGGAACCGGCCAGGCTGGTTCGCGGACGGCAGGGGTGTCGTGATTCAGGCGGCGTCCGCGATGACTTGTACCCGTGCGGAAGGCCGCCTGCTCGTCGAAGAGCTGTCGATACCGCAGGCAGTGGTGAAGCTGCCCGATCAGGCCGTTGAAGACGTTGCGCGGGACGGAGGCGTGCCCGTCTCCCGAGCTCCGGCGGTAGCGGGCCATGACCCCAGGAGAGGCGCGCAGGGCGGAGAAGGTCCAGAGGTAGCTGGTGTGGTTCAGGCGCTGGTTCTTGACCCTGCGGTAGGAGATTGCGGTTTTCTTGCCGCAGGCGCGGGTGACCGGTGAGGACCCGGCGTATGCCGTGAGGCCGCGGGCGGTGGTGAACCGTGCCGGGTCCTCACCGATCTCGGCGAGGAGTGGGCGCCGAGCTGCGGACCGGAACCGGGGAAGCTGAGGAGGATCTCGGCGCCCTGGTGCTGGAGGAGCGCCTCCTCGGCCGCCTGGGCGAGGAGGTCCTCCGCCGGACGGACCGCTTCGGCGTTCTGCCCACGCCGAGCGTGAAGGGCGCTGGGTCAGAGCTGCTCGTGGTGCTTGAGGAACTGCCTCCGGCCGATTCCGCCCGTGTGGTTCTTGTTGAGTTCCAGGAACTGGTCCCACGCCTCCAGCCAGTTGGCGTCGGTGCGGTTCGCGTGATCTCTCCACTCCTCCAGCGTGATCTCGTCGTCGCCGTTGGTGTCGATCTCATCGAACAGAGCATTTGCTTCTTCGCGTGTCATGACAGCCTTCCCGGTCAGCTCCGTGCCTACCTGGGGCGATCTTCCCCCGCTGGCGCCGGGTCCGACTCCAGGAAGCTGTACCGGGGACGGAGTGTCGAGCAGCTTTCGCCCATTCGGGTGGACGAGCGTCATGACGACCCGCCGCACAAGCGCGAGTGCCTCAGCAGGAACTGGCCGAGCAGGCGCGCATTGAGTAGAGCCGTGACGCGGCGAGGTTCATCCCCATGGATGCGGCTCAGGGAGAACGGTGGAAGCGCGTCCCCAAGAGCGGCACGGACAACCCGAGCCCCGCGTCGGGACAGAAAGCCACCGGGTAGCAGGATATGAGACCGGGCCCGCTACACGGATGCGCGGCGAACGCGGGCGACCACCTCAGGGCCTGCACCGATCCCTTCGGGCCGGGGCTCAGTGTCGGCCCAGCCGATCACCACGCGGACAGGATCCGCCTCGAACGCGTCGTCGGGCGCGCCCGAGTGGCAGAGGGTGAGGTGCACACGATCGGCGGCGTGCGGGGAGCCCACGGGGGTCTCCAGGGCGGCGTCCGGGCCCGTACGCCAGCACACGGAACAGCGAAGCTGGACGAACGCGGCGTGGTCGAGAGTGAAGAGAGAAGCCCCCCGGGTGCAACGAGCCCGGATATCGGCGCTCAGGCCGCCCCCCGGTGGCAGCCTGCGCGCCGTGTGTGCCCCGTCTGGACGGGGGCGGAGGCGGGGAGACCGCCGTACGCCGCCCGTCGGGGGCGGTGGCGCCTCGGGAGGCGCGGCGCCGCCGGGGGATGCGGCCAATGAGGGCAGCTCGAAACCGGGACTCTGAGATCGACTGGCACTTCTCGGTCGAGTGCAACACCGTCGAGCGGGCCATCAACTGGCCGCTCATGCATCACCGAGCCTTGGCTACCCGCTACTACGTTTACCTCGGCAACCGCCACCGTCGCAGCCCTCACCTTCTGCTCCGCACATGATCGGCCGGACAGGTCGCCGCTGGTGTGCTGCGTGCTCACTGCCACCGATCCCCGCCGACATCGGCGCTGGGACCGCCGAACCCGGCCCGTACCGCTGGGGCCCTGGGCCGGCACCCGCGCGCTCGGTGAACGCTGGACTTGGGCTGCCGGCGTGGCGGACGAGTGAGCTTCAGGGGTCAGAGAGGTCGGTAAGGGTCGTCCCCCGTGACAAAGGCCAGCGCCCTGTCGGCGGGATGCCGCAGGGCACTGCCGGGGTTTTTCGAGGGCCCGTCTATCGGGTCGATTGATGAACGCGGGGGCGCGTCTTGCGGGCGGAGGGGCATCGGAAAACCTGCTCTATTCCTCGATCTGCCCCGGTAGGCGGCTGGCGGGGCGTCGGTCGCGGGGCGAGTTCGAAGCTTTCCCTCAGATAACGCCCCTCTTGTCTGCGTACTAAGTGGCAACTCTGAAAACGCCAAGTGCTCCGAATATGTGATACGCGGACCATATGATAAGCCCTTTGCCGACAGGGACCGACCTCTATCGGATTCCCCCCGTAGCTGCATGGACGCTGCGGTATTCTCGCCCTGTGCCCGGTAATTGGCGGTGCACAACAGATCATGCTCATTTCAACGGACTGGAATCAGGAGACATATGGGGCTCGGGCGCGGTGTGAGGGAGTACGTGATCAGCGATGCCGAAGGCAGAACCCTCCGTATCGGTGAGTCCGGATTGGTGGTGGACAAGATGACGCCCCCGACGGTCTGGACGGTGTTGCAGTCCGCGCCGCTTCCGCCCCCGGTGGGGCAAGATGCCTATACGCTCGGGATTGGGCCCCGCCTTGAGGGCAGTCCGCAGACGCATGAGGACGGTAAACACATCGTCACAGGCGATTCCGGTAGTCAATACTGGATTCAGGGGGACTCCGAGCGGGGATGGTCGATCGCGGCGTTCGAGTTCATCTCGCCAGGGCAACTCCCCGCGTTGCAGTTCTGGACCGTGGAAGGTCCTGGCGGCACAGTAGTTCTGGTTGAAGAGGGCACGGAACCGCCATTGTGGAAGTTCACTCCGTTTCCGTTTGAGGAGGAGTAGCCCGCTGCGGGGGGTCGGCTTCCTTCGGGGTGAGCGAGTCGTCCGGCCGATGGATACACCCCTGACCGGCCTCCTAGTACTCCAGTCTGGTTTCGCGATCTATCCGGCGGGTTCGTCAGTCGACCGTCGCCGGTAGTGGCTGCGGCGGGCTGTCGCCTGGTGGCGTCTGCGCCAGATTGACCAGTGCAACCGCCTTGTCGCAGTGACGATTTGTGTGTCGAAGGCGACGGTAAGCAGGTGGCGGATCTCCGGAACGGTCAAGGAGATCGGTTCGCTGCTGCGAGCTGAGCGGTGTGGATCGGTGGGCCGTTTCGGTGCCGCGTCGGCGGAGACGGCGGTCAGGAAAGCCAGGGCGAGCATGACGAGGGTGATGTGCCGGTGCCATGAGGTCCAGTTTCGGACCTGGTAGTGGTCGAGTCCGCCCTGGCTCTTCGCGGCCTGGAAGCACTCCTCGACGCTCCAGCGGACCCCTGCGACGCGGACCAGCTCGGCGAGGGTGACCGCGGTGGGTGACCAGCACAGATAGAAGGCCAGTTCACCACTGGTGCGGTTGCGGCGGATCAGCAGGTAACGGTGTTCGTCGGTGCCGATGTGGATCCAGGCCCAGTCGTAGTGGCGCGAGCCCTTCGCGCCGTTGCCGGCGCTGTGCCGCTGCCAAGTGGTGGCGGGCAGACATCCGGCGACGGTGTCCGCGCGGACGGGGGTGCGGCCGTGGTTGATCCGTACCCGCATCGAGCAGGCGACGGCCATCACGTAGCCGGTCCCGTGTGTCTCCAAGGCGGCACGGAGCTGCGGGTCCTGCCCGTATGCTTCGTCGCCGGTCACCCACGACGCCTGGACTCCGGCGTCCAGCGCGGCGGCGATCATCTCCCCGGCCAGGCGAGGCTTGGTCGCGAACGTGATCTCGTCGGGTATCCCGGCCGCCCGGCGGCGCTCAGGATCGCCGCACCAGGAGTGCTCGGGCAGGTAGAGCCGGCGGTCTATCAGCGCCCTTCCCCGGCTGGTGGCATAGGTGAGGAACACGCCGAACTGGGAGTTCTCGATACGTCCGGCGGTGCCGGTGTACTGCCGCTGCACCCCCGCCGAGGCCCGGCCCTTGTTGACGAAGCCCGTCTCGTCCACGATCAGCACCCCGCGGTCGGTGCCGAGGTGCTCGACGGCGTAGGCGCGCAAGTCGTCACGGACGGCATCGGCGTCCCAGCGGGCGCAACGCAGCAGTCGCTGCATCGGTCCCGGTCGGATGTGTCCGGCCTGTTCGGCCAGCTGCCAGCAGTTCTTCCGCTCCACCTTCGACAGCAGCCCGAGCAGATAGGCACGGGCACTCGCCCGGGGTTCAACTCGGCCGAAACGGCCTGCGACCCGGGCTATGGACTGGTCGAACATCACCCGCCAGCGGGCAGGGTCTACGCTATGGCCCGCGGCCACCGCACGATCTTCGTTTGTCCACACACCAACCGATGATCACGCGGTGGCCGCACCCGTTTCCCAGCCAGGTCCCGCGGCAAGATCGCAAAACCAGACTGGAGTATTAGGACACCGGGCACAAACGCCCGACGCCTCGGTGCCGGATGCCAGCAGCGGGGCGTTGAAGGTCTTCAGGCGTTCTACTTCGGTGTGACCATCCCGAAGAAGGCGTCAGTAGCAGTAGTTACCTGCGACCTCGGAGGGTCGGGGATGACAGCGGTCAGTCCTGCCGCGGCGTCTTGCGCGGAGGCCGTGGTACCAGCGTCAGGGGCGGGGGCGGCGTGGGCGGCCGGGGTGGCCAGGCCGAGGCCGGCGGCGGCAAGCGCAACGGCTGAAATGATCTTCTTCATGCTCTGTGAACGAGCCCTTCGGCTGCAGGGCACGGGCAAAATACTGGTCAGCGCACCAAGCACCTGTCTGGCGCCGTTCCTGGCCGATCACGAAACCACACTGGAGTACTAGGCGCGGCCAGGTAGTGCAGGGCATGCGTCATCGTGTCTCTGTACGGCCCAGAGCCCGCTCGGGATCGATACCAGGGAACTCGGCGAGCCACAGCGCGTAGAAGGCCGCCTCCTCCTCGGCGTCACCCATCACGGCGCCGGCGGGGCCCTCTGCCTTCGGAACATCCGTCAGGGCGTCCTTGGCCCCGGAACCGCGGCCGAACTGGAGCTTCCCGCGACGCAAGATCTCCTCCGGCAGCCAGCCGGCGAAAGCGTCCCGCAGGAGCTTCTTCTCCTCGATGCCGGGACCGGTCATCTTGTACTCCGGAGGGATCGACAAGGCCAGCTCGATGACGTCCCGGTCCAGGAACGGCACCCGGGCCTCCAGTCCGTACGCCATCGTCGTACGGTCGCAACGCTGCAGGTTCTCCCACTGCAGCCCCTCCACGATCGCCACCAGTCGGGCCTGCAGGGCGTCCGGGTGCAGATACGACTCGCGGTGGCAGTCGGGGTAGCCGGCGAACAGCCCGTCCGCCTCTTCCCCGGTCAGGACCGTGTGGACGTGGTGGGAGGCGTACTCGGCGAGCAGCAGGTTCGGGACCGCACTGCGTACCAGATGCACGTCGAAGTGCTCGATCGCCTGCACCGTTTTCGATAGCGCCGCCACCGCGTCCTCGGGTCTCATCACCACCTCGTGGTGGTCGGTGCCGAGATACTCCGCGACCACGCGTGCGGCCAGCAGGTCGGAGCTGCCGGCCGCTGCCGACCGCGAACGTCGGCAGCGGCCGGCGGCGCCCGTGACGCTTGGCGTACTCCGCGGCCACGGCCGTAACGATCGCCGAGTCGAGACCGCCGGAAAGGAAGACGCCGATACCGACATCTCTCATCATCCGGTCCTCGACCGCGGTGACAACCGTCTCGCGCACCGCTTTGAGCAGCGCCTCGTCCCACTGGCCGGGTGTGGTGGGAGCCTGCGGGCGTCGGGCTGGGCGAACCCGGGGCGGGACGGCGTCAGCGAAGCGGACCAGGCCCCCCTGCCGGGTCCAGCAGTACCCAGGAGGGAAGCTCTCCACCAGCGGACGGTCAGCGAAGTCGAAGGCACGCAGCTCGCTGGCGAACAGCACACAGTCGTCCCTGCGTACCCAGTACAGCGGCTTCACCCCCAGAGCGTCGCGGGCGACCAGGAGCGAACCGGCTTCGTCGACGTAGGCGAGGGTGAAATGCCGCGCAGCCGGGTCAGTCCGGCGGGACCGTCATCGAGCAGCAGGTGCAGGGCCGCCTCGCTGTCGGAGCCCGTCACGAAGCGGTCGGTGCCCAGTTCCTCCCTGAGGTGGCGATGGTTGTAGATCTGACCGTTGGTGACGAGGCAGGAACGGCCTTCCGGACCCACAAGTGGCTGGTGGCCGCCCAGCGTCTGTCGGCACAGCGGAACATCGACCTCACCGACCGCCACAACGATTCCACACATAGTGAGTCATCCTCTCTGAAGTTGACGACACCGTACGAGGATCCGTACCGGGACTCCGCCGCCCCGCCCTGGGCGGTGGCCCGGAGCACCCATCAAGTTCAGCGGGCGTAGCCGCTCTTGACGCCCTCGACATGAACTCAGTCGCCAAATAGTCTTCAGCCGCAGTGCCATGGCCTCACCGCACCTTCCGACACTCGAATGAGGGCAGCTGTGCAGGTGCGTAACAGCGGCTCGGGAGGGCAGCCATCGGTTGGCAGCGGCACGGTGCAGTCGCCGACCGAAATCGACCATCACCTGGAGCGTGCGGCGGTTGTCGGACCCTGACAAGCACCTCGGACTGCGCACGAAATCGACATCGGTCGCTCTACCAGCGCAAGCAGATGGCCCTGAGGGCCGCGCGGAGACGCGCTCCGGTGGACGGCCGGTGGACAGACGCCTTTGGACGAGCCGGTACGAGGCCGCAGGGGGGAAACTGCCGCAGATGGTCTGATCAGGCAAAACGTCACCAGGCAGCACCGTGCGGCATCACCCGGCACGATCGCTCTCGGTCTCGTAATGCGTAGGTCTCGGGTTCGAATCCCGAAGGCGGCTCTAGAGAAACCCTAGGACTCACTCGCCGTGACCTGGGGTTTTTCTTATGCCGGGACTCGGCGGGGGCGGAACTCGATGATCTTCGCGTCTTCATGTGTGGCCGTTGTGTGGCCATCCTGATTTGCTGCCCTCTCGACCGGCTGCTCGACGACGCGGGCGAGTGCCAACTGCGCGAGTTCCTCGACGCTGCGGCCGTCCTGCTCGGCAGCCGCGATGATCTGCGCGACGAGGTGATCGAGGGCGAGCTGCGCGACCTGCTCGATACGCGGGTCGGTGGTCGCCTCGGCGGTGGTGGGTTCCGGCTCGGGAGTGCGCGGCGTGCGGCGCGGCACGATGGCGGCCGTCGCCTCGGCTGCATCACGCGCAGCCTTCGGCATGACCGACTGATAGATGTCTCGGGTGATCCGGCTCTCACTGTGGCCGAGGGTCTCGGACACGATCTTGATGTCGACGCCGGCGGCGAGCATGAGCGATGCGGCAACGTGCCGTAGGTCGTGCAGCCGGATCGGGGGCAGTCCCGAGAGCTCGACGAGCCGCTCGAAATAGTCGGTCAGCCACCCCGGGTGAATGAACGATCCGCCCGGCATGGTGAACAGGCGCCCGGAGTCGACCCAAGCCTCGCCGAACGCGAGGCGCTCGGCCTCTTGCCGCGCGGCCTGGTCGTCGAGGATCTCGTCGGTGTACTCGTCGAGGTCGATCACGCGTTCGCCGCTGTCAGTCTTCGGAGCGTTCTCTACGACCTCCCAACCGTCCTGTACGAGCTGCGTCGCGACGGTGAGTGTTCCCGCCGCGCGGGCGCGGTCGGTGCGTCGCAGTCCGCACGCCTCGCCGCGGCGCAGTCCCCGGAAGGTGATCAGGTGGAACAGCCCGTACAGGCGCTCGCCCGTGTCGGCGAGGAAGTCGAGGAACTGTCCTGCCTGCTCCGGGGTCCACACCATGACCGGCGACGGCTTGATGCCGGTCCGCAGCCATTCGGCGATGCGCTCCTCGGTCCACACGAGCGCTTTCGGCCGCTTGTGTGCTTCGAGCTCGACGTGCGCGGCAGCGTTGAAAATGATCAGTCCGCGCGCGATGGCGACGTTCAGCGCGGCGCGTAGCGTCGCCTTGATGTGGTGCTGCGTCGCAACGTTGGTGACCCGTCGGAACGGCGGCATCGCGGCGATGGTCTCTTTGATCGCCTTGCGCCGGCGACGGTTCTCAAGTCCCTTCCACGGAATGAGCTTGAGCTCGTCGTGCGCGGTGCGGCGCAGAATGTTCGCGTCGTTGATCTCGATGTTCGTCTCGGCGATGCCGGCGAACATCTCGTCGAGGTGGGCCACGGTGAGCCGGTCGAGGCGGATGTGCCCGATCCGCGGTATGAGGTGCACGCGCAGGTCGGTGTCGTACCGGTTCTTCCCGCTCGTGCGCAGCCCCTTCTTTCCGTCGAGCCACAGTTCGAGCCATTCGCCGACGGTCATGTGCTGGGAGAGCGATTGGCCGGTCGCGAACTTGCGGCGCGTCTCGTCGTACTCGGGGATGGGGTCCTTACTGGCCCCGACGGTTTCGAGCATGTCGGCGAGGCGCGCGCGGCCCTCGACGTCGTGCTCGTCGGCGATGTTGAGCAGGGCGCGCAGTTTGTCGATGTCGGTCTGCGCGGCGGTCTTGGTCTTGTAGCCGCTGCGGCGGAAGCGGCGGCGGGTGCCGTCCGCGCGAAGCGGCAGTTCCTGCACGAGGCTGAACAGCCCGTGATTGCGCTGACTCAGCTTGGTGCACGAGCTGTTGAGCTGTCTGCCCTCGTCGTCGCGGCAGCCGCAGCGCTTGGTGATCGTGCCGTTCACTCAGTTTCCTTCGGTTCGATGATGGAGGGGTCGAGAAGCATGTCGAGCCCCTTCATGTCTTCGATCAAGTCCGGGCGCAGGGGCGGGATGCGGAGGCCCGCGCGCGCCATGTCGTCGATGTGGTGCGCGAGTTCTTCGAGGCGGTGTGTGTAGTCGGTCCATGCGCCGGTTCGGCCCTTCGTGTCTGCCTTGCGCTTGTCTGCTGCCTCGGCCCGTAGATACGCCTTGTGGACTGCCTGACGGCGTCTTTCGAACTCGGGGTACAGGGAGGCCGGATAGGCGTTCTCGGCCCATGCTGCGGACCATTTCGGGCCGTCCTCGCCGATGGGGTGCGTCTCGGGTACGTACCGGCCGTCGATAGGCCCGCCGAGCGTGGGTGTTTCCTCGCCGGTCCACCACTTCCACACGGTGTGCGGGTCGCGGGGGTCTCGCCCCGGGACGGTGGGCACCTGCTGCTCGCTCCCGAGGGGGAGGGCGAGCAGCAGTGGGGGGACGGCGAGGGCGAGGCCGAGCACGAGCAGCTCGTCGACGCTCACCTCGCGGCGGCGGCTCCCGTCCGGTTTCCGTCGGCCCGTTTCGATGCTGACGATTGCGGCGTACGTGAGGCCGGTCGCGCCGAGGCGCTCGCACTCGGCGGCGAGTTGCTCGCGGGTCATGCCGCGGCGGGTGCGGTGGCGGCGGACTTGGGCGGCGATGGTGTCGCTCGCCGTGAGGTTACTGTGCATACGGCACAGTGAAGTATGCGTGTTGCACAATGTCAACTACGTTCGCTACCGTGCCGATCACGAACAAGGGGGTACACCTTGAGTGAAGGAATGACCCACGATGAGCTAATGGCGCTCCCGGTGACTGTGACCCTGGAGACCGCCAACCGAGCTCTGATGATCGGCAGGACAACCGGGTACAGCCTCGCAAAGCGCGGCATGTATCCCGTTCCCCTTCTTCCTGGCAGGCGCGGCTATGTGGTGTCGCGGTACCACCTGCACCAGTACCTCGGCGTCGTGGCCGGGCAGGATGTGCAAGCCGTCGCGGCGGCCGGGTAGCAAATCCGTCGTGGCTCCGCCCGCCGGCACCCTCGGGAGCCGGCGGGCGGAGTGCCGCGGGTCCTACTGCTTGTGCAGGAGCTCGGCGAGCTCGGGAATCTGCTCCGACGGGAAGTGCAGCAGGGCCGAGTCGTCGAACCCGTCGGGTTCGAGCGGGACGTTCATGCGCCAGGACCCGGGGCGCCAACGGTGCCGTACCCGCTCGCCGAACGCCGACGTCTCGGCGAGCATCGCGACGAAACGCATCGCGTCGGGGATCGGCAGTTTCAGCAGTGCCCACCCGAGGTGGTACGCGATGAAGGCGTCGCCCCCATACCCGAGCGGGGCGTCGCGCTTATCGCGCACGCCGGCAGTTGCCTCGCCGACGTCTTGGCAGCAGCCACTCGTCGAGTATCCGAGGCGCCACAGATCGCGGACGATCGGCGTCATCGCCTCGTCGACCTGAACAGACACGCCCTGCGACGTCGTGAGCATCTCGAACGGGTGAATCGTCGGATCGGTCGGCATCGTGTCTCCTCGCGTCAGGGACGGCGGTAGTTGGCCCATCGGGTCGCGGCCTCGGCGAGCGACTGTTTCCAACCGGTCTCGGGGTTGTCCGCGGCGATGCCTGTCCAGAGCCGTTCCTGCGCGGTGGCGAACACGTCGAGCGCACGCGTCGGCGCGGTAGACCATGCCGGTGTCTTGGCCCCCCACTGCTCGGCCTCTTCCGGCGTGTGCCCAGCGGAGATGAGCCAGACCACCCAACAGGCGGCGTCGATCCATGCTGCGCCGCGGGTCGGCCATGCCCAGTCGACGACGCGGGCGGCGTTGTCGACGATCAAGACGTTGTCAGGTGTCCAGTCGGTATGCAGGACCGTGTCGCCGCGCAGCAGGGCGGCGTCGTCGGGGTCCTCGACGTAGTCGGCGAACCGCTGCTCGATCTGTTTCAGCTCGACGTCGGCGGGAGCGCGGACGCCGGCAAGCGTGATGATCGCTTCCGCGACGAGCGGCAGATCGTCGGAGCCCGGAGCGTACTCGGCGGGGCGGCCGTCGAGGTACTCGAACCCGAGCAGGTGCCACTCGTCATCCTTGATGGACCACAGCAGCCGCGGGGCGAGGGGGGCCACGTACGGGTTAATCGTTGCTTCGCGCTGCTGTGTCCACACGCGAGGGTGGTCCACGCGCAGACCCTTGACGAAGATACGGCGGGCGCTCGTGTCGAGGGTGACGGCGAGCTCGCTGTTCATCCCCTTGTCGGTGCTCGTGGTCGCGTAGATAGGGCCAGTGCGGGCGGCGACTGCGTCGCGGGTGGCGGGCGGAAGGTCTTCCCAATGCATTCTCATGGTCACCACGGCGGGAGTGTAGGGCTCGGCGATGGGCGAGACCGCCCGCGCGGGGCGGGCGGCCTCCGTGTCACGTGCGCGGGCCGGCCTAGTACGGGTTGTCGTTGCCGCAGCCGCGCATCACCTCGTTGCCGGCGAGGTTGTCGAGGTCGTCGACGAGCTCGATCTCGTCGTCGACCTCGGGCCTGCCGAGGATCTGCACGGGAACGGGCTTGGACGCGACGGCGGGGGGCGCAGTCGCTACGGGCGGTGCCATGGCTGTCTCCTTCTCATGCGTGTTGGCAGTACCGATCCAGGGACGAGCCGGCCTTGCGGTACAGAGTCACGAGCGGCATACAGGTGGTGCACGCCTTCTGGAGGGTGCACCCGCTGCACCCGCTGTGACGCTGTAGCGCTCGGTCGGAGATGTCCCCGAGCCGGGCAAGACCCGCGACCCCCTCTTTCAGGAGTGGAATCGGATGGTCGCGGGAGACTTTGCAGACGGTCGCCAGACCGAAGGGGTTCACGTTCAAGGACGTGTGGCCGGCGTCGCATCCAGTGAAGGGGGTGCGGTTGTGCAGGTACTCGGGTGCCTGCTGCGCGAGGGGCTCGGCGTCGCCGTTGAACGTCGGCGACATGTGCGTGTACTCGCGGACACGCGTCGCGAACTGCGCGGCCAGGGCGCGCATTGCGGGCGCCTCGTGCGCGTTCTTCTCGGTAATGACCACGCTCAGAGACAGGGGCAGCTCGGCCTCGCGCGCTGCGGCGAGTCCGCGCATGAACTTCTTGAACGCTCCGCGCCGGTTCGTGAACCGATCGAACGTCTCCTCGGTCGCCCCGTAGACGCTGAGTGTCACCCGGTACGGCCGACGGGAGGTGAGCAGGTCGCGCATGTGCGGGCGGTACAACGTCGACCCATTGGTGAGGATCTCCACCATCATGCCGAGGTCATAGGCGAGCGCGTACGTCTCGGGAAAGTGGGGGTCGATGGTCGCCTCGCCGCCCCCGAGCTCGATCCAGAGAACGCCGGCGTCGCGGAGGGTGTGAAGGAGTCGGGCGCGCGCCGGCCATGCGAGGCCCTCGTGCCTCTTGGCACCGTAAACGCAGTGATCGCACGCCCAGTTGCACCTGTTGTTGACCTCGTACGAGGCGCGGCCGTGGCCGTACGGCGACGGCTCCCGTATCAGGATCGCCTCACCCGTTGCCCGGTCGGCGAGCTCCAGCCCCCAACGGCGACGAGCCGCGCTGCGCATCCACGTGGGAAGGGGAGCATCCGTTGACGCGCGCTGCCGCAGTTCCAAGTAGTGGTGTCCCTGGATCTTCACGCCGCTCGGGTCGCCGGGGCGTAAGACGAGGTACTTGTCGAGGAACGGGCTAGCGATCAGATCGTGCGTGAGCCTTGGCGCGAGCATGATTCCCCCATGTCAGCGTGAATACGGTCAGGGTGTGCAGCGCCACTCGATCGGCCGCGCAGCGGCGCCAAAGCTCGTCTAACTTGCGGTCAGAACTCGGCAGTTGTAGCGACGGGGCGGCCTTTCGTGCCCACGTGCGCACGGCGAGGTCGCCGTGCGGGTAGACCGCGTGATCGCCGGTGAAGTCGGCGGCGGCTGCTGCTGCCGTCCATGGCCCGATGCTGCGGACGCGGGCGAGCTCTTGCACGAGGCTGTCGGCGTCGAGGTCCCGCCATGCGGCGCCGCGGTCGCGGTACGCCTCGGCAGCATGGCGCAGCGCGTCGCGGCTGAACGCAGCACCGACCGCCCCGAACGCTCCGTCGGACAATGCGAGCACGGTGTCGGGCCGAGGGATTACGGAGAGGGGCCCGAGGGCAGTGTCTACGGTCTGCCCGTACGCCGAGCAGAACGACCGGTACACCTGCTTCGCCTGTCCAGCGCGCACCACCTGACGCAGCAACGCGGTCGCCACGGCATCCCAGAGTGACGGATTCGTGAGTCGCTGGACCGTGCCGAGCCGGGCCAACTCGTCGACGAGCGGCTGCACTTCTGGGTGTGAGGGAAGGTTGATCGCCGACGCGTAGGCCACGGGCGGCGCCTCGGCGTCGGACGAATTCACCGGGCGCAGCACGAGTGACTCGTCGGTCCAGTGCGCCGACCAAAGGGTGCCGGCGTACTCGACGGCGCGTACGGCGCCGCCCTCGGTTGTCTCGTGCCAACCGGGGTGTTCGGTGTTCATGGTGGCGCTCATGCGTTCAATTCCGCTCGGGGGGAAGGGAGTGGGGAGATATGAGTGCAGGCAGCGCCTATGAGCGAGAGGTAATTCACCGGACGTACGGACCATTCAAGGTTCACGCCGGATTGAGTGATGAGAGTGAAGCCGCACGATTCGCCGCGATGAAGCGCGGCAATCGCTTGGATACAGCCTCGATCTGCCCACTCAAGGGAACGGAAGATTTCCGCCGGATTGATGCTCGCCACGTGCAGTGCGCGAACCTGAATGCGGATAGCCCGCACTGCTGCTTGAGCGCTTCCGTGCATCCGTAGCTCGCGAGGCTGCGGAAGCACACCGCGGCCAGAATCAACCGTCAGGGCCTCGAACCAGAATCCGTGCTCGACCACACCAGGAGTAACGTCCGCCTGCTCGGGCAAGGTTGCCCCATGCGTGCTACGCGAGGGGCGCGGCGTAACCATGTGAGGCCCTCCTGAGGCGGCGGCATGGTTGCCCCTTACCGACCGATGTGTGACGAGCAGCAGGCAAGGGGCAACCCTCGGGGGTCCTCCCAACGGCCTTACGGCCCAGGGAGGATGTAGCAGGTACGGGCACGGTCCCGCCGGGAATCGGCCCACATCTGCAACAGGGTGCGACCGTAGCGCCACGCTACGGCAACGGGCAAGGGTGCCCCGGGGCATACATGCGAGATGGCATATGCAAAAACCCCCCGCCCAGGTCAGGCGGGGGGCAATCTTGCATCGCACCGGAGTGCGGCGCGGTTGTTCAGTTGACGAAGTGGTCGAACTCGCCGGCCTTCACCCCCAGGATGAAGGCGGCCAGCTTCTCGCGCGACGTAGTGATCACGCTGTTGGGGTCGTCGCTCTCACGCATCACGATCGCGTCTGCGTCGCCGAGTCCGACCTCGACGCAGTTCTCGCCTCCGCCCCCGGAAAACGATGACTTCTGCCAGTTGATAGGCGATGAGCTCATGCCCTTGGTTCTCACATTTCTCGTGCGATGTGGTGGATAAGCTGCCGCGACTCGTCCGGGTCGAGGGATGCGTGCTCGGCAATTTCGAGCAGCGTTCTGTACTTCCTGAGATCGGCCTCTGCGTCGAGGAAGCGTCCGCCGAAAGCTGCGTCAATCTGCACGGTGTCGAGTTGCGGCACTACACCATGCGCATACAGAACCGGTTGCGTTACCTCGATGAAGTCCTCGCTTGTGAACGGGATGACTCGCACGGTAACGGGTGCCAATTGAGAAACTTCCATCAGGTATTCGAGCTGTTCCCGGGCGACCTTGCGCCCGCCGAACCGCATCCGCAGTGCTGCCTCGTGAATGATGGCCTCGAACTGGGGTGGGGTGTCGCGCTCAAAGATGCCAATGCGCTTACGGCGGTGCTCGACTCGGGCCTCGACCTCGTCCGGCGGGAGCTTGGGCATGACCCCCTCGAACAGGGCGCGTGCGTAGTTCTCGGTCTGGAACAGGCCGGGCAGCGTGACCGACTGCATCGAGCGAAGCGCGGTCGCGTGCAGCTCTAGCTCGGCAATGTCGAGGAACCCCGGGGCAAGGATGCCCCGATAGTCGTCAAACCAGTGCTGCCCGCGGTGCTCCGCGGCGATGCCGCACAGGGCCGCGATCAGCGGTTCGTCGTCGCAGTTGTAGAAGGTAGCCAGTCGGCGAATGCGTTCTTCGCTTACGCCGATGCGCCCCGCTTCCATGTGGCTGATCTTGGCTTGGTCTGTGGACAGCAGGCCGGCCGATTCGCGCGCAGTCTTCCCCGCGCGTTCGCGCAGTTTCCGCAGCTCCGCGCCCAATCGAGCCTGCCGTGCGGTCGGGTTGTCCCTCGGCGGCATGTGTCCCTTCCCCTTGTCTCCCTTGAGTTTGCCGGTAACGGCGTCACGGGTCCACCCGCTGAGCCTAGACCGGTGGGCACCCTTGCCCCGGGGCATACATGCCCCCTATGGTCCTGACAGCACCGCGCAGCACGCCGGGAAGACCCGAAGTGCAGTCATTCGCGCGCCACTTGATGGCGCCCCGGGGAATGGCCACGCCACGGACGGCAGCGCAGCAGCGGCGCTCACGTCACGTTGGGAGACATAGACATGAGCACGTCAGCAGCACCAGCCAGGAAGTTATCAACCCGATTCGTAGTGCCGAACTCGGCTCTAGCACCCAAGATCATGCGGGATCTTGTCGCAGCGCTCCTCGTCGCGACTGATCACCCTTTGCTCATTGAGGCTGCACGGGTCTGCGTGAGCGAAGTCATCACGAATGTGCACCTCCACACCCAAACGACACTGGTCTACCTCGACGTCCACATGCAGGCCGGACGCGTCAACGTGTCGGTTTGGGATGAGGCGTGGATGCAACGCCCCACACCCGCTCGGCATGACGACTACAGCGACGACGAGCGCGGGCGCGGACTGCTGCTCGTGCAACGCCTCACGTCACAGTGGGGCGTCACGTGGCCGGCCGAACCCGGGGCTGCCCGCAAGCGAGTGTGGTTCGTCCTCGACGAGTCGGAGCAGTACGGGGCAGCCGCATGACGGGCGCCCAGACGACCGACGAGGCCCCTGTCTACGTCGGCCACGGGTACGGGCACGGCGTGCGCCTGCACTTTCGTTCGGCGTCGGGGTTCGAGGAACTGTCCGAGCCGCGCGCTCGACGGCTCGCCTTCGACCTCGCCGAACATCTCGGCTTGAAAATCTACGATCCGGCGCTGCTCGCGGAGGTGGCTGAGTGATGGACGGAACAGACCGCGCTGCCCTCGGGTTCGTGATCATCTGCGTGTCGGTGGTCATGCTCGCCCTACTCGTGATGTGGGCACTGCTGCCGAGCCCGCATCGCGCGGAAACGGCCCTGCCCCTCGACCGAGAGGGCTACTCGTACCGCTGCTACTGCTGGCGTGACCCGGTGACGGTCACGATCCGCACCGAACAGGGGCGCCGTCGTCATGCACGCGACGATCGCGCGACCTTACGCGACCGCATCCGCTCTTTGTCGTCTCCCAACGTGGGGGCGGAGCGCGGACCGGGGGCGCATCCCGAACCGGTGGCCGCTTAAGGTCCCCCGTTCGGTGAACCCCCGAGGGTGCCCTCAACGACTCCCCTCGTCGAGGGCACCCTCGTGCGCACCAACGACAAAAGCCGCCCCCGCCGCCGGCACAAGGCCGATGGCGGGGGCGGTGCGTTTGGGAGCTGTACCAGAACCGCTGATCTGTGACTGCGGGCAGGGTCGTGCACTTCGTGGGCCAGTACGGAGACGCTACCGGGCGCCTCGACCCGGCGCGTCCGGGAAAGTCCAGCCTTGCTCGGCTTTTCCTTCGACGGCACTAAACCCGGGAGTTGGCGAAGTCGATGGCGGCCTGCACCGTGGTGATCTTTTCAGCTTCTTCGTCCGGGACCTCGGTCAAGCACTCGAACTCCTCCTTCAGGGCAAGGATGATTTCGTCGACGTCGTGTTGATCCGCGCCCAGGTCGTCCACGAAGGACTTCTCAAGCGTCACGTCCTCTTCCTTGACGCCCAACTGTCCGGCGACGATCGACGTCACCCGCCTTTCGACGTTGCTCATTGCGCACCTTTCCCATTGGTGATCCAACTGCCAGGTAGAAGCATGGACGGTGCGCGCACCGCCCAAACGCTGCCGTGATCATCGGCCCGGGAATTGGCGTGCCCAGAAGCCAGGTCGGACCACAGCCAGGCACCCAAATGGCACAGGTGTTTAGGGGGTGTCGTCGGTCAGTTGGCGGGTGCGCTCGTCGACGCGGTCGACGGCATCGCGCAAGCTGCTGCCGCTGTTGGGGTGCAGCTCGTGCTCGACCCGGGCGAGGCGCTCCTCGATGCCGCCGAGTCGGCTCATGACGCCGGGACGGGCAGGGACGCCGGGGCGTGCGTCGGTTCCCTGCCAGTCGTCGACGAAGTCCTCGACCTTCCCGCCGATACGGCGGAATGAGCGGGTCGCTCGCCACGCAAGCGCGAGTGCGCCCGAGATCGCGACGGCGGCGCCGCACCAGAGCACAAGGGCGTCGACGGGGTCGACGCCGGTCGTCGCAGTGGTCACTCGGTCCGGTCATCCTTTCGGTACAGGGCGAGCAGCTCGTCGTCGCCGGTCGGCTCGGCGCGCAGCCACGAGGGCAGCAGGCCCTCGACGACAGGCAGCGCCATTACGCGGGTGAGTCCGCCGGCGACGGCGAGGGCGACACCTACGCCTGCCGCGGTCTGCGGGATACCGGCGGCGTCGATGATCAGAGGGAGTCCAGCGGCGAGGCCGAGCACGGTCTGCACAACGGTGCGGACGGTCCGGCGGGCGGCGTCGGTCATGGGCGATTCCTTGTTCGTTGTAGGGGAGTTGGCCGCGTCCGTCCGTGGGAACGGGCGGGCGGCGGCGTCAAATCTTGGGGACCTTGAGCGCGGCCCACGAGCCGGCGCCGGGCCATCCGTCGGCGTCGTCGCCCCGGTAGCCGAGGCGGCGCTGCCACCGCGCATAGCTCTGTCGGTCCGACTCGGTCCACTGCGGCCCGGGGCCCTCGCGGTAGGCGCCGCAGCCGACGGCAACCAGGCGGCGCCCCATGGCCGTGACGATCGCCGAGCGGGGGTTCTTCTTGAACCACGCAACGCCCGGGAACGGCTCGTACCGCGGGGCGGGGGTCGGCTTGTCGGGCTTGGCGCCGAGGCGGCGCGCGATCCGGGCGCGCATGTCCGCCATGGAGAATCCGCGCGGGTCGCTTTTCCAGTCGCTCCATTCCTTGTGACCGATGGTCGACGCAGCCGACCATCCGTACGCGCGGCAGATCGCCGCCGAGACGCGCTCGATTGCGTCGAGCTGCGCGCTCGGCCACGGGTCGGAACCGTCGCCGAGGTTCACGCACTCGAACCCGTAGAACGCAGAGTTCCCGTCGACGGCGCCCGGTGATCCGTCGTGCTTGTTCGGCACGGGCAGGGGGCGCTCGGCGGTGACTGCCGAGAGCACGCGGGGGTCGCCGCCCCCGGCATGGTTCGCGCGGCCGGCCGAGATCAGATAGACCGTGCCATCCTTCGCGATCACGCCGTGACACAGAGGGCCAGGCAGTGCGGCGTATCCGTCGTAGCAGAGCCGCACCGACGAGTCGGTGCCCGAGCTCACGGTGTGGTGGATCATCACGCCGCGGATCGGGCCAAAGGCGCCCTTGTGGTTGCGGTTGTGGGTACGCCACGAACCGTGCTCGACGACGCGCACGCCCTCGGCCCGGAGGATCGCGACGAGGCGGTCAGGGGTGAACGGGGTTGCCAAGGTGTCTCCAGACATGAAGAAAGCCCCGGGCCAGAGGCACGGGGCGAGAGGGGGCGGGGCGGCGAGCTACGCGAGCGCGGCCCAAAAGCGGTTACTGCCGTTCTCCATCGAGGCGACGGCGATCGAGGCCGGGGCGGTCGCGGCGCCGGTCGGGTACGAGCCGAACCTGCGGGAGTTGTTGAGCCCGAACACGTTTGCCGGGGCGCCGAAACTCGACTCGGCGACGAGCATCATCGGGCCGTCACCTGTCGTGGTGTTGTATTGGAACCGCCACGCGATGAAGTACAGACCCGCGGGGGCGGCGTAGGCGGCGGAGAGCGGAACCGAGACGGTCGCGCCGCCCGCGTTGTGGACCTCGGCAGGCTCGGCGGCGGCGGTCGACAGATCGGCAGTCTGCGCAACGCGGGTGCCGGCCGAGCTGTAGAGCGCGGCCCACGATCCCGTTGTGAGTCCGCCGGTGTATCCGCCGAAGTGCCACACGATCTTTGTCACGGATGCGGGCGCCCGCAGATGAACGGCGGTTACCCGGATCGGTCCAGACCCGGGGTAGAGCGGGGCCGAGTGCCCGAGGACGGGGTCGAATGCCCACGTGAGCAGTCCGAGGTCGGACGGGCGCCACTCGCCCCCGCCGAGCGCATCAACGTAGCTCTTGCGGGCGAGGTGGTTGTCGGCGGTCGGGGCGACGCTCGACGAGGGCACGCTGCTGAACGTCTTTGCCCCCGCGATCGTCTGTGCTCCGGTGAGCAGGACCGCGGTACCGGCTGCCTCGGCGGGCGCGAGGGTTACGCGGGTGCCGTCCCCCTGTACGACCTTGAAGACGCCGCCCTCGCTGTAGGCGATGGCGGCGCCGGCCTCGGCCGCGGGCGGCGTCGCGTTCTTGAGTGCAGTCGCTCCCGCTATGGACAGCTTGGCGCCCGGTGAAAGCGCGTTGGTGCCGATGCCGACGTTGCCGGTCGCGCGCTGCCCGAACAGGACTGTCGACTTCCACGCCCCGGTGTCCGACCAGTTCGCGAGCTCGAAGTTCGATCCGGCGTCGGCGCCGGCCTCGGCCGCGTTGTCGACCTGGTAGACCCACCTGTTCACGCCTGCCGTGGTGAACGACAAGCCGCGGTAGTCGAGGGTCGCTGCGTTGAGCGTCAGGTTCCCGCCCCCGACGAATCCCGAGTCGGGGATCGCGCCGACGTCGGCCGCGGCGAGCACTACCGCGCCGGTCTTGCCGTTGACCGAGGCGACGGCGCCCCCGCCCCCGCCGGGCGGAAGCTGCCCGGCAGGCACCTGCCCGTCGGCGCCGAGGGTGGCGACCCCTCCCGCGGTACCGGCGGCGCTGCTCGGGATCGCGCCGACGTCCGCCGCGGCCAGGACGACCGCAGCAACGCTCTTGCCATTGACGGACTGGACGACCCCGGGGGCACCCGGGGCGCCGTCCTTTCCGGGCACTCCCTGCTCGCCGCGGGCGCCGGTTGCTCCGGGTGCGCCCGCGGCGCCGGTCGCCCCCGTGGCGCCGGTTGCTCCGCGCGGCCCGACGAGGCTCGCGAGCCACTGCACGGGGGTGCCGGTGAACCCCTCGGAGACGGCGACCTCGTACGCCGAGTCGCCCTTGACGCCAACGAAGTTGGGTTTCGAGGGGTCCGTCGGCGCGATATCGGCGAGGTCGACGAGGGGGTGCAATTTCGGAAGCACGATGTTGTACGTACGGCCGGCGGGAATGCCGGAGAGCTGTTCGGCGACGATGTACGCCCAACCCGACGGGTCCATGTTGGGTGCGTCGGTCGCGGGCAGGGTGACCTCGATCTGTCCCTGCGCGTCGAGCGGGGCGACGACCGGGCCGCCGAGGATCACGTCGGACTCGGGGAAAACCAACTGTGAGGGTGCGCGGAAGGTGACGTTGCCCGACAGGGGGCGCCCGGACGGGTCGAGGAACCGACCGCGCAGCGTCACAGCAGGAATGTTCTCGGGCAGCAGGGCGCGACCTCCTCAGTCGTTGATGGTGTGCAGCCCCGGCTCGGCAGCCTCGGGCGGCGGCGCGTCGTTCGGGAACGGCGTCTCGGCCGGGCCGGTGAACGGCATTGCCTCGGCCGCAGCGGGCGCGGGCGGCGGGTCGGGGGTTTCGCTCTCGACTTGGGTGTTCCGGGTGTAGGCACGGAATATCCGGGTCTCGACCGGGCTGCCGTTGGTCTTGGCCCGGTGCTCGACGATCCAGTGCACCGCTTCGAGGAAGCCGACGTTGTGCAGCGGCTGAACGATCGTCTTGTTGGTCCACGTGTTCGCGGGGATGTCGTACTCGGCGACCTCGACCTCGGCGCCGCGCGGTGGTGTCATGCGGATACGGACCTGTCCGCCCCCGGTACCGGCGATGGTCGACAGATTCAGGTAGGCGACGGCATTGTGCGCGGGTCCGCCCCCGACCCATGCAGCTTGGTAGGTGGTCAGCGTCGTGCCCTGCTGCATGGTGGGGAACAGGGAAATCGGCATCCAGGGGCGGCCGAGGAACTCGCGGGAGTAGTAGTCATCCATCACGAGCGCGTCGCCTGCTCGGGAGAACAGGCGGATCATGTTGGAGCCCTCGCCGCTGCCACCGACGTTGAACGCGAGCGTCCCGTCGGAACGCTGGACAACCACCCCGTAAGTGCCGTCCCACAGCTTGCCGACGCCGAAAATTCCGGTCCCGTCCGGGGCGCGGACTTCCAGTGATCCGCCCTCGCCGATCTGGACGCGGCCGGCGTTGATCTCATCGAGGGCCGGCCGGATGCTGGCACGGCCGATGATGGTCCGAACCTCGCGCTCCAGGGCGCGAATCCGGTCGAGCAGGTCGAGGGGTACGGCAGCCACTAGGCGCCCTCCAGGAAGAGTTTCGCGGTCTCGGGTTGGCCGCGCAGGGGCGGGGAGATCGCGAGGCCCACGACGCGGTACCGCTCGTCGAGTCCCTCGGCGAACCAGTCGTCGCGGATACGGACCCTGATGTCTGCGCCGAGCAGCGCGGGCGAGAGCTGGACGCGGTCGAGGGCGACCGTGATCTCGGGAATGGTGCGCGGGCGACGGGCGGCGGCGAGGTCCGCCCGTGCGTGCGCGTCGAGGGTGGCCTGCTCGCTCACGGTCGAGTAATCGGCCGTGCCGTCGAGGCGCGGCCATCCGGCGGCGATGTCGGCGGACTCGACGAGTACCTCGGACATCAGCGGCAGCGACTCGGCAGTCTGGTTCCGGTTGTCCGTGGCGCCGCGGGTCTGCCACGCGTTCGCCTGCACCGTGGCGTCGATCGGCCACCCGTAGGACATGACCGGCCCGGGGCGGTCGAGCACGATCTCGGTCGTACCGGCCCTGATGACCGGGGAGCCGAGTTGCAGCCGCTTGATACGCCGGCCGCTGCCCGGATCGCGGTACGACATGATCCGCCACTCGAAACCGCCCTCGACGGCGCCGAGCTCGTCGAGCAGCTCCCGTATTCGCGGTTGGTCGTAGCGCCGGTACGTCCGGTCGCGCTCGACGCCCGACACTTCCGTGCCGAACTCGATTCCGATGTCGCCGCCGTCCACAGACTGTGCATAAGAGAGCAGGCCCCGGGCGATGTCGAACTGATCAACCTTGACAGCCTGTTGGGTGGCGAACACGACGCGGTGATCGAGGTAGCTCGCCCACCCGCCGGCCCCGATCTGGAGGCCGAGAAACCCTCGGTCATTGCTGGTGATGTTCGCCGTCCAGACGACGCCGCCCCACCAGATTTCCGGGCCGCGCTCGATCCACAGAGCCGTACGGCCCGGTTCGACCGCGGCGCGTGCACGCTGCGCGAGCTGCCGGTTCGGGAGCGGCACGGTCACGTTCGCCGAGCCGGTCTTGCCGATGTAGTCGTCGAGGCTCACGTCGGTAAGCGGCAGTGCGTCGAGGACTTGATCAGAGCGCAGGTCGCACAACAGCGCGCGGTACATGGGGGCGGGCATTGCTCACCCCCTGCGGTCATGCGTCGAGCGGGTACTGCACTCCGGTGAGCGAGGCCCACGTCGTGAGTCCGGGCGAGGTGATCAGGCGCAGCAGTCCGCCGGTCTGAAAGTCGGCCTTGATGTCGACGCCGCCGGCGGCGATGGCGACCGAGACGAGGCGGGCGGGACGGAACGCCGCGGGGACGGCTGCGGCAAGCGGGTAGGCACTGTTCGGCGGGTTGCCGCTCGCCGTCCACGAAACGCCGCCGCGCCACTGCATGTGCGGCACCCCGGCAATGGTGATCTTGCGGTACCTGACCGGGCCCTGCGCGTTGCCGTTGTTGGTGTAGCCGCTCGCGAGGCTTACGGCCGTCCAGTCGACGGACGGTTCGAGGGGCTGCCATCCGGCACCGTCCCAGCGGTCAAGCCCGCTGCCGTTGTCGCGGTACTGGCCCGGGTAGGCGCCCGCGAAGCTCAGCCCCCATCCGCGGGGGATGATGCCGCCGTATGAGGCGGTGTACCGGCGGCGGTCGGCGAGGGCGCTCGACCACGTGATGCCGCCCGTTCCTGCCGATGCTCCGGCAGGAACGGTGATGTCCCACAGGCGGAGCGTTGCGGGGTCCAGGGTCGGCGCGGTCGGGGTGGCGTGCGGTGCCCCTTGGATGAGCTCGACAGCGACGGCGGTCCGTTCGTTGACGTCGTACAACCCGTCGTAGACCTTGAGCACGACCGAGTCGATTCGCGCGTACTGCGCGTTCCCGTCGGCGATGGTGAGCGTCTCCGGGCTTGTCACGGCCACGGGATAGGCACCCTGCGCGGCAGTGCCCTGCACCAGGGCGCGGCCGGTGCCGATCTGCACTTGCATGGTGCCGGCGCCGGTCGCGGCGAGCGCGTCGCCGCCGGCGATCACGCCGTCGCGGGACGTCATGGCGGTTTCGGGTGCCATGGTGCCGAGCGGCACGAGGCGGGTGTCTTCGCGGGTCTGCCCGGTGGGCAGCAGCCAACCGGCGCGCACGGTCACGTCGGGTGTTCCTCCTTACCAGTAGGCCGAGCGCCACCGGAGCGAGCAGGCGGCGCGAGGATCGTTCGACCCCGGGGCCGCGCGGAACGTCAGTGATGCCGAGCCGGGGGCGAGCGTGAATGTGTTCTCCGGGACCGAGCGGGCGGTCGCGGTGTAGAGGCGACTCGCGGTGCGGTTGAGCGTCACGGTCCCGTTGTCCGTGTCGACGAGCAGCTCGTCGTCGGCGGCGAGGGTGATGTCGTACTCAAGAACCGCGCCGGTCGTGATGTTCGTGATCGAGGGCAGCGCCACGGGGCCGCGGAAGCGCACGAGCGGGTGCGCGGCGGCGTCGCCGTCGTTGGTCGCGGTGACCGTGCCGGTGCTGCCCGGCTCGCCGAAGTCGAGCGGGTAGGACAACGACTCGGGCCCGGGGTCGAGGTGCCAGTCGAGGCCCGGTTCCGCCATGGGCAGGCGCGTCTCGACCTGCTGCTCGACGAGCTCGTACCGGCGCGGGTCGGATGCCTCGAACTGCAACGCAGCACCCTGTACGACGCCGACCGCGTACCCGCCGGCGGCGACTGGGATCGCGCGGCGGATACAGCGGGCGAAGCACAGCAGCGGCGGCGAGTCGTCAAGGCGGATGACGAGCGGCACCTCGTCGTCGCGCAACGTCGTTGCGGACGACAACCGCCGTACTGCTGCGCCCATTTGGAGCGGCTCGGAGCGGATCACGACGCCGTCGAGGGTGATCGTCCGGGGTTGGGCAAGCAGGCGCCCGGGGTAAGCGCCGTGCGCCGCGGCCCGGTTAACCGTCCCCGAGTCGGTGCCCGGGGAGTCCTCCCACCCGGTGACCGACTTCCATCCGTAGGGGGTGAACGGGCCGAGCAGCAGTCCGTCGTACTCGACGTGTCCGGGGAGGGCGACCAGATCACCCGCGGCCATCCGTCACCCCCTCGTCTTGGCGTGCCATGCGAGGGCGACCGCGGTCTGCTCTGCGGACGCGTCGCCGGAATGCCAGTTCTCAATGTGAACGGCAGGGCCGTAACTGCCCCCGCCGAAACCGGCGTTGGCAGTTGCGGGGGCGCCGGAACTGAACTGCGGTGCGGCGGGAACCGACACGAGGTTGCGCATTGTGCGGTCGACCGCGGGAGCGCCCGCCTTGATTCCCTCGACGATTCCGGCCGGAATGAATTTGCCGATCCGGTCGCGCATGAGACGCGATGGCGACTTGATCCCGAGCGCCTTAGCGATCGGCCCCGGAATCAAATCTTTCGCCCATGACATGAGGGTCGATTTCAGCCAAGAGCCCATGGCCTTGATCCCGTTCCAGAGTCCCCGGATCAAGTCCTTTCCCTTGTCGTACAGCATCGTTCCGAATTTGCCGAAGTGCCCGCCGATCTTGCTGGGCAAGCCGCGCACGAACGAGAGCATCTCGCCCGCCTTGCGTGCCGTTCCGGTCTTGATCGAATCCCAATGCTTGATGATCAGCCCGACGAGCGTCCAGTTCAGGAAGAAGTCGACGACCTTGCGCGGGATGGATTTTATGAAGCCAACTACGGCATTCCAGGCGCGCGCCGTTCCGGACTTGATCGCATCCCAATGCTTGATGATGATTCCAACGAGGGTGAAATTCAGAAAGAGATTGAGCAGGAACTGCCCGATTCCCTTGATCTTGTTCCAGACCCATTCCCACGCGGTTTTCGTGGCGGAAACGATCGTGTCCCAGTTGGCCACGATCAGAGCGACGATGCCGACAACGGCGGCGATCACAAGGGCGATCGGCCCCATGGCGAGCAGCCACGCAGCAGCCATGCGGGCGCCCTGTATCAGGGACTGCGTCCCCATGAGCACCCATGCCGCGACCACGCGTACCGCAGCAGCCCCAGCGCCTACACCCTGCGCGATCCACCCGGCGAGGACTACGGCGTTCGAGACGACGAACCGGGCTGCCCCGGTCACTGCGGCGGCGCTCTGTGTCGCCCAGCTCGTGACAGTCGCCGTTGCGGTCGTTCCCGCCTGTACGGCGAGACCTACGAGCGCCGGCAGCATCACGAGCGTGATCACGCCGGCGGCGATCGTGAGCGCCGTCGAGTGCTCGCCGAGGAACGCTGCCGCGGTGAGGAATGCCGAGCCGAACTTTCCGGCCCACTCGACCCCGGTCACCAGCGCCGGAACCACATAGGTGCCGAGTACGCCGACAACCTTCTGCATCGCGCCGCGCTTGAATTCCTCCCACTTGGTGGCGGCGTTGTCGCGCATGGCGTCGCCCGCGGCGTCGGTGGCGCCCTTGACGTCGCCTAGCGCCTTGACGGCGGTCGCGGGATTGAGCTTGAACAATGCGCCTTGCAAGTCCTCGGCCTTGGTGCCGAAAAGCGCGACGGCGGTCGCATTGCGTTTGGCGGGGTCCTCAATTGCCTTGATGCGTTGCAGGACGTCGCCGAGCGCCTTACTCGCCTCGGGTCCACCCTTGGTGAAAACCTTCGCCATCGTGTCGGCGTTAAGGCCAATGTCCTTGAACGCGCCGACACTTGTGGTCGACATGTCTTTCGACCGGATCGCGAATTCCTTAAGCGCGTCCGCGACCGTGTCGGCGTCGCGTGCACCGCCCTTAAGTCCCTGCTGCATCAGGCCCATTGCGGTAGACGAATCGAGCCCTAGATCGCGAAACTGAGTGCTGTACTCCGAGAAGGTGTCGAGCAGATCCTCGGCCGAATTGACGCCGTTCTGTGTCCCCTTGATGAGGACGTTCATTGCCTCTTCGGCGTTCTTGGCGACGCCGGTTTTCAGCATCGTGCCGACCGCGCGAGAGACGGCGGACACGTCCTCGCCCATGACCGAGGCCGTATCGGCGACCTGCGTCGCCATGGCCTTGATCTGCCCCTGCGTCGCCTCGGGCGGCAACAGGCCCTGTTGCGCTATGCCCTTGATGACCTCGGCGCCGTCGGCGACCGAGTCGACGATCGCGCCGGCGTAAAGGTCCCCGGCCACCTTGCCGTACTCCTTGGCGACGGGCCCGGTCGTGCCGAGCTGCGCCTGCAACTGGCCCGGAATCTTGGACTGTTCGAGCGCCTCGCCGACCCCTGCCATCAGGGCCGCGCCGATTCCGGCGCCGATCGCCGCGGCGGCGAACCCCTTCAAGGCGGTGCCCATGCCGGCCGCGGCCTGGTCGCCGCCCTCGGCGGCGCCGTCGGCGAGGCCGTCGCCGAGCTGCTCGCCTGCCTGCTGCCCGGTCCGGTCGGCGGCGGCGGCGATGCGGTCGCCGCCGCTTCGCACCGCGGCCTCGGCGCTGCGCATCCCCTGCGCAGCGCCCGAGTCGTCGATAACGACGGTTGCGGCGAGCTCGCCGACCATAAGCGCCACGGCTCATCACCTCCGGGCGGTCGTGCCTCCCGGTGGTGCGGGGGCGTCGGGCGGAGGGAGGAGCACGCGCGCGAGGCGGGACTCGGCAGACAGCAGACCGAGCACGCGCAGTCGCAGCCATCGCCAGGAGCGGGAGCGGAGCAGGCCCGGGGCGCCGACGTCGACGCCGTAGATTTCGTGCAGATCAGCCTCGACGAGCGGCCACTCGGCGAGGATTTGCGGCCACGTCACTTGCGCCGCTTGTTCGCCTTTCCGCGGGGCGGTGCCGGGCGGGTACTCGTACCACTCGTAGAGCCCCGAGACTTCGTCGAGCTCGCCGCATCCGATCGGCGACGAGCTGCTCGGTTCGGGGCCAGTCGAGAAGGGTCGCCGGCCGCGTTCCAGAAGCGTTCGGCGGCGCTCTTGTCCTGCGCGATCCACACCATGGCGGTCAACGCGGAGTGCTTGAGCGCCGGCCACGGCACGGCGTCGGCGACCATCTGCTCGTGAGCGTCGCCGAGTACCTCGCGATAGAGGTCGCGCTCGGCAGCATCGCCGAGCACCTGCTCGTCGACGCGCCCACCGTCCGCGGCCACCGCGGCGGCATTGATCAGAGCTTGTGTC
The DNA here is from genome assembly GCF_056436485.1 of Streptomyces sp. NPDC043746. Taxonomy (NCBI): domain Bacteria; kingdom Bacillati; phylum Actinomycetota; class Actinomycetes; order Kitasatosporales; family Streptomycetaceae; genus Streptomyces; species Streptomyces sp. NPDC043746. The sequence continues at coordinate 51,402 of NZ_JBWKCM010000028.1, read as the reverse complement.
CGCAGACCGATCTCGGCCGAGGGCGCCGGAACCTTGTAGGTGCGCCCGCCGATGGGCAGTTCGAGCGACTCGTCGAGCAGCTCGTCGAGCGCCTCGAACGCCACTACGCCTCACCCCCCGACGTCTTCAAGGACTTGGACTCGGCGGCGAACGTGCCGCCCCCGGCGGCGGGGTTGGTGATCTCGACGAGAGGGCCGGAACCGGTAAGCGTGACCTTGATGGTGTCGACCTCGTCGGGGCCCCCGCCGTCGGGCTCCCAGGTGACCAGGGCCGTGCCCTGCTGTGCGTCCGCGGCGCCGTTGCGGTCGTAGTAGCGGACTCGTACGTACGAGGCGGCGCCGAACGACTGGCTCGCCTTGCGCAGGAACTCTTGGGCGGCGTTGAACGCGCCGGTCGTCGGGTGCGCACGGTGCGCGAGCGTCGCCTCGACGGACCAAGCAAGCATGGTCACGGCCTGCTCGGACCATCCCTCGGCGTCGTACGTGGTGACGTCCTGCTGCGTCGGTTCGATCTTCGGTGTGAACTCGGTGATGCCCGGTACGAGCGTCCAGCTCGGAGTACCGGGGGTGTTGCTCGTGTCCAGCTCAAGCCGGTACCGGCGCGCGAGCGCGGTCACCGTCTCGGCCGGAGGCGTCGGCGTACTCAAGTAGGCGCCTCCTTACTCAAGGTGCGGGGCCGCGACGCGGTGCGCGCGGACGTAGAAATTGCTGGTCCGCTCCCAGCGGCCGGCCGAGTCGGCGCCGATCGGGGCGGCCGAGACGCGAAAGACGAGCTGCACCAGCGCGGCCCCGAATCGGTAGGGGCCAGAGCCGTGCAACGCCTCGTGCACTGCGTCGTCGAGGGCGTCGACCTCGCGCGGATCACTGCTCGCGCGGGTGCGCACCTGTATGCCGGTCGTCGTGTCCGTGAGCACCGGAGAGTCGGTTACCGGATACGCCGACAGGCAGATACAGCGGTCGGGAGAGGGGGGAAGGGCGGAAACGGTGATCGCGGTCTCGCCCGCGGCGTACACGCCGTCGGGCCTGTAGATGCCGAGGCCCTGCTCGGCCAGAACGCGGGCAAGTCCGTCGACCAGGGCGACGGTGTAGGTCATCCGCGCAGCGCCCGCCGGATCTGCGCGGCGATCAGCGCCTGCACCTCGGACGCGGTCTCGGGGAGCACGCTTTCGAGGTACTTGGCGCTGCGGCCCGGGGAGTGCCGGGCGTTCAGGTCCTCATGAACGCGCGTCGCGTACGGGGTGTCGTAGGAAACTGCGGCGGTCAGGGTCTGCTCGTCAACGGACGTGCTGCCCGAGCGTTCGAGGGTGCCCTCGTTGATCGGCACCCGCTGACGGCTCGCTGCGAGCACGTGCTCGGCGCCGAGCAGAGCACCGCGGGCAGCAGCCTGCCGCAGCTCTGCGGAGACGCGCGCCCCGTTCCAGCGCACACGGGCACGGCTCATTCACACATCACCTCGCAGCAGGCAGGGACCGGAAGGCCCGGGGCGGTGTGGTGCGCGACAGAGATTGCGGTCGTGATGCGCCCGGTCGGCAGGGTGAGGCGGGAGCCGGCGGGACAGTCGAGCCCCGGCTCGGCGATGACCTGCGCGGTAGACGTAACTTCGCGCCCGTCGGCCGCGCGCACCAGGCGCACGGACTCGGCGACGAGCGCGGGAACGTCGGCGACCGCCGGCCCGTACTGCGGCCCGTATGCCGAATCGCCGAGGTACGGCTCGACGGCGATCCGGTGCCGCAGCAGGAAGAGAGGCAGGCTCACCACGCGATCACCCGCCCCGGGGTGAGTCCTGCGCGGCGCAGGGCGCGGTCGGCGCGCGGGGCGAGCTCGACACCGGTCGTGGCCGCGGGCGCGCTCTTGCGCCCGGACAGGCTTACCGGGCCGATCGAGACGGAGTCCCACACGCCGCCGGCGCCGGTCCCGTCGTCGCCGGTCGCGATCCAGTGCTCGACCTGCGCGCAGACGGCATCGGCGAGCGCAGCAGCAATCGGCGGGTCGGTGGGGTCGCCGTCCTCGTCGACGCGATAGACGGCAGTCAGCAGCGCACTGTCGATGTCCTCGCCCGCGCGGGCGAGCAGCCGCTCGGCGTCGGGCGGGGACGGCTTGCCGAGCCATACGGCGAGCTGCTCGGGGGTGGCGTAGGGCTGCCGCGCCACGATCACCCCCTCTTACTGCGGGCAGCAGAACGGCCCGCCGGCTTGGTGCTCGGCGGGCCGTTCTCGGTGTCCTGTTCCGCCGGCGGGTCGTCGTCGACGGGTTCGAGGGTGTAGCCGTGGCGGCGCAGGTACAGCAGCAGCCCCTCGCCCGGGTCGGTGGCCGTGGCGCGGCCGTCGGCGAACGTGATGTCGGCGAGCTGCTCGTCGCCGTCGTGCGGGGCGGTGATCTCGTAGCGCACGGGCGTCACTGGACCTTGATGTTCCGCAGGACCGCGGCGCTCTTGGTGGCCTTGAGCGCGACCGCTACCGGCCCGAGCTCGACCTCGCCCGTCTTGACGGCGCCCGCGGTCGTGAAGTCCGGCAGCCACTGCCGCACGAGGGGAGCACCGACCGTGGAAACGGCGTGGAAGCCATCGAGACCGAGGCGCAAGGCGTACAGGTCAGACAGGCCCGATATCGCGGTACCGGAACCGGCGCCGTCGACGTCGCGGGACTCGATCGGGATAACCGGCGTGGTCGAGCCGGCCTTGTCGCCGAGGTCGACGAACGGAATCCCGTTGTACGTCTCGACCTTCTGCCCGAACGCGTCCGCGGTCCGCTCGTAGTAGCCGGCCCGTCGGGCGAGGCTGCGCACACGGGCAATGGCCTTCTTGTTCCCGAAGATCGCCGACGGTGTGCCGTCGAGCAGTGCGAGGAACTCGTCGAGGACGTCAAGGGCATCGTTGGCCTTGCCCGCGTCCGAGCCGAGGGTCGCGCCGGTCCAGTCGAGCGAGGCGCCGGCGCCCATCTCGGTAGTGGAGCCAACGAGAGCCTTGTCGAGACCGTCGAAACCGGCCTCGGCCCCCGGGGTCGTGATGCGCTTGCCGTTGATGACCTGATCGGAGAAGAACGCGTTCGACGACTTGATCGTCTGCGTCATCTGGAAGGCGGTCTCGTTGGTCGCCGCGGCGCCGAGGTTGGACAGCACGCGGTCGACCTCGAACGCGCCGCCGAGCGGCGACAGGTCGACGCTGTAGCGCTGCCGCTTGGCCTGTGCCTTGGGGTACTCGGTGTTCAGCGGCCGGAACTGCGCGGGCCGCTCCGTGATGAGACGGGTGTATCCGTAGGTGAGTGTCGCGCCGCCCCCGGCAGGGCTCACGACGTCGTCAAAGGTCAGGTTGTCCAGAAGCCAACTCGACTTGCGGAACTCGTCGATCACCTGAGTGTCGAGGTCATCCTGCGTGTTCAGCCGTGCGTCGGCGAGGGTGATTGCCATAGGCGGGTGCTCCAGTCAGAAGGGGGTCAGGCGCCGAACCGAGCGGCGATGGCGTCGCGCAGGGAAGCGGGGCGGCGCTCGCCCGTCGGGGCGCCGTTGAACTCGGCGCCGCCGCGCGGCGGTCCGGTCGGCACGGCGCGGTACAGGTCGGGGTCGCCCTCAACCGCGGTATTGATCGCCGCGCCGAGAGTGGCGGCGAACGTCTCCTCGGCCGGGTCGAGTTCGGAGATCTCCGAGAGGAAAGAGCGGCTGTTCAGCAGCCGGTCGGCGCGGGCCCCCTGCTCGCCCGCGGCGCGGTAGGCGGCGAGCTCGACGCGCGCCGTACGCAGCTCGGCGGACAGGTCGCCGAGCTGCTTGTCGCGGTCGGCAACCGCGGCGGCGAGCTTGGCCGGGTCCTGCTCGGCCTCGCCGCCGTTGGGGTTGAGCGCCTTGGTCACGGCGTCGAGGGCGGAGCGCAGTTCGTCGCGCTCGGCCGCGGCATGCTCGGCTCGGGTGGTCGCCTCGGCGAGCTGCTGCTCGGCGCCCGGGGCCGGGGTCGGCGGAGCATCCGGGGCGGGGTTCGGCGGGGTGGCCGGGTCGCCGGCGGGCGGTGTGACGGGGCCGGGGCCGACGGTGGTCTCGGACATGACGGGATAGCCCTCCGGGGCTCGTGCGGGCATGAAAAAAGGACCCACCTTTTCGGGTGGGTCCTTGTGTGGGCTAAGCGTTCAGCTCAGCTCACCATCTGCTCAGCTCTCAGGCTGAGCGGCTTGGTCTGTCTTGCTCTCTTCGGCATCCGACGGGCGCTTGTAGGCGCCAGCCTCCTGGGCCGAAGGCGCCGTTTTCCCGACGTCCTGCTTGATCTTGTACGTGCCCAGCTTGGGGCCGAGCTTCGGCGGCTGGTCTTCGGCCATGAGTAATCCTCCGTGACGTTCAGTAGCGGAACGTTGGGATCTTGGCAGGGTTGAGGGGTCAGTCCACCCCTGTTAGGCCATCGCGGGCGGCTCTGCTTGCTGTCATGGCGTAGCCGCGCACCCATGCGGCGCGCAGCAGCGGCTCGTCGCCGCGGTGCGGGCAGTCCGTCGCCGGTCGTCCGGTCAGGGCTGCGCGCGCTCCGGCCTGCCGCGCGCGCACCGCGTCCTCACGGAACCCCACGGGCACCCCCTTGTGGTCAGGGCCGCCCCAGCGGCGGGATGAGCGCCTCTGGGGGCGCAGCTTGAGGTGATCAATCCCCGAGGGGCTGTCACCCGATTGCATCCTGACCAAACGCGCATAGGCGTAGGATGATCAACCCGCTGTAATCAACTAACTACAAGGAGGATGGGCCATGGCTAAGCGCGAGTCGGGTGTGGTGGAGACTTTCGATGATGAGAAGGGGTACGGCTTCATCAAGCCGGATTCAGGCGCCGAGAACGTGTTCGTTCACGCCCGCTCGGCCAAGGGCAACGAGGCCAACCTTCTGAAGCCGGGGATGAAAGTCTACTTTGTGGGCGTTCCCGGCCCGAAGGGCGTGCAGGCGGATGAGGTCGAAACCTACGTGTGAGAGAACACGGTCGCGGCGGGGACCTTAGAACTTGCGCCGTTGATCTTCGCGCGCGTTCCGGGCGGTTTCGCCGGCTCCGGTGCGGACGCCGGTCACCTGCTCGGTGAACTCGGCGAGAGTGATCCTCGGGCTCACCTCCTCCCAAAACCTGATCAGGTCCTCGGACGCTCGTGCGTAGGCAACGTGCGAGGGGCCGCTGAACAGCGAGGAGGGGTCGACGCCGGCGGCGCGTGCCTTGCGGTTGAGCATGAACCCGTTCGTGTAGTCCTCGGCGGCGAGCTCTTGCAAGTAGATGTGCTCTCGGTACATCTCGCGTATCTCGTCGCGGCTGTACGCCGCCCGCTGGGCACGCGCTTCGAGTTCGCGCTCGTACGCCCACCGCTCGGTGGCGGACATGTGCTCGGTGCCGTCGGGGCCGCGCTCGACGTCCGCCCCGTAGGCGCCCCACTCGTCGGGGTCCGCCGGGGGAGGGTCGTCGAGGCGGATCGGGTGCATCGCGTCGTCGAGGGCGTCCCGGGCGGCGAGGGTGTCGGCGACCGTCGCCCCCACCACCGGCGGGGGCGGGGCGGGCGGGTGTCGGCGGTCGATCTCGGCGGCGATCCGGGCGGCGTCCTCGGGCCTCGCGTACCGGATGCCCCACACGAGCAGCTCGTTGTCGAGCCCCGACAGGTCGGCGGCGAGCCGCCCGCCGGGGAACAGTTCGGCGAGGGCCTGGCGGCGGTGCACCTCGGCGCCGATCGCCGGACTGTCCTCGGGGACGTGGCGGGCGCGGGCGACGAGGTCGCGCTCGGACAGGCCGACGAGGTCGCGGCGGATACCGGGCATGGCGGCGTCGATGTCGCGCCGGTCCATCTCCGCCATGACGCGCAGCATGTCGTCGTCGCCCAGGTGCAGGGAGACGCGGGCAAGCTCGTCGTCGCTGAACTCGGCAAGGTTTCCGGCGAGCCGGCCGTTCGGCCGGATGCGGTCGAGCAGGGCCTGCTCGTCGCGGCGGTCGCCCTCGGCGCCGATGCGGTCGAGGTCGCGCCGGTCGAGGACCCCGGGCCGGATGGCGGCGCCGAGCTGCTCGTCGCTCATCTCGGGCAGGGTGCGATCGTCGCCCGAGCGGACGCGCGCCGCCTCGAACGGATCGCTCCCCGGGCCGTCCGGTGCTCCGGGCCGTCCGGCAGTGCCGCGGTCCGGGGGAAGGTTTCCGGCGCCGAGCTGCTCGCGCTCGCGTCGGCGGATGAGCTCGGGGTGCGCGGCGAGGTGCTCGCGCTGCCGCTTCTGCCACTGCCGCACCCGGGCCTCGGCCGCGCGCCGCCCCTCGGGCGAGGTCGAGGCGGCGGAACGGTTCTTCCACTTCCTGATGTTGCGCTCGATCGCCCGCTGCCGCTGTGATGCCTCGTACCCGTCGGGGTCCTCGGAGTGCTCGGCAGGGGCGCGGGTGACGCCGGGCAGATACGCGCTCGTCGAGTGCCTGCAATTGGGGTGCTGCAAGCCACGCTGCCGCGCCTCGTCGAGACTGCCGGCGATGTCCACGCGCACGGTGCGGCCGTCGGCGGTCGCGTGCTCGACCTCGATCGTGCGGGCGCCGTCGGGACCGTCGAGGGAGAGCACGCGCCCCTCGAACGGATCGCAAAGGGGGCAGTTGTGCGGGGCGTTGGAGACGATCACGAGCCCGATACCGGCGGCGCGCAGCCGGTCGCCGTGCGCCTCGACCGCGGCCCTGCCAACGGCGGTGCGCATGGCCATCTCGGCGTAACTCGTCATCTTCCATGCGCGTCCGCTCTTGTCGACGAACGTGCGCAGTCCGCGGTCGCTAAACCGCTCCATCGCCCGCTGTGTGGCTTGGCGGCGGGTGTCGATGCCGAGCAGGGGCGTACCGGATACCTCCGAGATCACCTGCCGGTATCCGTCCTCGACACCGCGCAGGATGCCGCGGTGTGTCTGGGTGACGAGGTCGACGGTTTCCTGCGCGAGCCGGTCGACCGCCCGAGTGTTCGGCGTCGACTCGGCGATGCGGCGTGCGGCGCCGTCGTCGAGAGCGCCGAGCTCGTCGAGCCCTGCTCGGGCGCCGACGTTGTACGCCTCGGCGACCGCATCCCAGACTTCAAGCTGTGTCGCAGTCGCGAGCGCGTCGACAACGGACTGCGCGGCGCGGCGCATGGGCTGCACCGCGGCGAGCTTGGCCGTTGCCCAACCGGGCGCCTCGTACCCGTCGGCGAGCTGCCTCGCCACGACGCCGAGCAGCCGCTGCTCGGCATCGGCGTAGAGGTCGCGGACGGCGGCCGAGAGGTCCTCAACCATGCCGGGGTGGATGGGCATCGCACCCCCTCAGAAACTCACCCATTCGAGTGCGTTTCTTGATCGTCTGAGAGGGGGACGTATCAACGACATGACGATGATGCGCGGACGAGTGAAGTACTTCGACGCCCACAAGGGGTTCGGATCCATCCTGCCCGAGGGCAGCGAAAAAGCCGTCTTTGTTCACCTTTCCGCCGTTACCGCGGCGGGCCTCAACTCCCTCAACGACGGCCAGGAGGTTGAATTCGAGATCGAAGACAACCCCAGGAACGGTCAGTCGTCCGCTATCAACCTGCGAGTTGGGAACTAGGCGAGGGCACCGGCCTGCATCGGGTCGGGCACTGCCTGCCCGGTCTCGGCGAGGATGCGGTCGACCTCGGCGCGCACGGCCGTCTCGTCCCACTCCGGGTGCAGGATGCGCACGCGGGTCTCGGCGCTCACGGACTGCGCCTGATGGAGCAGGGAAAGGGTCTGCGCAAGGCTGGATGCGTCCTCGCTCACAGAGTCCCCGAACGCGATCCGGGGCCGCCCGGCGACGAGGGTCGGAGTGAACAGGCGCCGGTCGAGCAGCAGCACGACGTACAGCATCTCGGCGACCTCGGGCGCCCAGTATCGCGACTTCTTCCCCCGGGTGATCATGCTCTTTCGCTCACGGGCCTTGACCTCGGTCGCGGTGACGGCGGCGCCCTGGTCGCCGAGGCCGAACGTCGCCGCGGAGTATCCCGCGCTCATCACGGCTTGCCGGGTGATCGAGTCCGCAGACTGCGAGTGTTCGGCGACCCTGATCGCGAACTGCGACAGGGTGATGCCTCCGCCCTCGGTGGGCGGGATGTTCAGAAGCTGCCAGATTTCCCGGTCGTCGTCGAAGCTCGCGCCACGGCCCGGACCGTGATCGCGCAGGTAGCCGTCAGGCACGAGCAGGCGCGCGCGGGCGAGCCTGATGTCGCGAATCCAGCTCGACCACGTTGTATCCAACGCGTCGAACAGGTCGTACAGCGGGGCGCCGTAGTCCGAGCGTCCGAACGGGCTGCCGCGGTGGCGCCTGCTCGGCCGGATGTTGGGTACGTACGCCGCCGTCAGCCGGTCGATTCCGGTCTCGATCGAGTCGCCCTCGGGGCCGAGGGAGGCGGCGAGCCCCGCGACCTCGGGGTGCTCAGTGAGCGGCACGCGCTCGCCGAGCCGATCCGGTCCGCCCTGATACAGGGCGTGTTCGATGCGGCCCGGGGAGTGCCGTTCGAGGTGGCGCCATACGGTGCCGGTGTCCGAGCTGAGCTCGTGCCAGAACGTCACTGCTGCCAGATGCCCCCAGCGCCATTCCGGCACGGCGGCGTCGGCGTGCACGACGGTGAGCAGCGGCCGGTCGATGAGTTCGCGGTCCCAGGTAACCCGCAGGTACACGCCGCCGAGGGCCGAGGCGACCTCGGCAGCCTCGACAAGGGTGTTCGCGATGCCGTCGGCCTCGGCGATCTCGTCGAGGCGATCCTGCGTGCGGGTCTCGGCGACGGTGAACGTCGGGGGTTCGGAAAAGAGCAGGTCTGCGGACGCGGTCGCGATGTCGCCGGCGAGCGGGATGTGCAGCCGCGTTTCCCTCTTGCCCGGCTGCACGTTGCGGTCGCGCGCCCACAGGCGGCGGCGTCCGTCGCGGCGCTGCTCGTTGTTGCGGTAGACGGCGGCGAGCTTGTCGTGATCGCCGCTGTACCACGCATCATCGACGCGCAACTCGCGGTAGTGCGTGGCGAGTTGAGTCGGCGGCCACGGGGCGCCGTTGGTAGGCAGGGGCACGCGTCACCCCCTGTCGGTCGTGTCCAGTGCGTTTGCGTTCGGCTCGGCAGGCGCGGCAGTTGCGGGCGCCGCGGGGCGAGACGTAGGTGTTCGCAGCGTTGAAGGGGTGCCCGCGCAGGCAATGTGTCTGCCGGGCATGGCGGGCGGCCGGTCCCTCGCCGCGCAGGATGTTGGTCCGGTGCGAGACGGGTTCGAGGTGCTCGGGACGCACGCACCGCCGATTGCGGCACAGATGGTCAATCACGAGCCCCGGAGGTATCGGGCCGCGCATCGCCTCGTACGCGACGCGGTGCGCGTGCAGCGGGCGCCGGTTGATCCGTACCTGCCCGTAGCCGTTGGGCTTGACGTGCCCTGTCCACTCCCAGCAACCGGACTCGCTCTCGCGGATCTTGTCGAGGAACCGGTCGGTCCAATCACGCATGGTGCGCCCCCCTTGGGCATGGCAGAGCCCCGGGGCCCCGGCGGGGCGCGGCCGGGGCTGTAGATGGTTACGCGGTGGTGGTGAGCAGTCCGCGCCACTCGTGCGCCGTCGAATGGATCACGTAGCGCAGCGCGTCGACCGAGTGATCGGCCGTCTTTACGGGCTTGTCCTCGCCGCGGGCGGCGGCGGACTCGTCCCACACGTACGCGGGCAGCTCGCCGAGCAGCCCCTCGCACGACCGGTGGATGCGTAGCAGCCCCGAGTCGAGGGCGACCGACACCGACCGGATTCCGTCAAGGACCGCGTTGTTCGCGCGGGTCACGCCCGGGTGCCCGTCGGTCCACAACTGCACCAGGAAGGAAGCGGCCGAGGGATCAATGAGCGTCCACTCGGGCACGACGTCGAGCCGGCCGAGCCATTCGCGGACGGCGAGGCTGTATGCGGCGTCGGTCATCTGCCGGTGTGCGGCGCGCGCATCGTGGCGCCACTCGCTCACCGCGTACAGGTGGTCGTCGTTCCCGAGCCCGAGCAGGATCGCCGAGAAGGGATTCGACGTGCCGTAGTCGATGCCGACCCAATAGCGGCGCATCGCGGGCAGCTCGTCGACGACGTGCCGCTGCTCGTCGTACGCGTCGTAGATCGCGCCCTCGGCGACAACCCACTCGCCCAGGATCATGCGCCGTCGCCACAGACCGGTGAACTCGGCGGCCAACGACGCGACGTACGCCTCGGAAAGGCTCGGGTTGTCGGCGAGCTGAAAGTGAAAGTCGACGAGGTCGAGCTCGTGCGCGCGGTCGAGGTACTCGGTTCGCAGCCAGTGTTTCGGCGAGTCGGGGTTCGTGGTGCCGATCAACTGCGCGCCCGGAACGGAGAGGCGGGCGAGCAACTGCCGAAAGAACGGCTCGGGCAGCAGGGTGACCTCGTCGCAGTAGGCGAGCGAGGCGGTCATGCCGCGCAGCCGGCCCTCGGCGCGCGCATCCGAGGCGCCGACGAGGTGCACCACGCGCCCGAGGATCACTGCGGTTGTGGCGCCGCGGGTGTGATGGACCTCGGCGGCGACGTCTCCGAACAGCAGCGGGTCGGCGAGCACGTCGAGGCAGTTCCGCTCGATCGTCTGCAAGCTGCGCCCGACGATCACGACGAGGCCCGAGGCGGGCGCGCGGCGCAGGGCGAGCAGAAAGCGGACAAGGCTCGCGATCGTCTTTCCCGACCGCACGCTGCCGTGCCATATGCAGATACGGGCCGAGGCGCGGCGGATCGAGTCGAGCTGCTTGTCGGAGAGCGGAAGGGGGGCGGTCATCAACCCCCCTCTTGCGTGCCCCCGTTCGACCCGAGTAGGGCGTCGGCGAGGCGGTCGAGCATCGAGGCGCCGCTGCCCCCGGTGCCGGTGTGGCGGGCGAGCTCGGCGACTCGGGCGTGAACCTCGGTCAAGGCACGGGCTGCGGTGGCATGGTCGCGGGCATCGCGCGCCGACTCGGCCCCGGCGGTCTTGACGACTTGCCCGAGGGCGCCGTCGAGGGACTCGTCGGCGAGCTGCTCGCGTCGTGCGGCAGAGTCTGCGCGGTGCGCCTCGGTGGCTGCTGCGACGCGGGCGCCGCCGGCGAACGTCAGGCCAAGCTCGCCCGCGATCTTTGAGACGGTGGCAGCGCCTCGGCCGAGTTCGCGAGCGATGGCGTTGCGGGACTTCCCGGCGGCGTGCAGGGTGCGCACGGCCTCGCGGTCGCGGTCAGTGATCGGCTCGGCCACGCGCTCACCTCCCGACGGGGACATGCGAACGCCCCGCCGCAGGGGGGGAGCGGCGGGGCGTACGAGTGAGGGGCCAGAGTTTCCGGGCACGCCGGAGGCAGGGCCAACATTAGGTCACGAACTGATAACGACGCAACCCCTGTTTTCGTGGTCCTCGGCAAGGGCGGCGACCAGGGCGAGCAGGTCGCCCCACTCCCACACGCGCCGCCCCTGCTCGTCGAGGGGAACGGGCGCGGTGCACTCCGGCCCGGTCGAGCAGGTCACCCTCGGCGCCGCCTCCGGGCCGGTGTGCAGTTCCAGCTCGCCGACGCACCAGGGGCACGCCCGGTCGGGTACCGGGGTGCTGCGCACGTCGAGGCCGAGAGTCCGCAGCAGCCTGCCCTCGGCGATCCGCGCGGTACGCCGTGCCTCGTGCAGCAGGTGCAGGGGGAGCGGAGCGAACGGGGGAGCGGCAGGGGCGCCGCCGAGGTGCTGCTCGGCCGCGGTGTCCTCGTCGAGCACGCGCCCCTCGACCCACACGCAAGCGAAGTGCAGACCGTGCGCCCTGCTGCCGTGCGCTCGGCGGATGTCGACGGCGTCCGGGTCGGCGTACTCCCAACGCCGAGGGTCACGGGGCACGCCGGGCCGCGCCGCGTGCTGGACGGTGGCGGCGAGAGTGTCGGCGAGCGAGAACACGAGCCGCTCGACGGCGAGGCCGGTGTCGAGCGCTGCAAGGTTCAGGGGTGCAGGGTGCTCGCGCAGCACGAGCGGGGCGCGGTCGACGACGTCGAGCTGCTGCTCGTCGTCGACGGCGCGCATCGTGTGCGAGAGCTGCCGCGGGGGCCACACGTCGGCGGGCGGCGTCTCGATCGCGAGCAGCAGCTCGCCCCACTGCTCTCGGATCGTGCGCAGGGCCGCGACAGTCTCGTGCACGGCTCGGGTGTAGTTCATCGGCTCTCGTCCTCGTCGGTGTCCTGCTCGGCCTCGTCGTCGCCGGCGCACGCGCGCCGGATGTCCTCGACGAGCTGCTGCTCGCCGCTCCCCGTACGGGCGGCGAGAGTGCCGACGAGCTGCTCGACGCGGGCGAGCCGGGCGGCGTACTGGTCGCGTTCCGCCTCGGTCTCGACGAGGCATGAGTCGGCGGCGGCGAGGGTGCGGTGCAGTCGCATTGCGGCGACCTGCTGCCCTCCCGCGCTGCGCCGGAAGGTCTCGCACTCAGCGATCTCGGTCTCGACGTAGGAACGCAGGGCCGCGGAGTCCTCGGGGGTGAGCACGCCGCGGTCGACGCGGGCGAGCAGCACGAGCAGGCCGTCGCGGCGGGCGGTGCGCTCGGCGTCGCGCAGGTCGCGCCGGCCGCGGCGGGAGTCAGTACGGGTGCGGGTGTGGTTCATCGGTCCCCCTCGTTCAAGGCTGTGCAGGTGATGCAGTCGGGCGGGCAGGCGCCGCGGGTGTCGGCAGGATGGCGTCGCAGGGGCCCCGGATCGCGTCGGCAAGCGATCCGGCCGAGCGGGATTCCGGAGAGGACGACGAGCACGACAACGAGGGCGGCGACGAGTTGGGCAGTAGTCACGCCTGGTCCGATTCTTCGTGCGCAAGACGACGAACGCCGAATACGCGCAGGGCTTTGCGGAGACCGAGCAGGCGTCGAGCGCGCGGCTCCCGCGCGCGAGGCGCGACCGGTCGCGCGTGCCTGGTGCTGTTGATCTCCCATCCGTCCGCAGTGAGGCGGTCAGACAGGGTCTGTGCGACGAGCGCGGCGAGGTGAGGGTGCACGTCGAGCTCGTCGGTCAGGTGAGCGGCGATCGAGGCGCGCGCAGCGTTCGGGGTCATCGGTGGGCACCTCCGGAGGTGTGGCGGGCGCGGCTTTCTCGCGGGGCGGGCGGGGTGGACATGAGGCGGGCGAGGCGCTGCTGCTCGTCCTCGTCCTGCTCGGCGGCACGGGCCGCGGTGTCGATGCGGCAGGGGTGCGGCGTTGCCCGGTGACCTCGGCCCTTTCGGTTGCGCCGGTAGCCGGTGCGGCACGGCTCGTCGACTGCGGCGCCACACCAACCGCACTTGTGGGCGTAGGCGTCGGCATGTCCGGCGGCGACGGCGGCCTCGCGTGCGGCGCGGGTCGGACGGAACTCGGCGAGCTGCTCGGCGACCTCGGCAGGCATGTACCGGCGCGGCCCGTGGCCAATTCCACCCATGAGAGCGGCGAGACGTTTCTGCCCCGCGACGTTGATCTCGGCCCGGTACTGCGCGGGCGGGGTGTGCCCGTGGGCGACCGCGGCTCGGGTGCCGAGGAGTTCCTCGCGCCATGCCTCGGGGTCGTCGGGGTCGGCGTCCGGCACGGGGTCGGTGTGGCGGTTCATGAGCTCGCCGCGGTGGGGTGCCCATGCGGCGAGCACGTCGTGCGGCTCGACGGCGCGGAACTGTGCGGACCGGTCGCCGCCCCGCTGTTCGTAGTAGCGGCGTACGGCTTGCGAGGCATCCCAACCGGTATCGGGCAGGGTGGCGGGGACCTCGGCGAGGGCGGCCGTCCAATCGGCGATGGTGCGGGCGGACTGCTGCGGGTCGGCGAGTGCACGGCGTACGCGGGAGTCGAGGCGTCCGGCGTAGGCGAGTAGGGCGGCGATGTGTTCAGCGATCACGGGGTGCCCTCCTTCTGGGCTTTCAGCAGGGCGAGCCCGGCGGCAAGGTTGTCGGTGTAGGCGGCGGACGGCGGCGAGCGCAGCGGCACGACGTTGGGGCCGGGCCGAGCGGACGGCGCACGGTCGAGGTCGCCCCACACGCGCAGCCAGTAGCGAGCCGGTTTCGGCTCGGCGCCCGGTTGGGTGCGGCGGGCGGCGAGCTCGACGAGGGCCTCGACGCCGTGCTGCTGGACGAGGCGCCATACGTCGCGCTGCTCGCCGAGGCCGAGCGTCCAGCGGACGGCGACGCCGGCGGCGGCGAGTGCGTCGCCGAGCGGATGCAGTTCGGGAATCAGCGGGGAGCGAGCGGGGGCGGTTGCGCGCGGCTGCTGTGCTTCCTGTTCTCTCTTGTTGCTTACGTTCTGGGGGCCGGTTTCCGATCCCCCCGGGGCCGCTTTCCGACCCTCCCCCGGACCGGATTCCGGCCCCCGGGGGGCCGATTTCCGACCCGGGCCGGAATCTGACCCGGGCCGGAATCCGGCCCCCTCTGTACGGGTGTGGCCGAGGGCGAGCGGCAGACGGTAAACGGTCTCGCCGGCCGGACCGGTGACCCCTGCAACGATCAACAACTCGCCCGAGTCGAGCAGCGCGTCGACGGCGCCCCGGACCGTCGAGCGCGCGGCCCGGGTGCGCTGCATGAGCATCGCGGTACCGGCGTAGGCAGTGCAGTCAGCACCCGCCTTGTCAGCCACGGCGAGCAGCACCACGAGGGCGGTACCTCGGGCGGCGGACTGGTTCCATACCCAATCCGTGGCGTCGAGGCTCAACGGTCCTTCTCCTTACTGGCGTTGGCGACCCGGGCGCCTCGGGCCGTCCGGCGAGAGCAGCGGGGGTATGGGCCGGGCAGCGATGCCCGGTGAGGTAGTGGCGGACGCCGTCGGCGGCGCGGCAGTGTCGGCGGGCGGCGCCGTCCCAGTGACCGCAGAGCAACGGGGCAGCAGGCCCGTGGTTCACTGCGCGGCGTTGGCTGCGGCCGGCTCGGTGGCCTCGGGCCATCCGGCGAACTCCGCCGGTACGTCCTCGACCGTGCCCCCGGCGGTCGGCTGCTGCTCGACGACCTCGCCCTCGATGAACTCGGGCGGCGCGTCGAATCCCTCGGGCGACATGTCGCGGCGCACACCCTCGTCGTGCGCGACCGCGCGGGCGAGCTCGCTCGACTTGGGCAGCAGCTTGAAGAGTTGGCGGATGGCGGTCTTCTTGGCCATGGCGTCGTAGTCCGTCGCCCATGGCCCGAAGTCCTTCGCCTTGCTGCGCTGCCGGATCGCCTCGACGTCCTCGACGCTGAGCACGACGAACGCCGAGCCGCCGTTCGCCATGGTCGCAACGGCGTAGTAGTCCGTCGGGCGCCCGCGGTTCGACCGGGCCGGCTTGTGCTTGAGAACAGGGGTCAGGCCGTACTCGAACTCGAAGTCGTCGCTCTCGTGCACCGTGTGAGCGGCGAGGCCCGCGGCGGCCGGGTGCTGCCAGAACAGGCGGATCATGCCCTGATAGCCGATGACGAGCTGCACCTCGTAGGCGCGTGCCTTCTTTGACCAGAAGGGGAGCAGGTACGCCTCGCCGAGGGCGCCGCCCGGTTCGAGGCCGAGCTGCGCGCAGGTCATCAGCGCGCCGCCGAACGACTCTTGAGTGCACTCGGCGAGGTGCTCGACCCTGCGCAGCTCGGTAAGGGCAATGCGGGCGATGCGCTCGGGGTTGGCAACGTGCGCGGGCAGGGCGCGGGCGATCTCGCCGCGCATCGACTGCACGAACTGCACGAGGTTGGGCTGCGGCGCGGCGGCGCCGCGGTGGGCGGACTGGCGGGCGGGGGCGTTGCGGCGGTTGGCGACGCGCTCGGCAAGGTTGGTGCTCACGCTGCGGTGTTCTCCTTCGGGACGACGAGGCGTCGGGCGCGGTGTGCCCGGAACTCGTCGGGGCGCTCGGCGGCGAGGCGCGCGGTATCGAGCGCGTCGACGCGGTGCGTGTACTGCTGCGCGAGGTTCGGGTGCGCGGCGGCGAAACGTTTCGTCGAGAGCGGGCCGTTCTGCTTCCACGTGAACGCGGTACGGCCCTGCGTCTTGACGATCTCGGCCTCGCCGGCGAGGGACTTCAACCGGTTGTCGACCTCGCGCAGCTCGGCCTCGGTCCGTGCCTCGCGTGCCTTGAGCTCGCGGCGCCGGTCGAGCAGCGGCAGAACCTCGGACGGGTCGGCGACGGTCACGGCGCCCGCCCGCACCTTGTAGAAGTGGCCGAGCAGGGACTCGGTTGCCTCGGACCCGTCGACCGGCGGCGGGACACGGTCGAGCACGTTCTGCCAGAAGCGGCCGACGATCTCGACGAGGTGCTCGACGAGGGACTCGTCGCGCTCGACGCGGTGAATCAGCAGCCGGTTACCGCCGAGCAGCGCGGCGACGTGTGCGTGCTGGTAGCCAGTGACGGCGAGGTACCAATGCGTCTGCAAGGCCGGCCCGTCCGGGACGCCGAGCAGCCACTCGTCTAGTTGGTAGGCCGAGCGCGTCTTGATCTCCAAGAGGCTGGACGGCTGCGCCTGCTCGTCGAGCACGTACCGGTCGACGTTGGCGAGCATCCAACGCCGCTCGACGTGCGCGAGCATCCCGGGGCCCTCGACGACGCCGAGGCCGGTCCGCTCGGCGAACACTCTCGCGATCGTCGGCTCGTGCTGGTGCCCCCAGAACGCCGCCTCGACGAGCTCGGGGGAGCGCGGCACGTCGCCGAGCTCGCCGACCTTGTCGAGGTACAGCTCAAGCGGCGAGGCGTACTTGCTCATCCCGAGTACGGCGGCGATGTCCGACCCCCCGACCCCTGCACGACGGGCGTCGAGCCACTGCTCGCGGTCCAGATCGGAGGGCGCGGCGATGACTCCGGTCGGCGTCACAAGTGCGGGCGGGGTGCTGATCACTTCTGCTCCCCGACGTACCGGGCGTACACCCGGTGTTCGACGGTTCCGCGCTCGACGACCGTCCGGGCGACTGCCTCGAAGGCCCCGGCGGGAAGGTACGCAGCGAGCCGACCACGGCGGATCGCCTGAGCGGCCGACGAGGCGCGGGCGATGGTGCCCGACTTCTGGACGACGCCCCACGACCCGGGGTGCGCCTGTAGCTCGCTCGCGATCAAGGAGTGCTTTGTGTTCTTACTGCGCGGCGGTGGGCCGATGAAGTCGACTGCCACGTGATCCCCCTTGCCTGTTGCAGAAATCGAACGGATACGGGCACAGGGCGCCCCGACTAGGCGTTATGCCTGTTTCTGTTCTCGAACAACGACAACGGTAGGGAACCGAGATCAGCACGTCAACGCCGTTGTCTGGGGTGCATCTAGGGGTGATGGCTGCTTAGATGAGGCTGTTCGCGTTCTGCGACAAGAACGGAGATGAGATTCGTGTCGGAGAGCGACACCATCACTGAGGGCGCCGAGCCCGCCCCCTTCGCCGACATCGTCCGTGAGGCGTTGTCGGTCAAGGGCGAGACGCTGCGAAGACTTGCCGAACGCTGCGTCGACCCCCAGACGGGCAGGGCCGTCGGACACAGCACCCTTTGGAAGATTGCCGATGGGCAGAGCTACAAGCGCGAGCGATGGCTCGTGCGGGCAGTTGCGGCGGGGGTCGGTCGCGATCTTGCCGCAGTGCAGGCGGCTGCGGCGGAAGAGTGGACCGGCTTGGTCGTCGGTGACCCGCTCAAGGCGAGCGCCGCGGGGACGACCGTTGTCGTCGCGTACGCGTCAGGAACGACGCCGGAAGAGCTACCGATCCTCCGGGAGAAGCTCAAAGAACTTGGACTCGGGAACGCGCAGGTCGTAAGCGGAACCGACGGTAACGCGGAGTCGTAAGCGCGTGACCTGCGGTGTCGGTGGGAGTAGTGTGGATCGGACTTTGCCTCGGACATATGTTCGAGTGCAGAGGTCCGGCCATGCCACGAGGGGGGGCATCTTGTACCGCGTCACCCGAACCCGACTCGACGACAAAGCAACAGCGGCCGGCGTCGCCAACGGCGACGACCGGCACGTCATCCTCGATGACCGCTCGATCACGAACACGGGCGCGATAGCGCTCGAACTCGTCTTGAACGCCCTTGCCCCCCACGGTGGCGATCAAGGCGACGAGCGGCGACGAGGGCAGCCAAAGCCCGAGCCGGGCAAGCGGCAAGAGTGAACACAGGAAGGGCCGTGCGGATCGCTCCGCGCGGCCCTTCTGCGTACCGTCCACCTTGACCGATCCGGAGGGTTACGCCGCCCCGGCGGGACTGTCTACGGCCTTGCGACGTGCCAGACGTCCTTCAGACCGTCGCTGAACTTGTCGCCGGCCTTCTTGTCCTTGATGAAGGTGTACAGCGGCTTGCCGTCGTAGGCCCACTGCCTCGTGCCATCGTCCCGGCTGATGTGCGTCCACAAACCCCCTGCGCTGTCGTCACCGGACTGCACCAGGAGGGGCGGCCAAGTCTTGGCGGCCTCGCCGTTACACATGCTCTTGCCGTTCGCGTCCTCGTCGAACGTGTAGAGGGTCATCCCCTCGCGGTCGACCCACATGCCGTCCTTCTCCCGAGCCTGGTGCACTGCTTACTCCTTGTCGTCTGGGGCGGATCGAATGTGGGGCCGACGTCCTTAACCGGTCCGGGTCCGCATCGGCCGGGGCGGTGCGGCGGCCCCGGTGATCCACACATCAGGCTCGCAGCAGCGATCGGCCCACGGTGGCCCCCGGGGACTCGATCCCTCGAACGAGTGGCAGGCCCTGATGTGTGGCCAATGTGTGGCCGGATCGCCCCGGACCGGTCGACAGCCACTGTCAGGGGCTGGTCGGCATCTCCTCTCTGACCTGCACGGATCGTCATGCAGTGTCAGGACCTAAACCCCTGAGTCACCTTCGATCTTGAGCTCGTAATGCGTAGGTCTCGGGTTCGAATCCCGAAGGCGGCTCACTGAAGGCCCAGGACAGAACGCATCTGACCTGGGCCTTTGCGCTGTGCGGTTCTCATCCGCGTGGGCAGGGCGAGGCCGGCGCCTCAGTCTGTTGCTGTGATCGTGTTCATGACGTCCTCGGCGTGGTAGTACGCGCGTCCCGATGCGCGGTACCGCCGCCAGGAGTGCTTGCTGGCCAGCCAGTAGACAGTTCCCTTCGGGAGGTGCCAGATGGCGGCGATGTCGGACACGCTCAGACCCGTCACCGCGTCCCCGCGAGGGTCCGCCGCAATTGCGCCCACTGCTGTGGCTGCCATGTGTGCTTCTCGTTCCTGTCGCAGCTGATATCGGAAAGCACCCGTGTCCGGGCGAGCAGGCTGCCACCGCAGCCCTGGTACGTGCAGTTACCGATCACCCGTCGGCGCGGGCGAGGGGGGCCGATGAGGGAGGCCAATCGTGTGCTCAGCTCGGCGATCTCCCCGGTGAAGTCCTCTGAGGCCGGGTGCTTCGCCAGCCATTCGGCGTGTGCGGCAAGGAACGCGGCCATGGCCGCGACCGTGCGCTCAGGAGCGGGCACCGCGCGTTCTCCCGCTGTCAGAGCCGACCATGAGGCCAGTACGGACCGGGTGGAGGCCCGTGCCTCAACGGCGCGTTCGTTCAGCGGGATGCCGGGCATCGAGCTCCCCGAGACCCGCTCACCCGCATGCGAGTGAGCTGCCACCAGCGCTTGGGCGCTCTCCTCGTACAGCGCGGGAAGCCTGCGCAGTAGCTGCGAGGTATCCGGCGGGCCAATGGGCGGGCAGTCGGCGGTGCCCGCTCCGGAAAGAGGTGGTGCCGTATCCGCGGGGCGGAGCACGGCGGAGGGGTTGGACATGTCAATCCCTTCGGCGCGGATAGGGGAGCACTGCCCGGGAGCGTGGCCGGTGTGGCACAAGCCGTGCCCGCCGGCTGTGCCACACCCTCGTCCGGGCCGCTATGGATGCGCTATCGAAGGCCTTTCGGCGGAGATACCGGTCGGGCTCAGGAGCGATAGCGATCCAAAGGCGCGCCGTTGTTGAGTGTGTCCACACCACGACGGACGGTGATCCGGCCGGTCCGGATCAACCAGAAGAGACAGGAACTCCCATGCGTATGACTATTCGTCGCCGAATCCGGTCCGCCTGTGCTGCCGTGCTCATCGTCTCCGCGGCAGCATTCGCGGCGGCTGCCGTGCCTGCGGTGCCTCGGACCGAGTACACAGTCATTGCGGACGGCCCGGCCGAAGAGACTCCGCAGCCGCGTGATACGCATTGGGGCTGACCGGAGCGATGGTGGCCCCGGGCCGTCCCCCGGGGTACGGGTGGGATGCGGCCGGTCCCACGGCGGTCGCCTCCCGGGCGGCCTCCTCCACCGCATCCAGCGCCTCCCAGGTGCGCCGCTGCCAGTCCAGGGCACCGATTTCCTCGAACAGGCCCAGTGCGGAGCGGAGATGGCGCTGCGCCTCCGCGAAGTGGTCCTGCTCCCGCGCGCAGTCGGCGAGTGCGTGCAGCGCCTGTGCCTCCATGAAGCCGTCATGGGCGAGACGGGCCACTGACAGTGCCTTGGTGAAGTCGGCATGGGCGGCACGGATGCTGCCGTTGGCCCGTGACACCCGACCGAGCCCGAAGAGGGCATGGGCTTCTCCGGCCTGGTCGCGGTTGGACCGGACGAGGCGCAGGGTCTCCCGGAACGCGAGGCCTGCCTCACCGGTGTCGCCGCGCTCCAGATGGAGTTCACCGAGCCGGTAGAGCACCTGGGCCTCCACCCGCCGGCACCCGGTCTCCCTGCCCAGCCTCCGTGCTGTGTCGAGCAGACGTTGGGCCTCGTCGCTCCGGCCGTCCTCCATGGCCGTCCGGGCGAGATTGGACAGGACGTGCGCTTCGCCCACTTTGTCGCCGACCTCACGCAGCCCCTCCGCCGCGATGCGGTACCGGCCGGCGGCGCGCTCCCGATGGCCGCGCACCCGGTCGACGAAGGCGACATTGCGCAGGACCAGCAGCTGACCGTGCCGTTCCCCGACCGCCTCGAACAACTCGTCGGCACGGTTGAAGCGGTCCTCCGCCTCGGGCAGGCGTTTCTGCAGCATGTGCAAGGTGCCGATGGTGTAATGCATGGCTCCTTGACCCCGGTGGTTGTCCGCCCGTTCCGTGGCGTCGAGCGCCAGGGTTGCGGTCTCCAGCCAGTCGTCGTAGTAGCTTCCGGCTTCGAAGAGAGTGACAGAGGTCAGGGCCAGGTCCCAGCAGAGGTCGTCCAGTCCTTCGGCATGGGCGAGCCGTACGGCGGCGATGAGTGAGGTGCGTTCGCTCTCCCACCATGCGGAGGGTTGCCTCAGCAGTTCGGCGACGATGTCGGGCGACAGCGTCCAGCGTTCGGCGGTGCTGTGGAGGATGGTGTAGTCACCTCCGTACTCCGCACGGTGGGCCGACTCGGCCAGCTGCATCCAGGCGCCCAGGAGCCGCCCCACGGCCGCGCGTTTCCGCAGCAGTGCCTCGGACCGTTCGAGCTGTTCCTTGGCGTACAACCGGATCAGGCCGTGGAAGCCGTACCGGGCGGGCGCGTCGCGGGTCGGGACCACCACGGTGAGCAACTGTGCGTCGACCAGCTCGTCGAGCAGGTCCTCCGCGGTCGCGCAATCGGTGTCGAGGAGTGCCGCTGCGACCCAACCGGCGAAGTCCCGGGCCTCGGAGAGCGAGAGCAGGCGGAAGAGATGCCGTGCCTCCAGGCCCAGCCCGTTGTAGGCCATGGCGATGGTCGACCGCAGTTCCTGGCCGCCGTGGGAGAACTCGTCGAGTCGGGCCGCCTCGACCCGAAGGCGGTTGACCAGGCGGCTGATACGCCAATGTGAGCGCATGGCCATCCGTGCACCCGCGATACGCAGGGCGAGGGGGAGCCCGGCACAGATCTGTGCGAGTTCGATGGCGGCGGGCAGTTCGTCCGTGACCCGTTCCCGGCCGGCGATCGCGCACAGCAGGGCGAGTGATTCGTCCTCGTCCAGTACGTCGACCTCCACGCCGTGCAGTCCGGGCACCCCGGTGAGCCGCTGCCGACTGGTGGCCAGGACAGCACAGGTGTGGCTGCCCGGGGTCAGCAGCTGAAGGACCTCGCTGCCGCCGATTCCGTCGAGGACCAGGAGGATGCGGCGGCCGGCCATATGGCTGCGGTAGAGGGTGACGCGTTCGGCCTGGTTGTCGGGGACAGCTTCGCTCGGTACTCCCAGGGCGCGCAGCAGCCACCCCAGGGCCCAGGCGGCCGAGGCATCGGCGGGACGGTCGTGGAAGTCGAGGTAGAGCTGGCCGTCGGGGTATGCCTCGGTCAGCTGGTGCGCGGCTCGTACCGCCAGTGAGGATTTGCCGACGCCGCCCATGCCCGTGACGCCGACCATGCGCACGGAGCCAGGGGCCTCGCTCGGTCCGTCCGGTTCCAGATGCCGGGTGATGTCGGAGAGCAGGCGGCTGCGTCCGGTGAAGTCGGCCAGGTCGGAGGGGAGCTGACGGGGAACGGCGACCGCGGCGGGGCGTGGTGCCTCTGCTCGCAGGGCCGGGGAATCGTCGGGCCCCTCCGGCCGGGGGCCGGCTAGCGCGGGGGAGCTGTTGAGGACGGCCGACTCCAGGCCCTTGAGTTCCTGGCCGGGCTCGATGCCGAGTTCGTCGATGAAATGCGCCCTGGCCCGCCGGTACGTGGCGAGCGCATCGCTCTGCCGCCCGCTCCGGTAGAGCGCCACCATCAGGAGGCCGATGGCTTTCTCGCGCAGAGGCTGAGATTCGACGAGATCGTGCAATGGGGAGACGGCCTGCTGGTGGAGACCCAGATCGAGCAGGTGGCCGGCGAGCTCCTCCTGTGCCGCCAGCCGGCGCTCCTCCAGTGCGTACGCGTGCCGCTGCACGAGGTCGCTGGGCAGCCCCATCAGGGCGGGCCCGTTCCACAGCTGGAGTGCGGACTCGACAGCGTCGGCGGCGGACCGCAGCTCTCCGCGTTCGGCGAGATCGCGTGCTTGGGAGAGCAGGGTGGTGAAGACGTGGGCGTCCACCTGCTGTTCGGTGATCGCCAGTCGGTAGCCTGCGGGCAGCGTCTCGATGAGGCCCGTATCGCCGTTGTCGGCAAGGATGCGGCGCAGCGCGGAGACGCAGATCTGGATCTGTGCGCGGGCGGTGGCAGGCGGGGATTCTCCCCAGACGGTGTCGATGAGCTGATCGACCGGGACGACACGGGAGGCATTGAGGGCCAGCATGGCGAACACAGCGCGCTGCCGCGGGCCACCCAGTTGTAGTTCTGTGCCGTCCGCAGTGGCTCTCACCGGCCCGAGCAGCCTGACGTCCATGCGCCCCCCCGAGCTGCCATTGGCCGACGTGGGACCGCAGGTTGCCGATTACGGCCCTGAATCCCGCGTATGGGCTCTACACTGAGACTTTTGGTCTGAACCAATTGGTCAAGGCATGTTAATGATCGCCTCGCCGAGCGGTCAAGGCTGGGGCGGCGGTGTGCAGGGAGTTCACCGGCCCGCTGTCTGTCCATGGGTTCCCTGGTCGGCAGGCGATCGGAACGTCGATCTTCAACAGGGGGTTGACTTCTGGTCCAGGCGCCAAGAAGATGTTTCCAGAGTTGGACAACTGTGCCTGGAGCTGATCCGGGCTTCTCCTCCTCGGGCAGGGCAATCGAGGCCGCCGCTTGTCGAGCAGGCAGGCCCGCCCGTTAGGCATCCCACCGGAGAGCGCTGACGCTCCGATGCCTGCCCGCAGAGCTGTCCCGCCGTTTCCCCGTCAGATTCACCAGCCCGTACGCGCGCCGTCGCCGCGCCACACCCCGCTGCTCATCCCGCAGGCGTCCGCTGCCGCATGGTCGCGAGGCCGGGCGGTGGTGTGCGGTGCGCCGAGGGCTGTTCCGGAATGAAAGGCAGATGCGATGCAGCAGATGACCGACGCCGAATCACCCGTTGCCGCCGCGGCCCGATCGCTCACCGATGAGGAGGTGGAACGGTTCCACCGGGACGGATACCTGCTTCTCAAGGGAGTGATCAGCAAAGAGGAGGCGGAACGGTGCAGGCAGTACGTGATGGACATGATGGACCCCGACCTCACCCTGCCCATGCCGTGGATGTCGCGCTTCGGCCGCATCAAGCCGCTCCAGCCCGACTTCAGCGAAACGTTCGCCGACCCGGCGCTCATTCCGCTGTTTCAGAACGAGCGGCTGTACCGCGCGGCCAGTCAGCTCCTGGAGAGTGAGCGACTGCGGGTCTTCGACGGCTCGCTCGCCATCACGATCCGCCACGACGTGGGGGAGACTCCGTACAGCCAGCCTCTCCACCTCGATGTCAGGGTGCCGATCGAGGTTTCCCAGTTCCGGCTGGACCTGCCGGAGATGGAGCTCGCCGGCTGCTTCTACCTGACCGACGTGCGGCCGACGGGCGGGGGGATCTGTGTGGTGCCCGGCGGCCACCGGCTGGTGATGGAGGCGGCCCGGGCGCACCCCACCGGTCGCCTGCTGCACGACTTCTGGCGCGACATCAAGGGATTCCCCGAGCCCGTGGAGATCGTCGCGGAGGCGGGAGACTTCGTCCTGACCCACTTCCTGATGCCGCACAACGCCTCCCACAACCGGCTTCCCGAGGCGCGTGTCGCCCAGTTCCTGCGGTGGGTGCGCGACGACCATGTCTACGGGCAGGCCGACGAGGTGCCGTCCGGCCACTACGACGCGGACCAGACAGCCGCCATGTCGCCGCTCGGCCGACGGCTCTTCGGCGTGGAGCCCTGGGACGCCGGTGACCGCTGAGACGGCCGCGCCGGGCGCGGGGTCCGGCGCGGACACGGTCCGCATCTCCTGCGCGATCATGGCGCACCCCGCGCGTGCCGACCGGGCCGAACAGCTGCGCCGCAGCCTGCCCGCCCTGGCCCCCCGCGTGGTCCTCGACCCTCGGCCGGACGGCCCCCGGTCGACCTTGCGGACCGCGCTCGCGGCCTGGTCGGCGTCGGACGGAGGGGCCACGCATCACCTGGTGCTCCAGGACGACGCCGAACCCTGCCCGGATTTCGTGGCTCAGGTGGAGGCCGCGGTGCGGACGCGGCCGCGTTCACCGCTGGTCCTCTTCGCCGAATGGGGTTCGGTGTCGGCGACGATGACGCGCTGGGCGGCGATGTCGGGCCACGCCTTCGCCGAATGCGTCGACGACTACGTCCCCACGGTCGGTCTGGTGCTGCCCGTCCCTCTGGCGCGGGGACTGGTCGACTTCGCCTCTCGTGAGTGCCCGGCGGACGAGCCCGACGACGTGGCTGTCCACCGCTATCTGAGCGGGTGCGGCGAGCCGGTGCTCTGTACCGTCCCCCAACTCGTCGACCATGACGGGCCGCAGAGCCTGCTGGGGCATGGGGAGCACATGGGGCGGCGCAGAGCCGCCCTGTTCCGGACGGCCGACGAGTCCGTGGCGAGCTCCGGGACGCTCCTGGCCCCACCGCTCATTCCGGTGCTGAGCTGGAGCGACGGGCGGGCGCTGGCTGCTCGGTGGGACGCGGTGGCCCGGACCCATGTGGGCACCGTCCCGCTCCTCGAACCGCTGGGTTCGCTGGGCGCGGACACCGGCTCCCTGTTCGACGGACTCGCTTCGACGCTGTCCGATCCGTGCTGCGAGGAACTGCGGACGCTGTCGGCCCCCCGTCTCATCGAGCAGCTCTGGCTGACCGCCGTGGCTGTCGGGGTGATGGCCCCCGGGGTCCGGCCCGACCCGACGGCGCGACAGGCTGCCCGCGCTCTTGCCACCATGGGCCCGGGCGGACTGCGCACCTTGGAGCCCGCGTCCACGTCTGCCCGGTACGGTCCGGCCCTGGCCCGGCTGACCGGCGCCGGAGTCGCCGCGGGGGTGGCGATCCGCGGTGGGGACCACCCGGCCGGGGCCGGCCCTTCCGTGGGCTGAGGCGGCACCGCTGGTCCTGCGCCGGGTGCTCACGCGTCATACGGCCCGGTCCAGGGCCTCCCGCTGCTCAGGCTCCGACGCGGCGGCCGGGGTCAGCCGGTCAGCGGCGAGCAGACAGCACAGGGATACCAGCGAGATCCCCGCCAGCACGGTCCAGAGCACTTCGGGACCGGCGATCAGCCAGGTGAGGAACGCCGGTGCGATCGCGTTGCCCAGGGTGGTGCCCGTGTGGAAAAAGGCGGCCGACCTGCCCATGCCGGAGGGGCCCGCCAGATCGAGGAGGATCGCGTTGACGTGCGGGAAGTAGAGCATGCCCGTGATGGTCAGCAGGATCGTCACGACGACGGCCACCACCAGACCCACTTCCGGCCCCGGCGCGGGCGCGCCGGTACGGGAGTGGACGAGGAGGAGCGCGAGAGCCGCACACGTCGTGACGGTGCATCCGATCAGGGAAACGGAACGGGGCCGGCGGCTGGTCAGCCGGGTGAGCGGTGGCTGGGCCAGCATCACCAGGACGTAGGCGAAGGTGATGAGGGCCGGAACCAGCCAGGCGGGCTGGCCCCAGTCCCGTACGAAGACGATCGGGAACACGAACGCGCTCATCAGCAGAACCGGGGCGAAGAGGATGTTGCCCACTCCGAGCAGCAGGCTGGGGCGGTCCCTGAGCAGGGTCAGCCATTCGCGCATCCCCTGCCCGCGACTCTGCTGCCGGAAGGAGCCGTCCGGCCGGAACCGGATCAGGATCGCTGCCCCCGCAAGTGAGGAGGCGATGTTGCAGCCGATCAGCCACTTCATCGCAGTGACGTTGCCGTCGGCGATGGCCAGGGCGGCGATCGCGCCTCCGGCCACGAAGCACCCGGCCTTCAGCGACTCCAGGAAGGAGAACCAGGACTCGACGGACGAGTCGGCGGCCAGCTGCTTCAGAAAGGGTGGCCAGCAAGCGAGAAACAGCCGCTCGGACAGGGCCACCACCAGCATTCCGGTGAAGATGCCGAGTTCCCCGTCGGCCACCAGGTAAAGGGCGTAACCGACCGCGGAACCGACATTGTTGAAGATCATGGCCCGGGTGGGGCCGTACCGCTGGACCACCTCTCCGGCCAGCACGCCGAACGGCAGCGACAGCAGTGTCGACAGCGTCAGCAGCAGACCGATGCGGGACGCGGAGAGATCGGTCGTGCTGAGGAAGAACAGCAGCGAGATCGGGAGGAACAGGCTCGCCCCGAACGTGTCCAGCACGACCGACAGCAACGGACGCCCCCGGCCCTCGATCGGTGGCATGCCCCAGCGGCTGAGCAGCCGACGGGAGCGTCGGTCCGGTGCGGGGGATGTCATGGCGGGACCTCCGACGGTGGTTGCAGCCGCTCTCCTGGCGGTCTTTGGGCTCATCGTCACCCCGCCCTCCGCCCACGGAGAGGGCTGGCAGGTTGCTGACACACGGCCGGCCCGGTTCCGCTCCTTATATACGGAGGTCACGCATGGCGACATATGGCCATGGCGCTGCGGCGCCATGGAGCATCCTGGAGACCCATGCTCCGGCAGGCGCGCCGGTGAGCGTGCTGACACCGGTCCAGGTGGCCGGGACGATCGGTGCGGCCGCGCGCACGCTGACGCTTCTTGCCCCCGGTCCGCCCGACCGGGGCAGGGAGGGCCCGGAGATGCGCGGTGCGCTGGAGGCGGCGCGCGCGGGCGTGGCCGTGCGGATCTGTCTTGGAGGCGGCGAGTTCGAGGAACTGACCTCGCTGGAAGGGCGGCTCACGGTCAGCCGATGCCCGGTTCCTCTGCCCGCACTGGTCGTCATGGACAGTGAGCATCTGATGGCCTCGCTGAGCGGCCGGGGCTACGAGGGCGGCGCGCTGCTGATCCGCGGGGCCGCTTGGGCCGCGGCCGTCGAACGCTGGGCGCTGGACGCTCACCGCCAGGGCGATGCGTCCGTGGCCCTGGATGCCGGCGACCGCACCGTACTGGAGCTGTTGCGCGCGGGCCTGACCGACGAACAGGCGGCATGGCGACTGGGTGTGTCCACGAGGACCTACCGTCGTCGGGTCGCGAGCCTCCTGCGGAGGCTTTCCGCGAAGAGCCGATTTCAGGCTGGGTACCGGCTCGCCGAGCTGGGACTGGACCGGCCGACGGCCGACTTCACGGAGCAGACACACGACCGAAGGAGATGAGATGTCCGAACTGAGCCTCTACGACGTGCGCGCATTCTGCGCCGACGTGACCGATCGGGCGCGGAGCAGAGGCGGCCGGTTCCTGATGGGGATCGACGGCCCCGGTGCGTCCGGGAAGAGCACGCTGGCCGAGCAACTGGCGGCCCGCCTCCCCGGGGCGGAGATCGTCCACGTGGACGATTTCTACCTGCCCAGTGAGGAGCGGCAGGGCCGTCCCCGGGCGATCGGCCCCGGCTTCGACCTGGCACGCCTGCGCGAACAGGTCCTCGCCCCGGCTTCCCGGGGAGAGGAGGTCACCTACCAGAAGTACGACTGGGACAAGGACCGGCTCGGTGAGTGGGTGACGATCGCGGCAGGCACCCCGCTCATCGTCGAAGGCGTCTACAGCACCCATCTGGCGGCCCGTCCCTACTACGACCACCGCCTCTTCTGCGTCGCGACGCGGGAGACGCGACTGCGCCGCGGCCTCGACCGTGACGGTGCCGAGGCGGAGTCGCTCTGGACCGACGAGTGGATGCCGGCCGAGGACCGCTACCTGGCGGCCGAGGAACCGCATCTGTCCGCCGATGCCGTACTCCACAGCGACCGGGACAGCGCCACCGAGGGAGAGGCGCGCTACTGGTCCGAGACCG
Source organism: Streptomyces sp. NPDC043746 (assembly GCF_056436485.1). Lineage (NCBI taxonomy): Bacteria > Bacillati > Actinomycetota > Actinomycetes > Kitasatosporales > Streptomycetaceae > Streptomyces > Streptomyces sp. NPDC043746. Next base: position 22,987 of record NZ_JBWKCM010000028.1, on the reverse strand, counting down.
GCTGAGATCCGCTCCCGAACCTGGCACCCCCCGTACGGCTCGTACGGGGGGTGCCTGTCTTCCCGCAGACCCCGACCCGTTGGACGTGAACCGTGATCGCATCACTTCTTGCGGCGCAACCACCCGCTCCGCACCGGCCGCACGAATCCTTCGAGCTTCCCGGACTGTCGGCGATCGTGCTGGCCGCGGGAGAGGGACGACGGCTCCGCCCGCTGACCGAAACCCTCGCGAAGCCGCTCGCCCCTGTGCTCAACATTCCCCTGCTGTACTGGAACGTCACCCTCCTGAGCGGTCTCACGAACCGGATTGCCATCAACTCTTCTTACCTCTCAGAGCAGTTGACCCGGGCGTCGGGCCTTCTGGGCCGAGAGTTCGGAAGGGCCCCCGCCGTGGTCGAGGAGCCGGTGCTCAGCGGGCCCGCAGGGGGCATGCTCGCGGCCCGGAAGGCCCTCCCGGGCAGCACGTGCTTCCTGGTCGTCAGTGGCGATGCGCTGATCGAGGAGGACCACCGGGACCTGGTTGCGGCGCACCGGTCGAGCGGGGCGGACCTCACCATCGCCGCGAAACCCGTCGAGGACCCGCGGCGATTCGGCGTCCTGGAGCTGGACGGGTCCGACGTCGTCGGGCTGCGGGAGAAGCCTGCCGACGCGCCGCCGGGCTCGGTGGTGAGCTGTGGCATGTACGTGATTGGTGACCGGGCCGCCGGACTGCTGCGACCGATGCCGCGCACCCTCTACGACTTCAAGCACGTGGTACCGGAGCTGCTCGCGGCCGGGCTCAGCGTGCGCGTCCACCTTCAGGAGGGCCACTGGAGCGACATCGGGGACGTGGCGGCGTTGCACACGGCGAACCTCTTCGCCCTGCGGTCCGGGCTGCTGGAACGAGCGGCTTCCCGGAGCACCGACCCGCACGGGGCGTGGACCCAGGGTCCGGTGTCCGCCTGCCGCGACCTCGATGCGACGGGCCCGGTCTGCCTGGGCGCCGGAGCGCGGATCGGCCCGGGATGCGCGGTGGACCGGTCCGTCATCGGCCCTTACGCGCACATCGGAGCCGGCAGCCGGGTCCGTGACGCCGTGCTGCTGCCCGGGGCCCGTGTGCCACCGGGCGCCGACATCGACCACGCCGTCGTCACCGGCGACCACGTCCTTTCCGTGCCGAGAGAAACGGCTCTGACATGACGCTCCGGATTCTTCTTCTCACCTCCGCCTACCCGCCGGTCATGGGCGGCGCGGAGACGTACGCCCAGGAGATCGCCGAAGGCATGGCCGGCCTCGGCCACGAGGTACGGGTCGTCACCGATGCGGCGGCGGGCCGGCCCGGACAGCACGTCGCATCTTCACGGGCGGTCGGCAGGGGCGTGCGGATCGACCGGCTCGCCGGGTACCGGGGGCTCCTTGCGGACCCCAGCAAACTTCCCTGGGAACAGCTTCTCTTCGGCGTGCTGCCCGAGCTCGCCGGGGTGCTCGGCGCCTGGCGCCCCGACCTGGTCCTTGCCAACAGCCTGGAGACCGCCGTGCTCGGCCGTATCGTCGCCGACGAATACGGTGTGCCGCTGGCCTCGGCTTTCCATGAGCACGAGCCGGAGAACGAACCGTTCGGCAAGGGCCGTTGCTCTCTCGTGTACCGCTGGGTGCGGCCCGACCTGGTGCTCGCGGGTTCCCAGTTCTACGCTGCGCGGGCCCTTGCCCATGTCCCCGGGGACGGCGTCGCGCTGATCCACCACGGAATCGATACCGACCTTTTCGCCCCGGTGCCCAAAGACGCGCCCGGTCGGCGGGAAAGGCGGCGGGCCTGGGGGGTGGCCGAGGACGAACTGCTGATCGTCAGCGTGGGCCGGCTCAAGCCCCGTAAGGGCCAGGCCGAGCTGCTGCGGGCCTTCACCCGACTGCCCGCTCTGCGCGCCGTTCTCGTACTGCTGGGTGGCGTCAGCTCCGGCTCGCCGGAGTACGCGGAGCGGCTGCGGGCCGACATCGCCGCCGCCCGGGCCGCCGGGTTCAGGGTCGTCCTGGACGAGGGCGTCGACCGGGAAGGGATGCCCGCGGCGCTGGCCGCCGCCGACCTTGCGGTGCTGCCCAGCCATTCCGAAGGCCTGGGACTCGCTCTCCTGGAGGCACTGAGCACCGCACTGCCGGTGATCGCCACCGAGATCGAGGGGTTCGCGGAGGTTCTCGACGGATCCGCGGTCGCGCTGACCGTGCCGCTCGGTGACGAGGAGGCCCTGGGCTGCGCCCTGTTCTCACTGACCACCGACCCTGGCCTGCGGCAGAAGCTGGGGACCCTGGCACGGGATCGGGCCGTCGAGCACTTCTCCCGGCGGCGGATGACTCGCCGCACACTCGCCCGCCTGGAACAACTCGTCGGAGGTGTCCGGTGATCGGACAGGTTGTCGTGCTCGCCGGAGGACGGGGCACGAGGATGCGTCCGCTCTCCGACCGGCTGCCGAAGCTGCTGTTCCCGGTCGCTGGGCGGCCCTTCCTCGACCATGTCGTCGCCAACTACCGCGACCAGGGCGTACGCCGCCTGCATCTCTGCCTGGGCCACCACGCCGAGCAGGTGATCGCCCATGTGCGGGAACTGCCGCCCACCGGAATGGAGATCACCGTCTCCGTCGAGGACCTTCCCCTGGGCACCGCGGGTGCGCTGAGGTTGGCCCGGCCCTTCCTGGCCGATCGCTTCGCCGTCGTCATGGGGGACAGCTGGCAGCCGGTCTCCCTGGCCGATCTGACCCGATGCTGGGAGTCGTCCGGGAGACCCGCGGCGATGGCCGTGTGCCGGGAACTGGACGACGTGGTTCCCGGGAACACGGAGGTCGACGACGGGCTGGTCACGGCCTACGGAAAGGGCAGGGCACCCGGAACGTTCGCGTTCGTCGACTACGGCACCTTGTTGCTCACCCGCGCCCACGTCGACCGGGTCGCGACGGGGGAGACAGACCTGGCGGATCTCATCGGTGCCCTGGTCGCGGAGCGTGGCCTCGCGGCGCTGGAGGTGGCCGAGCGCGACCGGTTCCACGAGATCGGTTCCTTCGAGGGCTACGAGCAGTTCCAGAAGTACTGCGCACGCCACCCCGCACAGTTCGGCGCGGTCGGCTCCCCTCCGAGGGAGTACCACGCCCCGCAGGAAGGAGCCCTCACCCATGGAGCCGTGTGAGGACAGTGGAGAGCGGCCCGCGACCAAGCGGCCCGTCGGCTCGCGCACCGTGTACGCCAGCCCGTGGATGAGAGTGCGCGAGGACGTGATCGCGCGCACCGACGGTTCGCAGGGGCGGTTCGCCGTCGCCTCCCGGTCCGACTTCGTCGTCGTCCACTGCCTGACTCCGCAGGGCGTCGTGCTGACCGACCAGTACCGGTACGCGGCGGGCCTCTGGAGCGCCGAGCTGCCCCAGGGCGGGATCGAACCCGGGGAGTCGCCGCTGGACGCGGCCCTGCGGGAACTGCGCGAGGAGACCGGCTGGATCGGCTTCGGCGCCGGAACCGTCGGCGGCCGTGTCTACGAGGCGGCCGACTGGGCGACCCAGCACTTCACCGTGGTCAGCCTCCGCGCCGAGGTACGTGCCGCCCCCGCACCGGAGCGTGAGGAAGCCGGTCTCACCAGTCGCACGGTCCGATCCCAGGAACTGGACCGGATGATCCGCTCCGGCGAGATCACCGACGCGGCGACGCTCGCCGCGATCGCCCTGGTGAGGCTCGCCGATGGCTGACGCAGGCCCGCCGACGCACCGTGCCACCCGACCCGAGACACGTAAGGAAGTTCCCGTGCCCACACCTGACCTGCCAGGACCCACGGAATCCACGCCCATGTACACGCTGGTGACCGGAGCCGCCGGGTTCGTCGGCAGTCATGCCGTGCGGTACCTGCTCGGCACCGGCCGCCACGTCATCGCGACCGACACCCTGCCGGCGGCCCGCGCCGACCGACTCGCCGGACTGGAATCACCTGCCTTCCGCTATGTCGAGGGGGACCTGCACACACTGCTGCCCGGCGTACTGGAAGGCGTCGGCGAAGTGTGGCACTTCGCCGCCAACGCCGACATCCCCCTCGGCGCCACCGAGACGGGGGTGGACCTCAGAGAGAGCGTCCAGCTCACCCAGTCGGTCCTGGAGGGCATGCGCACGCACCACGTCCGCACGCTGGTCTTCGCCTCCAGCAGCGCCGTCTACGGAGACCTCCCCCTCGTCTCCGTCACCGAGGCCGACGGCCCTCTGCTCCCCAACTCCCTCTACGGGGCAGGCAAAGTGGCCTGCGAAGCGCTGATCTCCGCCTACTGTGCGAGCTTCGGGCTCCGGGCCCGGATCTACCGGCTGGGCAACGTCGTCGGCGGCACCATGGGGCGCGGGATCGTCCGCGACTTCATCCGCAAGCTGGGTGAGGACCCGCAGCGGCTCTCCGTGCTCGGTGACGGACTCCAGCGCAAGAGCTACGTACTCGTCGACGACGTGGTGGCCGCCATGGACCACCTCACCCGCACCACGACCGGCCCGGGGGACCCAGCCTGCGATGTCTACAACGTCGCCGCGGGCGCGAGCGTGTCCGTGCGGGAGGTCGCCTGGCTGACCGCCGACGCGATGGGCCTCTCCGCCCCCGAGATCGTGACGAGCGGGGAGAAGCTTTCCTGGACCGGGGACCAGCCCGTGATCGAGCTGGACACCGGCAAGGCCCGGGCCGCCGGCTGGCAGGCCGCGCATGCCGCCAGCGCCGCCGTCAGTATCTCCGCCCAGCGCCTCGTGGGGGAACGCGCCGTCGGCACCGTCGGCACCGTCACCGCCGGAGCCGCCCGGTGAGCGCGGTGCCGGGCGGCGAGCGCATCGTCGTGGCGAGCACCCCCCTGCGGATCTCGCTCGGCGGAGGGGGCACCGATCTGCCCTTCTACGCCGACCGGTTCGGCGGTGACGTCCTGTCCGTGGCGATCACCCTCCGCGCGACCGTCACGGCACGCCGGGGACGGGTGGACGACCGCATCAGATTCACCCACGACGAGACGAGCCTGTCCGAGGACGCGACGGCCCTGCATTCGCCGTACGTGGCCGAAGCCCTGGACATGACCGGTCTGACCGGTTCCTGCGAGATCACCTCGTCCGGTCCCGTCCCCGCCGGTACCGGCCTCGGCAGTTCGGCCGCGTTCACCGTGAGCCTCCTGGCCGCGCTGCGCAGGCTCGCGGGCGACCGCGACGTCACCGGCGCCAACGCCGAACTCGTGGAGCAGGCCTGGAAGCTGGAAGCCGTCCGCCTCGGCCGGCCCGTCGGCCGCCACGACCCGTACGTATGCGGGCTCGGCGGTCTGCGGAGGCTGGTGATCGCCCCCGACGGCTCGACCGAGGCATACGTGCCCGATGTCCCCACCGACACGCTGCATGCCCTTGAGCAGCGTCTGCTCCTCCATTACACGGGCCGCAGACGGGACAGCGCCGTTCATCTGGCCCCGTCCTCCATCGGGCTGGCCGAGCGGATTGAGCGGCTGCACCGCACCCGGTCCGTCGGCGAGGAAATGCTCCTGGCCCTGCGGAAGGGCGACATCGACCGGGTGCCCGTGCTGCTGAGGGAACACCAGCGGATCAAACAGGGGGACGACGGCGGTACGGCCCACGGCTTGGGGACCGCCCTGGCCCACGGAGCACTGGCGGGCAAGCTCGTGGGCGCCGGCGGCGGTGGCTTCCTGCTGACCTTCGCCGAGCCCGACCGTCACCAGGTCATCGATTCGGCCATGAGCGCCATCGCCATGCCCCGCGTTCCCTTCCGGTTCTCCCGGGGCGGTACGGCTGTCACCGAGATCAGTTACGACACGGAGGAGACCTTCGCATGACCCTGACCGAGACCCTGACCGAGCCGCGCAGCCCCGGTGCGCCGCACCCCGAGCCCAGCGCGTCCGGCCACTCCACACGCTTCATGGAGGTTCTGGCGGCCGTCGCCTCCCGCGTGGACGTGGCGGTCATCGACCGCATCGCCCACCGGCTCGCCGAGGTCAGGGAGGCGCAGGGGCGTCTGTTCCTGCTCGGCGTGGGCGGCGGTGCGGGCAACGCCACCCACGCGGTCTGCGACTTCCGCAACCTCGCCGGGCTCGATGCCAGCTCCCCGACCGACAACGCGGCGACGCTCACCGCGTCGATCAACGACCGGGGCTGGCGCAACGCCGTGGCCGAATGGCTCCAGTGCAGCAACATCGGCCCCCGGGACGCCGTCATGGTGTTCTCCGTCGGAGGTGGCAGCGAGGAGCCTGCGGTCAGCGTCAACCTGGTGGAGGCGCTGCGCCGTGCCCACCAGGCCGGGGCCTACCTGAGCGGAGTAGTCGGGCCGGACGGTGGGGAGACCGCTCGGCTGGCTCACGACTGTGTCCGCGTCCCCGTCGAGGAGCGGGACTTCCGTACGACGCACACCGAGATCTTCCAGGCCGTGGTGTGGCACCTGCTCATCACCCACCCGGCGCTGGCCAGGACCCGGCCCCGCTGGGAGACGCTGTGCCGCTAGCCGCACCTCCGGCCGCCCTCGTCCTGGACCGTGACGGAGTCCTGAACGAGCTCTGGTACGAGCCGGAGTTCGGCACGGTCGACTCCCCCCACCAGCCGGGGCAGGTCACCCTCTGCCGCGGCGCCGCGCAGGCCGTACGGATGGCCAACGCGGCCGGGATCCCCGTCCATGTGGTCTCCAACCAGCCGGGCATCGCCAAGGGCAAGTGCAGCCCCCGGCTCCTGCTGGACGTGACGGGACGGCTGGTCGAACTGCTGGCCGACGAGGGCGCCCGGATCGACGGCATCCACTACTGCCTGCACCACGATTCCGCGTCCGTGGAGCGGCTGCGGGGGGACTGCCCCAACCGCAAGCCGCGGGCAGGCCTGCTCGAAAAGCTCTGCCGCACAGAACGCCTCGAACCGCAGGACTGCTGGTTCGTCGGCGACACCCCGCGCGACATCGAGGCCGGCCGGGCCGCCGGATTCCGTACGGCCTGGGTGGGCAGCGTCCGCTGCGACGTCTGCCCCACCCGTCGCGCGGCCCGGCCCGACATCTCCGCCACCGACCTGACCAGTGTGATCAGCCAACTCCTAGGGAGCAGTACGACATGAAGATCTTCCTCGACAGCGCCGACGAACTCCAGATCAAGTTCTGGTCCGGCCAGGGGGTCCTGGACGGTGTCACCACCAACCCTCTCGTGCTGCTGCGCGACGGGGTGACGGACCCCGAGCGGGTTCTGGCCGGACTGGCCCGGCTCACGGCTCCCGGTGTGTTCCACGCCGAGGTCACCCGGGCGAGCGGGCCCCATCTGGTGTCCGAGGCCCGGGAACTGGCCTCCATCGGCGACAACGTGGCCGTCAAGGTGCCCGTCCTCACCCCGGCGGGGGAGTCCTGTCTCGCCGAGATCAGCGAACTCTCCCGGGCCGGTGTCGTCGTCAACACAACCGCCTGCCTGACGCTCGGCCAGGTTGTGCTGGCGGCCAAGGCCGGTGCCCGCTACATCAGCGTGCTGGTGGGCCGGGTGGACGACGAGGGCGGCGACGGGGCACAGGTTCTGGCGAAGGCCCGCGAATGGCTCGACCGGTGGGGGTACGAGGCCGAGCTGATCGCCGCCAGCGTGCGGGGGACCGCGGACGTGATGCGGGCCATCGACGCGGGCGCGCACTGTGTGACCGTGCCGCCCGCCGTCCTCGCCAAACTCGTCGACCACAAGTTCTCCCGCCACACCGTCCGGGAGTTCCTCGACGCCGCCGAGACCACCAACGCCGCCTGAACAGCGTCCCTCCGGCGGGCCACCTCCGTGGTTCCGCACCCATCGGCCCGCAAGCCGCGCAGGACGCAAGAAAGGAACACTCGTGAGCGAGCTCACCAGGCCCGAGTACATCTGGTTCGACGGGGCGGTCCGCCCCTGGTCGCAGGCGACCGTGCACGTCTGGTCGGAAGTCGTCCTGAGGGCGGCCAGCGTCTTCGAAGGGATGCGCGGCTACTGGTGCCCCGAGGAGTCCCGGCACTACTTCCTCCACGCGGACGCGCACGTCCAGCGGTTGAGGGAGTCGGCCCGGGTCGTGCGGATCCCCAATGACCTGACGGTCGCGGGGGTGCTGAAGGGAGTCAACCAGATGATCGGCGCCCTCGGTTACCGCGAGGACATCTACATTCGCCCCACCCTGTACCTGGAGCGTGGCCGGTACACCAACGATGCCGACATCGCCGACACCGGATACTTCATGCCGGTCTTCCCGGTCCCGCGCAGCGAGAGCATCACCACCGGCCAGTCGGTCATCGTGTCCTCGTGGCGCCGTTCCGGCGACGACACCGCCCCGCCGCGGGTCAAGGCGGCCGCCAACTACTACAACCTGCGCCTCGCCCGGCTGGAGGCGGAGGCGGCGGGAGCGGACGAAGCGATCCTGCTGAACGCCGCCGGCAAGGTCGCCGAGACCGGTGGGGCCGCCGTCTTCCTCGTCCGTGGCGGCAGGGTCGTCACACCCGCCGTCAGCGAGTCCATCCTCGACAGCATCACCCGCCGCTGCGCCATCGAACTTCTTCGCGAGACGGCCGGGGTCGAGGTGGAGGAGCGCCCGGTCGACCGCACCGAGCTGTACCAGGCGGACGAGGTCTTTCTCACCGGCACCCTGTGCGAGATCACTCCGGTGGTCTCCGTGGACCGGCTTGCCGTGGGCTCCGGCGCTCCGGGGCCGCTCACCAAGGTGCTCCAGGACACCTACTACGCGGCATGCCGCGCGGGCGCGGCCGACCGGCGCGGCTGGCTCACCCCCGCCGACGCGGTGGTGCCGGCCCGATGAAGCATCTCAGGCGGGACGAAGATGCCCCCGGCACCGGCGTGCTGCGGTTGTTGTGGCGTGAACTGCGTTCCGCACGGGACGACATGACCCGTGCCCGCTCCCTGTGGCCGGGCCCGGCAGGGCGGGCACTCGCCCGCTCGGCCGTCCGTTACCACTGGCTCCTCGCCACCGGCAGGAATGGCACCGCACGGCGCCGCAGCCTGCGATTCGGCCGAGGCGGTACGGATGTCGTCTGCCACTTCCGGGACAACCCCAGCGACCTGTACGTACTGCGGGAGATCTTCCTCGACGAGATCTACCGGTTCCCCTACGAGGACCACTGCGAGGGGCCCGTACGGCGGATCGTGGACATGGGCAGCAACATCGGCCTGTCACCGCTCTACTTCGCGCTGATGTATCCGGATGCGGGTATCGCCGCCGTCGAACCCGTCCCGGAGAATCTCGACCTGCTGCGGGCCAACCGCGACAGCAACCGGTCCGACTGGCAGGTGCTCCAGGCGGCCGTGGCCGACCGACCGGGCACCGTCACGCTCTATCCCAGCGGCTGGTGGTCGTCCAGCTCCACGGTGCGTTCGGTGGCCGAACAGCGCAGTTCCCACCCGCACCGACCCGAGAGCCGGCTCGTCCGGCCGGCTGTGGAGGTCGAGGCGGTCGCCGTGCCCGAGGTCTTCGAACGGGTCGGCTGGGACCGGGTGGACATCCTCAAGATGGACATCGAAGGAGCAGAGGAAGCCGTTCTGCTGGCGGACGACACCTCCTGGCTGGACCGGGTCGGCGTGCTGGCCGTCGACATCCACGACAAGTACGTCGACCGGCTCTCCCTCGTCTCCGCTCTCGCGGCGCACGGCTTGTTCCAGGCCGCAGAGTCCGGCCACCACTCCGCGGTGTTCGTCCGCACCCCCCGGGGCCGGTCGGCCGACCGGCCGGAACCGATATGAGAAAGGAGGGGTTCCTGTGCCCGTGCACCCCCCTGTGAACGACGGCCCGCTCGGAACGGTCCGCACACCGCCACGCGCCATTTTCTTCGACGCAGGTCTCACCCTCATCCATGCCGACGGCGATGTGCTCCTGGAAGAGCTTGCCCGTGACGGATTCGGCGCCGGCCTGTCGGCCCGTACGGCAGTGACCGCCCTGGTGCTGGCTGCCGAGGCGCGCCACTTGCCGCTTCCCACCACGGACGACGGGACCGACAAGGTCGTCCGGACCTGTGCCCTGCACCTCGGTCTCGACCCGCTGTCGGCCGCTCCCGCACTCCGGCGGGCCCTGGAGCGCGAGGATCTCTACCGGGTGCTCGATCCCGAGGCGCGGGACACCCTGCGCGCTCTGCGGGCACAGGGCATCGCCATCGGCGTGATCTCGAACTCCGACGGCACGGTCCGCGACGACCTGGAACGCCACGGCCTGCTGGAGTACACCGACGCTGTGTTCGACTCCACGCACGTCGGTGTGGAGAAACCGGACCCGTCCATCTTCCTCCAGGCGCTCGGTGAGTCGGGCCTGGACGGGCGGGACTGCTGGTACGTGGGCGACGGCCTGGTCAATGACGTGCTGGGCGCCCTGGGCGCGGGCTTCGCCCTGGGCATCCTCTACGACCCCTTCGGCGCCGGCGGACATCTGCCGGCCGTGCCCAGGATCACCCGGCTGACCCAACTGGTCGACTGGGCCGGGCGGAGCACCGCCGGCCGGGAGCCCCGACCGTCGGAGGCCGGACGGCGCGACAGCGCCACCCGGATCGTGGACGCACTTGCCGTCCTCTGGGACCCGGAGGCCCGTGCCAGCAAGCCGCTGTGGGAGTTCACCGTGCCGCTGGCCCTCGCCGTACTGTCCGGACTGCGGGAGGCCGCGGACCGGGCGGGACTCCGTGCCGAACTGGAGCAGACCGTGACCGGGTTGAGCATCACCCCCGCCGACCCGGGCATCCGGGAGGCCGCGATCGACCGTGCCGCCCGGGTGTTGAACGCAGCCGGTTCCACCCCCTCGCTCGATACCGCGCTGAAGGAATTCGGCTCGACCGCAGCGGCCCGGCTCGTGAGCGGGACGGAGTGGGGGCCGGCTCGGGCGGCGGCCGAACCGGAGCCGGCGCGGCCGCCTAACCCCCGGAGCCTGGAAGGCGGCTGGGACATCACCGTCGTTGTCGACTTCCGGGCTCTGCCGTCTGATGTGGCACGGCTGCGCAACGTCCGGGCTGTGCTGCGCGCACTGTCGGACCAGACCCTCGACCGTGCCGCGTACCGGGTGGTCGTGGTCGAACAGGACGCGGAGCCGCGCAACCGCGCCATGGTCGAGGACTGGGCGGATGCGTACATTCATGCGGCCAACTCAGGTCCTTATAACCGGAGTTGGTCCCACAATGTCGGTGCTGTGCGAGTTGCGGGCCGCAGCAGGGTGCTCTGTTTCCTCGACGCGGACATCCTGCCGCCGCGGGACCTGCTGGAGCGGATCACCGACGCGGTCACCGGGACGGCTCCGACCGTGCTCGCATACGACCGGGTGGTCTGCCTCGACGAGGGAAGCACCCGGGTCGCCCTCGCGGACCGGTTCTCCGGCGCGGGCGCCCTTCGCCCCGAGCATCTGCGCGGCTATCACCTCCACCCCACTTTCGGCGGCTGCGTCGCGGTGACCGACGCGCTCTTCCACCGGATCTCCGGCTTCGACGAGAGCTTCGAGGGCTGGGGTGACGAGGACAACGACTTCTACCACCGGGCCGCTGCCCACGGCCACGGTCGGCTCACGGGCACGCTCTACCACCTCCACCACGGTCGACCGGCCATGGAGCGTCCCCCGGTGGACGTCGTGCGCCGCGAACGCGCGCCGGTCACCGTCATCGGCAGTCCCGACCTCTACACGGAGACCACACCATGACGCGCATCCTCTTCGTCCGGCACGGCCGGACCGCTCACAACGTCGCCATGGTGATCACCGCGGCGGCTCCCGGAGCTCCGCTGGACGAGACCGGCAGGGCTCAGGCTCGGCAGCTCGCGGACGAACTGGTCGACGAGAACGTCGAGGCGATCTACACCAGTCCGCTGACCAGGGCCGTACAGACGGCGGACATCCTCGCCGACGGGCTCGCGGCCGGCAGGCCCCGGGTCCACCCGGGGCTCCGCGAGTGCTCCGTCGGTGACCTCGAGGGAAGCTCGGGGCCGGAAGCCTTCGCCGAGTTCGACCGCGCGATAGAGAGCTGGCACCTGAGGTCCGCCCTCGACCTCCCGCTGGGGCCCCGGGGCGAGAGGGGCACGGCGGCGGTGCGGCGTATTCGCGAAGTGGCCGCCGAGATCGAGGCCCGCCATGAGGGAACTGTCGTCGTCGTCAGTCACAGCACCGTTCTGCAGATCGCGTTGCCGAACCTCTGCGTGAACCTTCCCGAGTCGTACGGGCACCGCCGGTGGATCGCCAACGCCGGATACGTCGAGACCCGGACGGCCGAGACCGGACTCACCTGCGTCACGTGGTCGGGCGCGGCCCTGGAGACCGTATGAACCTCCCGGCCGTATCCACCCTTTCCGAACTTCGCCACGAATCCCCTGAGGAAGCCAACCCCATGAACGAGAAAATCACTTCCGTCCCTCCGGTGGAGGTTCACTGCCACGGTTTCGGTGATGTGGACTTCTCCGACTTCCGTAAGGTCGACCTGGTCCGACTGGACGCCTGGTGCGCGAGCGAAGGTGTCCAGGCCCTGCCGACCATGTACCTGCGGCGCGACAAGCTCGGTGAGTTCGAGGAGTTCGTGCGCCGGTACGACGCCATGCGCAAGGACGGGCTTCTCCCGCACATACCGGGCATCGCCCTGGAGGGCCCCCTGCTGGCCAGCCACGGCGGCACCCCCGCGCAGACGGTCTGGGCCCCCAGCCGGGGCGAGTGGTCCCGGCTCGCGGCGCTCGGTGAGCTCGGACTGATGTACACGGTCATGTCCCCCGATGCCTTCCGGCCGGGTTCCACGCTCCACGATGCTCCGGAAGCCCGTGAGGCGGGGTTCGACTGGATTCTGCCCGAGCTGCTTGCCCACGGAGTGCGCCCCGCACTCGGCCACTTCACCCGTCACGACCCGCAGGTCAGCGCGGAGCTGGCCGGCGAGATGGTCGAGATCGCCTGGCAGTCAGAGTTCGGCGGAAGCGGTGCCCGGGTGGTCACCGACCATCTCTTCAACGACATGCCGCTCACCATCCGGCACGCCTTCCGCAGCACCGCCGCCCGCCGCGAGCGGGACCGCATCATCGCCTCGTACGACCTGCCGGGGTGGAGCCTCGACACGCTGGACACGATCGTCGGGCCCGTCCCCGCGACCATCATGCGCGAAGCTGCCCGGGGCCGCGTCGCCGCCTGCATCAACTTCGACGGCGAACACGTCGACCTCGCCATCGCCACCCGCGCCGTACAGCTCATGGGGATTCCCCACTCGATGATGATGACCGACCGTTGCGACTCGGCCCGGCTGGGCGGCCAGGACCTGCACCGCACGGAGGACAACGGCCTCTGGTACCAGAACGCCGGTATCGTCGCGGCCGGATCGCAGCCGCTGGCCCGCCAGATGGCCAATGCGCTCAGGCAGGGCCTCACGGAACCGGAAGTCCGGATGCTTGCCGGCGGCACTGCTCACCGGGCCTTCGGGCTCACCACGACGGCACCGCAACTCGCCTCGGCGGGGCGACGGTGACCACGCGCCGAGGGGCAGCGCACTCCCGTGAGGCGGCACTGTGTCCGATGCTCTGATCTGCCTGTGCGCCGGGGTCCCCGAGAGCGAGCTGATCCGGGCCGCGCTGCGCTGGCCCGGCGACCCGGTCGCGGTCGGTGACGCGACCGGTGCCGGGTCCGGGTGCGGCGACTGCCTGGAAGAAGTCGAGGAGATCGCCGCGCTGTCCGTGACTGGCGACATCGCCGGCCCGGGAGAGGGGGCGGGATGCCGGATGTGAGCGGTGGCCGCAACGGGGTGGCACGGGGAAGCGCCCCCGGGAGCCTCCAGCCCTCCGGCTCCTGGGGCGGGGCGGAGGGGACGTCGCAGCATTCGGTGAGCGATCTGCTCGGACTGATCGCCGACGGTCCCGCCGACGTGGAGCAGAGTCCTCGGGAGGCACTGCGCCGCGCCCTCGAACAGGGCGCGGCGCAGGCCGGGCAGGCCGCGGACCGCTTGTACGAGGCGCGAGAACAACTGGCGAAGCTGTCCGGCCGTGTCCTGACAGCCGTGGCCGACCGGGGGCACGGCCCCGGTCCGGCCGAATGGGTCCGGGGCCGGCAGGAGGTCGAGGAACTGCTGGCCGGCCTGCTGGCCACGAGCGAAAAGGAGTTCCTCGCCCTGCGACTGGGCCCGGGCCCGGATACGGATGGGGCGAATCTGGCCCCGGACCGGCTACGGCAGAGTCTGCGGAGGGGGGTACGGGTCAGGATGATCGACGACGCCGTGCCGTCCGGCTGCCAGGCTCGGCCGCGCCATCTGTCCCGTCTGCGGGACGAGGGCGCTCGCGTGCGCATCGGAAGTACCACGTCACTCCGGCTCGCCGTGTTCGACCGGACCACCGCGGTCCTGGTGACCGCCGAGAGGCCGGAGGCGCTGGTGCTGCGCGAGGCGGCCTTCTGCCACGGGCTGGCCGGACTCTTCGAGACCTGCTGGGACAGCGCCTTGCCCGCGCTCGCCCCGGCGTCGGCCGATGGTGCCGGGCCCTTCGAAGCCCGGCACCGGGCCGTACTGCGGTTGCTGGCCCGCGGTGTCAAGGACGAGGCGCTGGCGCGCCGTCTCGGGATCTCGCGACGGACGCTGACCCGCGTGATCGGGGAGATCATGCGGGAGCTCGGCGCGGAGAACCGTTTCGAGGCGGGGGTCCGGGCCGCCAGGCTGGGCCTGTTGGGCCCGGCGCCGACTTCGCGGGGGTGGCCACGTGCCCGGTCATGATGGCGGGGGGCCGCGGGTCGTGGTGGCTGGAGCGGGGCCCGCCGGCCTTGCTACCGCCCTGCTGCTGGCCCGTGGCGGTGTCCCCTGCCAAGTGCTGGAGGCGGCCGGGGTGCCGACGGACCCGTGGGGGGCCACCGGCGGTCCGTACACCGCACAGCCCTACGTCTACTCGGGCCTCTTCCGGCGCCGACTCCTGGAACAGCTCCCCGACGTGTACGCCGATCTGCTCGCCGGGGGCGCCCAGACCTTCTGCACGGACGGTGCTCCCGGGGCTCTCTCCCCGTACGGTGACCTCGCCGGACGTGAGGGGAAGGCGGTTCAAGGGGACCGGCTCTCCCTGATCTGCCCGGGCACCGTCGTGTCGGTGGCGCTGGCCCGGGCCCTTGCGGCGGAGCCGCTGGCCCAGGTGCGCCGCGGGAGCCGGGTGCGGGGCCTGAGTACGGAAGGTGACCGGATCACCGGTGTGCGGCTGGCCGGTGAAACGGTCGAGGCCGGCCTCGTGGTAGATGCCCTGGGCCGTGGGTCTCCGCTCGCCCCGGACTTCACCGTGACGGTCGACGAGGTCGATTGCGGCGTAATGCACTCCACGCGCCTCTACCGGCTGGATCCCGCGGACGTGCCCGTCGGCACCGGTCAGGTGCTCACGTTCCAGGGGGAGGCGTTCAGCGTCCGCATCCTGCCCCAGGGGCCCGGCGCTTTCGCCGTCACCTTCCGGTATCTGGCCGGAGACGGGGCTCTGGAGCGACTGGCGGTACCGGAGGGGTTCTCCCGGGCGCTTTCCCTCCTGAAGGGAGTCGGCGATCGGCTGGCCGTCGCCGTACCCGCCGGAGCCGTCGTCACCGGGCATGATCCTGCCCTGCTCATGAGGGGCGTGGACAGCCAGGCCCCGACGGGCTATCTGCCGGTGGGGGACGCGCTGTGCACGGTCGACGCGGAGTCGGGGGCCGGGGCGGCACTGGCCCTGGAGGGCGCGATCTGCATCGCTCGGGCACTCACCGCGCCGCTGGACGGCACGCCCGGCGAATCGATCGGAGCCTTCGCCGACGGGATGCTGCGGAGCGCATACGAGCGTTCTGCCCGGCGGAGCATCGTGCGCGCCCGGCTCTGGGAAGCGGCGGTCACAGCAAGGGAACCCGCTGTCCGGCCCGGTCCGAACGCCCGGTTCCCCTCTCGCGCGGCGATGGCGCGTGCCCTCCTCCCGTGAGAGCGGCAGTGGCCCCGCGCGATGTTCTTCCCGGCACTGCCCGGGAGACCGGCGGCCATCGCACGGTAGTCCGTCGAGGCCGGAACGACTATCAAGGAGACAGATGCTTCGCATCGCTGTGCTCACCTCAGGGCGGGGCACTTTGCTCCGCTATACGATCAGTGCCTGCTACGACGGGGTGGTGGACGGGGAAGTGGTGGCAGTGGCCACCAACCGCGACTGCCCGGCCCTCGATGTGGCGCGCAAGGCGGGGATCGGCACCGTGGCGGCATACCCACTGAGCGGTTACGGTTCCCTGGCCGAGCGCGATGCCGCGATGGCGGCCGACGCGCTCGAAGCGGGGGCGGACTTCGTTCTGGTGGGTGGATACACCGAAGTTCTCGACACGGCGTTTCTGGCGCATTTCCCGGATCGGGTGATCAGTGTCTACCCCACCATCCTGCCGGCCTTCGGGGAACTGGACGAGTCGATCGGCCCGGCTCTCGACTACGGGGTCAAGAGCCTTGGCGTGACCATCCACCTCCGCGACCCGCACTCGCTGTCGGACGGGCCGATCATCGCCCAGATCCCCATACCGGTGGAGGTCGACGACACCATTGAGTCCGTCACGCCGTACATAGCGGCGGTCGAGCGGGAACATCTGCCGCTCGTCATGCAGGCGTTCGCCGAGGGACGTGTGCTCAGGGAAGGCCGCAAGGTGCGCGTGGTCGCCCCGAAACGGAGGGTTTCCTAGGGCCCTGGTCCTTCCCTTTTCACCCGGCCGGTGAGGCGTCCGGGAGAGTCCGCTCGCGGATCTCCCGAACGCCTCACCGCGTCGCCATGACGTACAGGAACCGGGTTCTTCGCATCCCGAAGGCAGACCCGCCCGACAATCTCCATGAAAGCCCCAGGCCGAACTTTTCGGCCTGGGGCTTTTCCTTGTTTCTCGCCGCGGTACAGCCAGCGGCCGTGAAGCCCCTGTGAATATCCCGTAGAGCCCCTGTCAGAGGCCCCCCTTATGCTGCACCCGAAGATCACGCGGCATCAGGGGAGGGCTCGGGCATGCTCGGGAAGTTGTTCGGTCGGGGTGGGGAGAGAGCGGTGGCGGGGGATCCGTACGCCCTTCCGGCGGAGCGGAGGCGCAAGGGCGGGAGCTATGAACTGCGGGCGCTCGGGGATCGGCGGGTGCTGGCGGTGGTCGAGGCGGCCGGGGCGGGGGACTGGGAGGGGGTCAAGGCGGGGCTCGAGCCCTTCGATCTCGGTCGGGACCATCAGGTGCTCGGTGAGCTGGTCGACGTGGGCGGGGTGGAGGAGTGGATCGGGCGGGCCGTGGCGGAGGACGCCGAGCACCGGGCCGCCGCTCTGCTGGTGTCCGGGGCGCGCCACGTCATGTGGGGGTGGGAGGCCCGAACCTCCGCGCGGGCCGTCGACGTCACGCGGGAGCAGTGGCAGGTCTTCGGGGAGCGGCTCGCCCTCGCGGAGGAACAGCTGTTGGCGGCAGCGGAGTTGGAGAGCACGTGGGTCACGCCCTGGAGGTGGCTGCTCGCCTCCGGGCGGGGGATGTCCTTGGGGACGGAGGTGAACCGGGCCCGGTTCGATGCCGCTCTGCGGCGGGAGCCGCTGGACCTGGGCATCCACATCGACTGGCTCTCGCAGTTGCAGCCCCGGTGGGGCGGCGAGCCGGGGGAGGCGCTGGCCTTCGCCCGTGAGGCGCTCGGACGGGCTCCTCAGGGGCATCGGCTCGGCTGTGTGATCGCCATGGCCCGTATCGAGGAGTGGGTCGAGGCGGACGGCGGGGACTGCCTCGAAACGGACGAGATCCGGGCGGAGTTGCGGGCCGCGGCCGATCACAGCATCCTCCACCCCTCCTACGTACGCAGCCTCGGCTGGCAGTACGACTTCAACACGTTCGCCATGGCCCTCTCCCTCGCCGGTGAGCGCCACACCGTCCGCCGGGTCTTCCAGGCGCTCGACGGCGCCCGCACCGAGTGGCCCTGGGACTACTTCGCCGACCCGGAGGAGCAGTTCGACCGGCGCGCCCGTCGCGGCTGAGGCCGGTGCCCCCGCGGGCCGGTTCCGGTCCGTGTCCGCGTAGGTCCGTTCCGGTTCATGTCCCCGCGGGGCGGTTCCGGTTCGTGCCCGCGTGGGTCGGTTCCGGTTCGTGCCCGCGCAGGGCGGTTCCGATCCGTGCCCGCGCTCTTGCCCGTTGCTCTCTGATCTTCTTCCCTGGACGCTTCCATGACCCTGACCCCCGCCGACCGCGCCTTCCAAGTCGATCTGCGCGGCCTCGTCGATCTCCTCTCCCACCACCTCTACTCCAGCCCCCGCGTCTACCTGCGTGAGCTTCTCCAGAACGCCGTGGACGCGCTGACCGCCCGGCGCGCCCTCGAACCTGCCGCCCCCGCCGACGCCTTCGGCATCCGTCTGTACGCCGACGGGTCCGTCGTGCGCGTCGAGGACGACGGGGTCGGGCTCAGCGAGGCCGACGTGCACACCTTCCTCGCCACCATCGGGCGCAGCAGCAAGCGGGCCGAGGGGATCGCCGAGCAGCGCGGGGAGTTCATCGGGCAGTTCGGGATCGGGCTGCTGTCCTGTTTTCTCGTCGCCGATGAGATCCATGTCCTCAGCCGGTCCGCCCGCACCCCCGACGCCCCCGCCGTGGAGTGGCGCGGGCACGGGGACGGCAGCTACAGCGTCCGGACCCTGCCCGCCTCCGCCCGGCCCCGGCCCGGAACCACTGTCACGCTGACCCCGCGCAGCGACGCGGGCGAGTGGACCCGGCCCCCCCAGGTGCAGGCGCTCGGGCGGCACTTCGGGTCGCTGCTGCGGCATCCGGTGGTCTTCGACGACGGTTCGGGAGGGGCCGGGGTCTCCGTCAACCCCGAGCCGGCGCCCTGGGCCCGTACGTATCCGACCCCAGGAGCCCGGTCCCGCGCGCTCGCGGCGTACGGGCAGGAGGTCTTCGGGTTCGCGCCGTTGGACACCATCGAGCTGGACCTTCCGGCCGTCGGGCTGAAGGGCATCGCCTGCGTGCTGCCCGAGGCCGTGCCGGCCGGGCGGCGCCACGGGCATCGGGTGCACGTCAAGGGCATGCTGCTCTCCGAGCAGGCCGACGAGATCCTGCCCGAGTGGGCCTTCTTCGTCCGCTGTGTCATCGACGCCGAGAGCCTGCGCCCGACCGCGTCCCGCGAGGCGCTGTACGAGGACGACACCCTCGCCGCCGTACGCGACGCCCTCGCCGAGCGGCTGCGCGAGTGGATCGCGCGGGCCGCCGCCAGCGACCCCGAACTGCTCGGGCGGTTCCTGCGGACGCACCACCTGGCCGTGAAGTCGCTGGCCGTGCACGACGACGAGATCCTGCGGTTGCTGCTGCCCTGGCTGCCGTTCGAGACCACCGACGGGCACACCACCCTCGACGAGTTCGCGCGCACCCACCGCACGGTGCTGGTCACCTCGAGTGTGGAGGAGTTCCGCCAGGTCGCGGCCATCGCCTCGGCCGCCGGGCTCGGCGTCGTCAACGGCGGCTACACCTACGACCGCGAACTGGTGCACCGGCTTCCCGAGATCCGGCCCGGGGCGAGCGTCGCCGACCTCGATCCGGCCACCCTCACCGCCCACCTCGACCCCGTCGACCGGGAGACCGAACTCGCCGCCGCGGCCTACCTCGCCCTGGCCCGCGACGCTCTCGCCGTCTTCGACTGCGATGTCGCGCTGCGCACCTTCCACCCCGCCTCCGCGCCCGCCCTCCTCGTCGACAGCCGCGAGGCCCGCCACGAGCGCACCCGCTCCCAGCTCGCCCGCGAGCAGGAGGGCGGCCTCTGGGGTGACATCCTCGGCGCACTGCGCCAGGAGGCCCCGCGCGCCCAGCTGATCCTCAACCAGCTCAACCCGCTGGTGCGCACCGCCGTCGCCATCGACGAGCCGGAACTCGCCCGTACCAGCGCCGAAGCCCTCTACGGGCAGGCCGCGCTGCTCTCCCGGCGCCCGCTCAGGCCCGCCGAGTCGAGCCTGATCAACCGCTCCTTCCTCGACCTTCTCGCCCACGCCCTGCGCAAGGACAGCTCCCTGCGCGAGGACAGTTAAGGACAGCCGACGATGCCGACCGACGCACCCCACCCCCAGAGCACCGACGAGCTGCTCCACGCCCTCCAGGAGAACCACCGGCGCCCCTACGGCCGGACCAGGACCGTCACCGCCGAGGAACTCGTCGACGCCGCCGAGCGGTTCGACGAGCCCGTGCCGCTCGTCCACGCCCTCCTCGAACTCCAGGAGGCGTACACCTACGGATCCGACCCCCGGAAGTCGCCCGTCGTCTTCGCCCGGCTGCTCACCCTCTTCGACGAGCAGCCCGACGCCTTCGACGAGCGCCTGCGCCACCAGCTGTTCTGGCGGTTCAAGTGGGTGGCCAACGCCCTGACCGCACTGCCCGAGATACCGCTGAGCAGCCTGCGCCAGTGGCTGGGGGAGATGCGGGACCGGTACGAGAAGGCCGGACTCGGCCTCCAGCCCTACTACGGACAGGCCTACCAGCTCGCCGCCCACGTGGGTGAGGACACCACCCTCGCCTACGAGTTGTGGGCCGCGCGCAGCCGCACCCCGCTCAGCGACTGCGAGGCCTGCGAGATCCGCGAGCGCGCCCTCCACCGGGCGGACGCGGGCGACGACGAACGCGCGCTGGAGATCTGGGCGCCCGTCCTGGCGGGCCAGGAGTCCTGCCAGGAGGAGCCCGCCCGCTCCGTCTCGTACGCCCTGCTCCCCCTGGTGCGCACCGGCCGCGCCGACCGGGCGCGCGAGCTGCACCTCGCCGGGTACCGCGCCTGCCGGCGCACCCCGGGGATGGCCGGAGAGGTCGGCCGCCACCTGGAGTTCTGCGCGCTGACCGGCAACGAGGGGCGGGGTGTCGAACTCCTCGCGGAGAACCGGAACCTGTTCGACGAGGTGGAGTCGCCGCTGGACCAGCTCCACTTCCTGACCGGTGTCGAGGTGCTGCTGAGCCGGGTCGAGGGCCTCGGCCACGGTGAGCTGCCCGTCCCCGGGTACGCGGGGCGCGCCTGGACCGTGGCCTCGCTGCGGGCCGAGGTACGGGAGCGGGGCGACGGCCTCGCCGCCCGCTTCGACACCCGCAACGGAACCACCCTCCACTCCGACCACCGCAGGGAACGGCTCGACCGGGCCCCGCTCCTGGACGCGCTGGAGCTGACCCTGCGCCGCCGCGGCCTGGACGACGTGGCCGAAAGCGCCTCCCGTACGGATGAGGCCACCGGCCCCGGTACGACGGCCGCGCCCCCCGTCTCCCGTACCGTCGACGCCCTTCCGGAGTCCCTGCCCGAACTCATCCTGCGCGCCCGGGAGCTGGACGAGTCGGGGCACCCGGACGCGCGGGCCTGCTGGGCCCGGCTGCGTACCCTCGTCGCCGCTCCCGGCTACACCCACCCCGACGACCCGGCCGTCGGCCCGTTCGTCCGGCTCTGCGCGGACCTGCTGTCCGACGAGGGCGACCGGGCGGCGGAGCGGGACGAGTTCGCCGTCGCCGTCGAGCTCCAGGAGGAGGCCGCCGGGCTGTACGAGGACGCCGGCGCGCCGGGTGACGCGGCGCTCGCCCGTGCCTGTGCGCTGCTCGCGGCCGCCGAGATTCCCGCAGAGACCGCCGCGGGGGGCGGGGAGGCGATGGCCGACGCGCTGACCGAGGCCCACGCGGGTGTGGTCCGGCTGCACGAGGGCACGCCCGATCTCGATCCGTACGTCGAGGGGCGGCTGCTGCGGCTGCGGGCCTCCGCGCTCGGTCTGCGCCTCCAGGCGTCGGGGGACCCGGCGCACGTCGCCCCCGTCCTCGCCGAGGTCGAGCGGCTGGAGGCCTTCGCCGTCCGGCACTCCATCGACGGGCAGGTCTCCGGCGCGATGCTGCTGCGCGCCGGTACGTACGCGCTCTCCGGCGACCTCCCGGCCGCCGTCACCGAGGCCGACGCCCTCCGCGAGCGTCTGAAGGAGCACGGCCCCGCCTGGCATCTGCCCCGCGTCCTCGGTCTGCGCGGCCGGCTCCAGCTCGGCCTGCGGGACGCGTCGGCCGCGTACGCGGATCTGACCGAGGGGCTGCGCCTGGCCGCCGCCTGGCCCGCCGACGCGGTCGACACCGGTCGGCTGCACGGCGACCTGGCCGAGGCCTGCATGCATCTCGGCCGTCCCGACGAGGCGCTGACCCAGCTGACCCGGGCGGCCGAGGCGGAGCTGCGGGCGGAGAAGCGGACGGACGCGTTCTGCGCCTACAGCAACGCGGCCCAGCTCTGCCTCGACCTGGGCCGGATCGAGGACTGCATCGCGCTGCTCGACTCGCTGCTGACCGAACCGGACGTGGTGGCGGGGGAGGTGGACGACCGGCTGGTGGCCCAGTTGCGGCTGGTCCGGGCCCGCGCACTGCACGCCGGAGACGATCTCAAGGCCGCCACGGCGGAGTTCGTCACCCTCGCCGCCGAGTCGGCAGGCTGGGAGGACGACCCGGGCAGCCACGCCATGATCGCCGCCGAGACGGCGACGCTGCTGGCGGAGTCCGGTGAGTTCGAACGGGCCGGTGAGGCGGTCGGCCGGGCGCTCGCCGCCCACAGCCTGGCCCCGCGGTACGAGCAGCTCAGCAACTGCCTGCGCGAGCTCGCCCGCCTCCAGGCCCAGCGGCAGGGGCCCGACGGGCTGGACGGCGCCCTCGCCCATCTCGCCGGGGCCGGGCGGATCGCCGACGAGGCCCGCGCGGCCGGGTTCGAGCCCGTGGGCCGCTCCCTGGACAGCGCCCTGGCCTACGAGCACGGGCGGGTCAACGCCTATGCCGAGCGGTACGAGGACGCCCTCGCCGCTCTGGAGAAGGCCCTCGCCCTCGTCGGGGAACCGGGGCCGGAGGCGGGCAGCGCCGGTGAGTGGGCGGAGTGCGTCCGGCTGGCGGGCATCGTGGAGGGGGTCTACCTGGAGCGGCCCGCCGCCGCGCTCTCCCGTCTCGACGCGGCGGTCGATCGGCTGGCGGCCCTCGGCCACACCGACGAGCGCGAGCCGCTGGCCTCGCTGGCGGCGCAGCTGCGCGACGAGGAGTGAGGAGGCGGGGGCGGGGGGGGGGGGGGGGCGGGGCTCCCCCCCCCCCCCCCCCCCCCCCCCCCCCTTCCCCGCTCTGCGCTGTGTTGTCTGCCTCGATCC
>NZ_JBWKCM010000027.1:90228-91631 GCF_056436485.1 Streptomyces sp. NPDC043746 | reverse complement strand
GTGCGCTACCTGCCCTCCCCCCTGGACGTCGAGGCCATCGAGGGCCACGACGTCAAGGACCCCGAGGTCGTCGTCAAGCGCAAGCCCTCGGACGACGAGCCGTTCTCCGGCCTGGCGTTCAAGATCGCGAGCGACCCGCACCTGGGCAAGCTCACCTTCGTCCGGATCTACTCCGGTCGCCTGGAGGCCGGCACCGCGGTGCTGAACTCCGTCAAGGGCAGGAAGGAGCGCATCGGCAAGATCTACCGCATGCACGCCAACAAGCGCACCGAAATCGACTCGGTGGGCGCGGGCGACATCGTCGCCGTCATGGGCCTGAAACAGACCACCACCGGTGAGACGCTGTGCGACGAGAAGAACCCGGTCATCCTGGAGTCCATGGACTTCCCGGCACCGGTCATCGAGGTCGCGATCGAGCCCAGGTCCAAGGGTGACCAGGAGAAGCTGAGCGTCGCCATCCAGCGTCTCGCGGAGGAAGACCCCTCCTTCCAGGTGCACACCGACGAGGAGACCGGCCAGACCATCATCGCCGGCATGGGCGAGCTCCACCTCGAGGTGCTCGTCGACCGCATGCGCCGCGAGTTCAAGGTCGAGGCCAACGTCGGCAAGCCGCAGGTCGCCTACCGCGAGACGATCCGTGGGACGGTGGACCGGCTCGACTTCACGCACAAGAAGCAGACCGGCGGCACCGGCCAGTTCGCCAAGGTGCAGATCGCGATCGAGCCGCTCGACGGCGACGACTACGTGTTCGTCAACAAGGTCACCGGCGGCCGCATCCCACGCGAGTACATCCCCTCCGTGGACGCGGG
Organism: Streptomyces sp. NPDC043746; assembly: GCF_056436485.1. Lineage (NCBI taxonomy): Bacteria > Bacillati > Actinomycetota > Actinomycetes > Kitasatosporales > Streptomycetaceae > Streptomyces > Streptomyces sp. NPDC043746. The sequence goes on along the minus strand of NZ_JBWKCM010000027.1, from coordinate 90,822 downwards.
CTGCCAGGAGGCCATGAGCTTCGGTGTGCTCGCCGGATACACCATGACGGGCATCCAGGTCACCCTGCTCGACGGCGCCTTCCACGAGGTCGACTCGTCCGAACTGGCCTTCAAGATCGCTGGTTCGATGGCCTTCAAGGAGGCCGTGAGGAAGGCGTCCCCGGTGCTGCTCGAACCGATGATGTCCGTCGAGATCACCACGCCCGAGGACTACATGGGCGAGGTCATCGGCGACATCAACTCGCGGCGCGGCCAGATCCAGTCCATGGAGGACCGGCACGGCGCCAAGCTGGTGACCGGTCTCGTGCCGCTGTCGGAGATGTTCGGCTACGTCGGAGACCTCCGCAGCAAGACCTCGGGCCGCGCCAACTACTCGATGCAGTTCCACTCCTACGCCGAGGTCCCGCGGAACGTCGCCGAGGACATCGTCGCGAAGGCGAACGCCGTATAAGCCGTGTGTTCGCCCCCCGGGGGGGCGAACGACGCCGTGGGGGGGGGGGGGGGGGGGGGGGGGGGGGTGGGGGGCGGGGGGGGGGGGGGGGGGGGAGGGGGGGGGGTGGGAGGGGGGGGGGGGGGGGCCCACACGTGAAGGCT
>NZ_JBWKCM010000027.1:0-90218 GCF_056436485.1 Streptomyces sp. NPDC043746 | reverse complement strand
CTCAACGCAGGCTCCAACAGACACCACCCCCCGCCCCCCTCTTCCTCTCCCCCCCCCCCCCCCCCCCCCCCCCCTCCGCCCCCCCCCCCCCCCCCCCCCCCCCCCCCCCACGGCGTTCGCGCATGCCGTGCCACGGACGGCGGTGCCCTCAGTTCCGTACCGCACCCGACCGTGCGTCGAGCCGCAGGCTCTCTTCGAAATCGGGCAGGATGCCCAGCTCCCCGGCCTCGGCGAGCGTCGGAGCCGTGCGGTCGCGCTCCGACAACAGCAGGTCGAGACCGCCCGGGAAGGGCAGGGCGATTTCCGGGTCCAGCGGGTGGATGGCGTGCTCGCGCTGCGGCTCGTACCCGGTGGACAGCAGGTACGCGATCGTGGTGTCGTCCTCAAGGGCCACGAACAGGTGCCCCACCCCGATCGGGATGTGGACCGACCGGCAGTCCACGGGGTTCAGCTCGACGCAGTCCCACATGCCGAAGGTGGGCGATCCGACCCGGGTGTCGATGATGTAGTCCAGGGCCCTGCCGCGGGTGCAGTAGGCGTACTTCCCCATGCCCGGCGGCACGGCGGTGAAGTGGATGCCGCGCACGACACCCCGCCTGGAGACGCTGTAGCTCGACTGCGCCACGGGGTACAGCGGCCGTCCCAGCGCCTCGGTGAAGACGTCCTCCTGGTAGGGGGAGAGGAAGACTCCCCGCGGGTCCCCGAACACCTGCGGGGTGAACGCGTAGGCCCCTTCGATCTTCAACTCGCGTACCTGCACCGGTTGCTCCTCACATCGTGTGACGTACTTCGTGCGGTGGTGGGGGAAAGGGCGCTCAGAACGGGCCCTGGAAGCCGGCGCTCACGCTGGCCAGGCGCGGCAGCACCGCACCCGCCTCGCCGCACACGTCCAGGCAGGCGGACACGATGCTGCTCGCGTTCGGGTGGAACGCCTCCTCCAACGGGTGCGAGACCGGCGCGGGACTGTCGGGCAGTGACACGCGCCGGACCGGGGCGCGCAGCGCGTGCGGGACGTGCTCGGCCACGACTGCGGCCACCTCGGCGGTGAACCCGTACCGCGCCCAGCTGGTGTCGGCGACGACGAGCCGGCCGGTCTTGGCGACGGACTCGCAGATGATGTCCTCGTCCAGCGGCCGCAGGCTGCGGACGTCCACCACCTCGACACTGATGCCGCGCTCGGCCAGCTGTTCGGCCGCGCGCTCCGCCTCGTGCACCATCAGCGACGCCGCCACGACGGTGACGTCGGTGCCCGCGCGCGCGATCCGGCCGACCCCGAACGGGACCGGCACCGGTTCCTCGGGCACCTCGCCGACGAGCGGGTACAGGTTGCGGTTCTCGATCAGTACGACGGGTGTGTCGCCGGTCAGGGCCTGCACGAGCATGCCTTTGGCGTCGGCCGGCGTGGCGGGCGTCGCCACGTGCAGGCCCGCGTAGTGCGCGAACGTCGCGTGCGGACTCTGCGAGTGGGTCGAACCCTGCCCCCAGCCCCGGCCGACGACGCCCCGGGTCACCACCGGCACGCCGCCCTTGTCGCCGCCGTAGGTGTAGCGCCACTTGGCAGCCATGTTCACGAGGGCGTCCATCGCCAGGAACATGAAATCCGCGCGTACGTGCACCACGAGCGGGCGCTGACCCGCCGCGGCGGCTCCGACCGCGATGCCGGCGGTGGCGTTCTCCGCGTTGGGCATGTCCACCACCCGGCCGGGGCCGAACCGCCGGAACGCCTCCTTCGTGGTGCCGAACGCCCCGGCCACGTCGTCGACGCCCTCACCGGCGACGAAGATCCTCTCGTCGCGTTCCATGCACTGCACGGTGGCTTCGCTGATGGCCTGCCAGTAGGTCAGGGTGCGCATGTCCGATCTCCTCTTGCCTGGAATGTGCCGGGGTCAGCGGGCCGCGGGCAGGTACGCGCCCGAGAGCAGCCCGGCGGTGTCGGGGAAGGGCAGGTCCTTGGCGCGGTCGACCGCCGCGTGGACCTCCCGGCGGAACTCGGCGCGCCAGGACTCCAGCAGCGCGTCGATGCCGGGGGTCTCGTCGCGCACCGCGCCGACGGCGCGCACGATGGGGCAGCCCGCCATCCAGGACTCGATCTCCTCCTGCGAGCGGTAGCCGTGGTCGTGGTCCAGGCCGGGGCCGACATGCGCACGCCAGCGGTACGTGGCGAGTTCGAGCAGAACCGGGCCCCGGCCGTCGCGCGCGTGCTCCACCGCGTCACGGGCGGCGTCCCGCACGACGAACACGTCGTTGCCGTCGACCGCGAGCGACCGCACCCCGCACGCCTCGGCGCGACCGCGCACCGAGGTGCCGGGGGCGTGCCGGACACCGAGCGGCGACGAGATGGAGTACTGGTTGTTCTCGCAGACGAAGACCACGGGGACGCGGTGCACGGCGGCGAAGTTCAGCGACTCGTAGAACACGCCCTCGTCCGCCGCCCCCTCACCGAAATAGGTGAGCGCCACCCGCCGCTCGCCGGCCCGGGCGAACGCCCATCCGGCGCCCACGGCAGCGGCGATCATCTCACCGAGGATGGCGGCGGAGCCGGCGAACCCGGCGGCCTGGTCCATCACGTGCATGGAGCCGCCCCGGCCGCGCGAGCATCCGGCCTCCTTGCCGTAGAGCTCCGCGACGAGCGCTTCGAGGTCGCCGCCCTTGGCGAGGTACGGGGCGTGCGAGCGGTGCCCCGAGTAGACCCAGTCCCGAGGGGTCGTCACCGCGCACACGCCCACCGCGGTCGCCTCCTGTCCGATGGAGAAGTGCGTGGGAGTACGCATCTCCTGCTCGTCGCGGTAGTAGTCGGCGAGCACCTCCTCCACGGTGCGGATGCGCACCATGTCCCGGATCAGCCGGGCGCGGGAAGACACCATCGTCAAGTCCTTTCTCTGGGATGTCGTCGTTGCCGTCACTGCGGCACGACCAGGAGGCTGCGCAGGCATGCGACGAGGCTGCGGGCCTCGACGTCGAGGTAGTAGCTGTGGCGCAGCAGGGCGGTGAGCTGCCGCAGGGTCACCCAGCGGAACCCGGGCCGCTCGCTCTGGTCGTCGTCCGCCTCGACGACCAGGTAGCGGTTGCGGGTGTGGTGGAAGCGGCCGCCCTCCTCGGAGAGGACGGCGTCGAACCTGATGCGTTCCGGTCCGGCGGCGAGCACCTCGTCGAGGAAGGCGGGCCGGGCCGCGGGCGGCAGGAGGGAGTAGTTGCGCGGATTGCACTGCACCGTGGGCGCGAGCTCGACCGTGTCGTTGTGGCCCGGCTCGTCCTTGGCCTGCACGAGTACGTGCAGTACGCCGTCGATGCTGCGGGTCAGGACGGCGATCAGGCCCGTACCCCCGGCCGCGACCAGGGGCTGGGTCCACTGGTCCACCTCGCGTCCGCGGGTGCGCACCCGGACGCCCATCACGTCGAAGAAGAGACCGCTCTCGTGGCTGATTCTGCCGCCCGCGGTGTGCCATCCCTCGGTTTGGTTCAACGGCACGGTGCGGGCCCGCAGTCCGGCTGTGCTGCGGGCGTCCGTGATCCAGTGCAGGACCGAGGACATCGTGTGCGCGCCCTCGTCGGCCCCGGCACCACAGGACCTGAGCAGCGCGGTGCGAAAGGCGTCCGGGCCCGTCGGCGCGCCCTCGTCCAGGGCGGGGCCTTCGAGGGGCAGACAGGACAGCACGGTGCGCGAGTCCATGTTGACCACGTCGTCCAGGGCCAGCAGCCGGTGAACCTGACCAAGCGTCATCCAGCGGAAGCCGTCCCGTACGGCGACGGGTTCGCGGACTTCGACGACCATGTTGCGGTTGCGCTTGCGGAAGAACCAGGCGCCCTGCTCGGACTGGCGCACGTCCGCCAGGACCATGTGCCGTGCGGCGTCGCGGAAGTACTCGACGTACGGGACCGGGCGGCCGCGGTGCGCGCCGGTGTAGTTGCTCCGGGTGGCCTGCACGGTGGGCGAGAGCTGGACCCCGTTGTGGTTGCCGGGCTCCATCTTGGCCTGCATCAGGAAGTGCGCGACCCCGTCGATCTCCGTCATCAGCAGTCCGAGGATGCCGGTCTCCGGCTGGTTGATGACCGGCTGGCACCACCGGTCGACGACCGCCCCCGGACGCTCGACCGACAGGCCCCCCACGGAGAAGAAGCGCCCGCTCTCGTGGACCAGATCGCCGGTGTCCAATCTGCGGTGCCAGCCGACGAGCGCGTCCAGCGGCACGGCCTCCACCTCGGCGGCGAGGCGTTCGGAGCACTCGGCGAGCCACTGGTCGCAGTCCGCGGCCGTGCCCGCGCTCGTGGACAGGGTCGCGGCCGAGCGTGCCAGGCGCAGGGCGGGCGGTACGTGTGCGGGAGGGGCCGCGGGCAGCGCGGAGACGGTCATCGCGCCGTCTCCGCCCACTCCTCGACCCGGCGCTCCAGGGTGGCGACGAGGTCGGCGGGGGAGGGCTGGGCCAGCAACTCGTCCCGCATGCGGGCGGCTCCGGCGGCGAAGCGGGGCTCGTCGAGGAGCCGGGCGACGCATGCGCGGACGGAGTCGGCCGTGGCGGCGTCGGCCGGCAGGGCGAGACCGGCGTCCAGCTCCTCCTGGCGCCGGGCGATCATCCACGTGTCGTAGCCGTAGCCGAGGACCAGCTGGGGCACGCCGTGGTGCACCGCGGTCAGCCGCGAGCCGATGCCCCCATGGTGCACGACCGCCGCACACGTGGGGAGCAGGTCGTGCAGCGGTACGAAGTCCACCAGCCGGACGTTGTCCGGGAGCGGGCCGAGCCCGGCCGCCTCGTCCCCGCCCAGCGTGGCGACGACCTCCACGTCCAGGGAGGCGAGCCCGGTGAGGATCTCGGCGACCGTGGCCCCGGTGCTCTCCAGCTCGTTGGAGCGCCCCAGGGTCAGGCACACGCGCCTGCGGCCGGCGGGTTCGCGCAGCCACTCCGGGACGACGGAGGCACCGTTGTACGGGATGTAGCGCAGCCCCTCGACGGGGCCGGCGGTGTCCAGCCGCGTGCTGGGCACCGAGGTGTCGATGGTGAACCCGCCGGTGCGCAGCCGCTCCGTCCAGGAGCCGCCGTGCCGGAGCATGACCGGCTCGAACCACTCGCGGGTCGGGTCCTCGCGGTGCGCCGGGGGCTGCTCCTCGTACCGCCGCAGGAACGCCTCGCGGGCCCGGCCGATGAAGTCGAGGCCGTACACGAACCGGGCGTGCGGCACGCCGAGGAGCTCGGCCACCACCGCGCCCGCGACGGTGAGCTGCTCCCACACCACCAGGTCGGGCTGCCAGTGGCGGGCGTACGCCAGCAACTCCTCGACCATCGGGTCGTTGTTGATCCCGGTGAACAGTGCGGGGACGAGAACCTTCTCCAGGCCCAGCAGCCCCTCCCAGCTCCAGGCCGACGCGTCGGTCATCGGCCAGTCGAAGGAGCCCAGGAAGTCGGACGCGCCCTCGCCCATCAACTGCCCGTACAGGCCGGGTTCGTAGGGGTCATCGGCGTACCAGGCGGGGGAGCCGACCGGCACCGCGGTCATGCCGGCCCCGGTGGACGTCTCCGTCAGGTCGGGGTGCCCGGCGACCCGTACCTCGTGGCCGGCCGCGCGCAGCGCCCAGGCCAGGGGCAGCATCGGCTGGAAGTGCGTCGGGTGGGGCATGCTGACGAAAAGGATCTTCACGCTGGGTACTTCCTCACTGGGCCCGACCGGTGGTGGCGGGCCGTCGTCGTTCAGCCCGTGACGACGGGGCAGGCGAGCAGGGACGGGGAGACCGGTGCGGCGGTGCGGCGGAGCAGGGGCCCGGTTGCGGGGCGGGGGCGGAGCGCGGCGAGCGTGACCAGGCCCCGCGCCGCGCACGCGACGGCGAAGGGCAGCGCGCCCGCGCGGGCCGCGCCCGGCACCAGTACGGCGGCCAGCTCGTCCCCGGAGCGCTCCGGGTCGAAGCGGTCCGGGTCGGTGAACACAGCGGGGTCGCGGTTGGCGGCCCCCAGGTGCGACACCACGCGCTCCCCGGCGGCGATCTCCTCGCCCCCCAGGACGCACCCGGTCGCCGCGGTCGCCGCTTCGAGGCGTACGGGCGGGGCCAGGCGCAGCGTCTCCAGCACGGCCCGCCGCGCGCGGTCGGGGTCCTGGTCCAGCAGGTCCCAGGAGGGTTCGCCGTCCGGTGCGAGGCCGAACGCGACGGCGCCGGTCACCAGGTCGGTCGCCATCGCGGTCCCGGCGACGGCGACGGCCAGGCCCCCCGGCGCATCCGCGGGGACGAGGTGGCGCAGGTCCGCCATGGCCTCCGCGATCGCGAGGGTGCGGTCCCGGCCCTGCGCGTAGAAGGGTGCGTCGAGTGCTCCCGCGGTCCGCGCGACGGCGGTGCGCAGGGCCTGTTCGGCGTCCGCGCCGAGCCCCCACGCGGCCGCCAGGGTGCCGAGGGCCGCGTCGCGGGCGACGGTGAGCAGGTCTGTCCCGCCGCCCGTGCGGCCCAGCGCCCGCTGCCACGCCTGATCGGCGTGGTGCAGGGACGCTGCCTCGGCATTCGGCCACGGCGCGTCCTCGCCACCGTCCGGGAGGTCGAGGAGCGGGGCGCCGCGCAGGGCGGGGGCCGACTGCGCGGCGCTGACGGACGCGTGGCGCCCGGCGACCCGGTCGCCGGTGCCGCTGCGGGTCAGCGCATGCTCGCGCAGCCGCTGCCAGTGGGCGCGGGGGTCGCTGTCGAGCCCCCGCAGCAGCGCCGCGTGGCTGTCGCCCCGCGCGGCGGCGAGCCACACCAGGGCCTGCCGCAGTTGTTGTCGGCGCGCCAGTCCGCGCTCGGTGGTGTCCACGCTGGGAGTTCCTTTCTGGCGGGGGCCGAGGAGCCCCCTGGTCACGGCTTGCGGATAGCGGGCGGGGCGCGACGGGCCCGGCGCGTCAGGTGAGCACGACCGCCCGGGCACCACCGTGGTGGGCCGGACCGCCGAGGGCATGGCCGTGCAGCCAGTCCACCGCCGCCAGCAGGTCGTCCGGGGAGAGCGACGCGAGCATCGCGTCGCGTTCGACGGCCGCCGTGCCCCGCGGGTGGTAGAGGGCGTGCCCCATCCACGAGGAGACCTCCTGGACCCGGGCGGCGCGCCTGCCGCGCCGTTCGGCGAAGAGGGCCAGGCACCCGGCCACGTCCGCGGGCGCGCCCTCCAGCACCTCGCCGAGCACCACCGCGTCCTCCAGGGCCATGCAGGCACCCTGGGCGGCGTACTGGAGCATGGCGTGCGCGGCGTCGCCCGTCAGGCAGACGCGGCCCTCGGTCCAGGTGCCGGTCGGCGGCCGGTCGCACAGCACCCAGGTCCGCCACTCCCGGCCGAGGGCGAGGAGGGCGCGTGCCCGCGGATGCAGTTCGGGGAACCCCGCGAGCACCTCGTCGCGGCTGGTGGGGACACCGGCCACGGCAGCGCGCGCCCCGTCGTCGCGCGTGATGGCCAGGTTCAGCTTCTCGCCGTTCGCGATGGGGTAGTGCACCATGTGCCAGCCGGGGCCCGCCCACAGGTTCACCGAGTTCCAGCGCAGCTCGGCCGGTACGTCCGCCATCGGCACCACGGTGCGGTGGATGGTGTGCCCCGAGACCCGCGGCGGCCCGTCGCCCAGCATCTGGGCGCGCACCCGGGAGCGGATGCCGTCCGCCCCCACCAGTGCGTCGGCCTCCACGGTCGGTCCGTCCGCGGTGATCACGTGGACTGCTTCGGGGGTGTCGCGGTAGCCGGTCACGGCCGTGCCGGGGTGCAGGACGACCCGTTCGTGCTCCTGACAGGCACTCAGCAGCGCGCTGTGCAGGTCGCCGCGCTGCACGACGGCGTACGGATCGCCGAACCTCTCCCGGTAGGCGTCGTGCAGGGGCATCTCGGTAAGCAGCGCCCCGGAGCGAGCGTCCAGCAGGCGCAGGGCCTCCACGCGCACGGCGCGCGCGCCCACCGGTTCGGCGACGCCGAGGCGCCGCAGGGCGTGGAAGGCGTTGGGGGCCAGCTGGATGCCCGCCCCGAGCTCGGCGAACTCGGGGCTGCGTTCCAGTACATGGGCGGTGTGCCCGGCTCGGGCGACGGCGAGGGCGGACGCGAGGCCGCCGATCCCGCCGCCCGCGACGGCGATGTTCAGCACGATGTCCACCTCGTGGTCGACGGGGACGGATGGGAGGACGCGAGGACGGGGCCGCTCACCGGAGTGTCCTCCGGCGCGGCGAGCAGGGTGGCCGCCGTCCGGGCCAGGACGGCCACGCCGTCCCGGCTCAGCAGCGACTCCGGATGGAACTGCAGCGAGGCGAAGCCGGGGCCGCGCAGACCGTGCACCTGTCCGCTCTCCGGGTCGCGGCTGACCTCGACGGGGGCGTCGAGCCCGGGGACCTCGACCACGCTGTCGGCGCTGGTCAGGGCGAAGGTGTTGTAGAAACCCACGACGACGGGCTCACCGAAGTGGCTGATCTTCTTCTGTACGCCCTGGTTGGGCCACTCGCGGCGCACCAGCCGCAATCCGAGGAGCAGACCGAGCACCTGGTGGCTCAGACAGACCGCGAGGAAGGGCGTCGAGGTGTCCATCAGCTGCCGGATCCAGTCGCGCAGCGCGGCGATCCGGGCGCTGCCGGTGTCGCGGGGGTCGCCGGGGCCCGGCCCCATGACCACCAGGTCGTACCCGGCGGCGTCGCCCGCGTCGTCGAAGCGACGTACGTCGACGCGGAGTCCCAGGGAGCGGAGCACCACGCCGATCATCGCGGTGAAGTTGTCCTCCGCGTCCACGACCAGGACGCGCCGGCCCTCGTACGGCCGCAGCGGGGCCGGGACGGCGGTGGTCGACGAGAGGTCCCGCCAGAACGGTGCGAGGTCCGCGTTGCGGTCCGCCAGGGCCTCGCGCACCAGCGGGTGGTCGCAGAGCCCGGAGCCGGCCGGCCGCCGGGTCGCCGAGGAACCCGCCACGCCCAGGGCGCCGAGCACGCCGCGTGCCTTGGCATGCGTCTCGGCCACCTCGGAGAGTGGGTCCGAGTCGCGCACCAGCGTCGCACCGACCGCGAGGCGCAGCCTCCGGCCCGTGACGGCCGTCGTCCGCAGCATGATCGCCGAGTCGAGCGAGGGGTTGCTGTTGACGTCCCTGCTGATCAGGGCGACGACGCCGCTGTAGTAGCCCCGCCCGCGCGGTTCGTACTCCCGTACGACGCGGCAGGCGCTCTCCAGCGGGCTGCCGATGACCGTCGGGGCGAACATCGACTCGCGGAGGATCTCGCGGACGTCCCGGGTGGTACTGCCCTGGATGAGGTACTCGGTGTGGGCGAGGGTGGCCATCTCCTTGAGGTACGGGCCGACGACGCGACCGCCCCCGTCACAGATGCGGGCCATCATCTTCAGTTCCTCGTCGACCACCATGCACAGCTCGCCGGCCTCCTTGGAGTCGGCGAGGAAGCGCATCACGTCGTCGAGGCCCGGGCCCCCGGGCGGGTAGCGCAGTGTGCCGCTGATCGGGTTCATGACGGCGGTGCCGTCGAACAGGCTGATGTGCCGCTCGGGGGTGGCGCCGACGAAGGTCCGTTCGCCGGTGTGCACCACGAACGTCCAGTACGCTCCCCGTTCGCCGCCGAGCAGCCTGCGGAACAGGCTCAGTGCCACGGTGGGCGACCAGTGGGTGAGGTCGGCGGTGAAGGCGCGGCTGATGACGAAGTTGGCCCCCGTGCCGTTGCCGATCTCCTCCTCGATGACCCGGCGCACCAGTGAGGCATACGCGGCGTCGTCCATGTCGAAGCGTGCGTTCGACAGGTCGACCGGTACGTCGGGCAGGAGGGACAGGGCTCCGTCGAGGGGGTGGGTGGCCTGGTGGAGGATGCTCAGGGCGAGCAGGGGGGAGCCGTCGTCATGGCAGGCGAAGCCCCGCTCGACGACCTGGCGGTAGGGCACCAGGACGAGGGTCTCGTGGCCGGGCCCGTCCTCCCGCGGCCGAGCGTTCAGCGGGATGTCGGCCAGCCGGGTCACCTCGCTCACGTCACCGAGCAGGAGTTCCACCGTGTCGCCCACGGCCTCGGGGCGGTGCAGCATGGCGAAGTCGGGGGCGTCCCCGGTGAGCACGCGGTCCAGGAGGTCGCCGAAGCGACAGTCCTCGGATGCCATCGCCTCAGCCCTGCCCGAGGAGGGTGCCCGCGCCGAGGTCGGCGAGGACGGTGCCCGTGGGGAGGACCACCGAGCAGCGCGCGGCGGCGTACTCCAGGGCGGACCGGTGGTGGGACGCGGAGAAGTCGGCGACGGCGTCCGCCACCAGGAAGGTCTCGATGTCATGGGTGAAGGCGTCCACGGCCGTCATCAGGCAGCCGACGTGGGCGTACACGCCGCAGATGACCAGCTGGTCGCGGCCCAGGAGCCTGAGGTGGTCCCGCAGGCCGTTCCCGTGGAACGCGCTGTAGCGCCACTTGGTGAAGACCGAGTCCGGAGCGTCCTGCGGGGACGGCGCGACCTCCTCGATGATCGCCCGGTGCTCGGGCGCGGTCCGCATGCCCGGGCCCCAGAAGTCCTTGAGCAGACCGCGCCGGCTCTCCGTCATGCCCCCGGGCTGCGCGGTGTAGACGACCGGGATGCCCAGGCTCCGGCTCCGCTCCACGAGCTTGCGGGTGTTGCCCACCAGACTGAGCGCGGGCTCCTGGTCGGCGGGGAAGGGGGCCACGAAATAGCGCTGCATGTCGTGGACCAGGACGGCGGCGCGTCGTGGATCAGGACGCCAGGAGGCCGTGTTCGCGGGGAGCTCGTCCTGCTGCGGCATGGGGTAGGGGTCGATGCCGGGTATGGCCATGGGAAGTTTCTCCTGCGGGAGTCGGACCGGGTGTCGTAAGGCCTGCGGAGGCTCGACCTGGGGACCTGCCCTCGACGTCGCGTCATCCGCCCGAAGGCGGCCGGGCAGGGATGGCGGGACAGCCCTCAACGGCCCAGGGCCGCGCCTCCGTCGACCTGGAGGTCGTGCATGGTGATGTGCGTGGCCCGCTCGGACAGCAGGAACGCCACGGCGTCCGCGACGTCCTGAGGGGCGGCGAACCTGCCGAGCGGGATGCCGACGCGGAAGTCCTCCAGGGACCCGCGCAGCGACCGGTCGGGACCGTCGTCGTCCGACCACAAGGAGCGGAGCATGGCGGTGTCGGTCGAGCCGGGGCAGACGGCGTTGCAGCGCACGCCGTGGCGTGCGAGTTCGAGGCCGAGGTTCTTGGTGAATGCCACCGCGGCGGCCTTCGACGCGGCGTACGCGGCCATCCCGGCCCGGGGGACGACGGCCGCGTTCGACGCCACCGTCACGACGGCGCCGCGGCCGCGCCCGGCCATGCGGCGCGCGACGGCGGAGGAGACCCGGAAGACGCCGGAGGCGTTGACCGCGAAGGTACGCTCCCAGTCCTCGTCGGTGAGCGACAGCACGGGCGCGGCGAGCATGAGGCCCGCCACGTTGACGAGCTGGTCGATCGGGCCCAGTCGCTCCTCCACCGCGGCGACGACCGCCTCCACCTCGGCGGCGGGCGAGGTGACGTCCGCGGCGAACGCGGTCACCGGCAGGCCCTTGTCCCGGGCCGTCCGCTCCAGTTCGGCGAGGGCGGGCGTGTCGAGGTCGACGGCGGCCACCCGCACGCCGGCCTCGGCGAGGGTGCGCACGACGGCCTGACCGATGCCGCCGGTCGCGCCGGTCACCAGCGCGACGTCGCCGACGAGCGCGGTGGCCGCCCGCCTCCCGGTGTCTTCCCTGTTCTTCAAATCTGCTTCCCTCACGTCACTCGGGGTTCGGCCGGATCGACCCCTCAGGGGCCGCCGGGTCAGGCGTGCCAGGACCTGGCGAGGTGGCCGGCCTGGGTCAGGTTGAGCCGGGGGTCGCACAGCGTGGTGTACGGACCCGCGGGGGCCTCGTCGGAGGACCAGACGCACTCGGCGACCTCCCGGGCGGTGGCCTCCAGGTGCAGGCCGCCCGCGACGCCGCGCTCGGCGAGCACCACGTCCTGGAACGCCTCGACCTCCTCGACGAGGGCCGCCACGACGCGCGTCTTGCGGCCGTCCGCGGCGAACACGGTGTTCCCGTGCATGGGGTCGCACAGCCAGATCACCGGGTGTCCGGCCGCCCGTACCCCCCGCACCAGCGGGGGGAGCGCGGTGCGGACGCGATCCGCGCCCATCCGGGCGACCAGGGTGAGCCGCCCGGGGCTGCGGCCGGGGTCCAGCGCGGCGCACAGGGCCAGCAGTTCGGCCTCGGTCGTGGTGGGGCCGATCTTGCAGGCCACCGGGTTGACGACCTGTGAGAGCAGCCGGACGTGGGCGCCCCCGGGCTGTCGGGTGCGCTCCCCGACCCAGGGCAGGTGGGTGGAGGCCAAGAGCACGCCACCGTCGGGCAGTTCGCGCAGCAGCGGCTGCTCGTAGTCGAGCAGCAGCGCCTCGTGGCTGGTGTAGACGGACGCGTCGCCGGCCGGAGCCGGTGCGCGCCCCTGCGCGGCCAGGGCCGAGTGGACGGTGGCGGCGAGGTCGTAGCACCGGAGCAGCCGGAGGGGGTCGGGGCGGCGCGCGGCCGGATCGGGCTCTGGCGCGTTCACCATCGGCCCCCGGTAGGAGGGCAGTTCGAGGTCGCCGACCTGTTCGGTGGGCCGCGAGCGCGGCTTGGCGAACTGGCCCGCCATCCGGCCGACGCGCAGGGCCCCGTGTCCGGTGCCGTCCTCCATCGCGGCGGCCAGCTCGTCGAGCAGGCGCACGGTGCCGCGCACCCCGCGCGGGGTGCAGTGGGCGGGGTCCTCCGCGCAGTCGCCCGCCTGCAGTATCCGCAGGTTCCCCGCGGCCACCTGGGCCAGCAGGGACCTGAGACGGGCTGTGTCCTCGGCGGTGACGAGGCCGGGGCGCCCGGCCAGCGTCGCGCGGACGTGTCCCAGCAACTGCCGGTCGGGCCAGCCAGGCTGCTGTTCCGCGAGGGGGCCCGGGGCTGACTCTTCGGTCCTCACCGTGTGGAATCCGGCCGTACTCTGCCCCACCTGGTTTCCCCTCCTGAAATGGCGAAATGCCCGTGCGGGCGGCGTGAAGTTCGCGTGCAAAAAGAGATCCAAGTCGAATTTCGACCGCCGCGACCGGCAATGCGGCACGTAATCGCTCTGCAAGGTACGTGCCTCGTTCGAACTCAGTCAAGTGCCGATACGTGCACTTCAGAAGCGTTTTTGCCTGCAGTGTTGATGTGTTTGCCTGCAAAGACTTCAGGAATGTGCGGTTACACGCATCGCTTTACCTGTAATTGTTTTCGGCCCCAAAGGGATAGGGCTTTACAGTCCTCTCCCGGTTGATTTAGGTTCCTGTCGTCGCGCTGTTTCGGGTGGCCGATCGTCATGCTTCGATTTCCCAGGAGGGGTAAATGCAGAAGGGCACGCACCTGCTCGTCACCGGGGGCGCGGGCTTCATCGGCTCCCACTACGTCCGCATGCTGCTCCGGTCGGCCGATGCGGAGGTGCGTGCGGTCACCGTCCTGGACAAGCTCACCTACGCCGGCAACCCCGCCAACCTGGCGGACCTGGCCGATGACGACCGGCTGCGCTTCCGCCGCGGCGACATCTGCGACCGCGCCACCCTCGACGCGCTGCTGCCCGGCATCGACGCGGTGGTGCACTTCGCCGCGGAGTCCCATGTCGACCGCTCGATCGAGGACAGCGGCGCCTTCCTGCGGACCAACGTCCTGGGGACGCAGAACCTGCTGGACGCCTCGATCCGCCACCACGTCCGCACCTTCGTGCACGTCTCCACGGACGAGGTGTACGGGTCGATCGAGCACGGCTCCTGGGACGAGAGCCACCCCGTACGGCCCAACTCCCCCTACTCCGCCTCCAAGGCGTCGTCCGACCTGCTGGCCCTGGCCTGCCACCGCACCCACGGCCTCGACGTGCGCGTCACCCGCTGCTCCAACAACTACGGCCCGATGCAGCACCCGGAGAAGGTCATCCCCCACTTCACCACCCGGCTCCTCGACGGACTCCCCGTCCCGCTGTACGGGGAGGGGGCCAATGTGCGCGACTGGCTGCACGTCGAGGACCACTGCCGGGGCATCGACCTCGTGCGCCGCGCGGGCCGCCCGGGCGAGATCTACAACCTCGGCGGCGGAAAGGAACTGAGCAACCGCCAGCTGACCCGGCGGCTGCTCGGCGCCACCGGCAGGACCTGGTCCTTGGTGGACCGGGTGGCCGACCGCAAGGGCCACGACCTGCGCTACTCGGTCGACTGGAGCAAGGCGCGGGACGAGCTCGGCTACCGGCCGCTCCACGACTTCGACACCCAACTGGCCGCCACCGTCGACTGGTACCGGGAGAACCCCGGCTGGTGGCGCCCGCTCGGTTCCGGTCGGCCACCCCGCGCCCACCGGCCCGGAGCGCTGACCGGCACCGTCAACTGACTGCTCCTAGGGCAAGGAAACCCATCGCGATGCGCGGAATTCTGCTGGCCGGAGGCTCCGGAACCAGACTGCTGCCCCTGACCACCATCAGCTCCAAACAACTGCTGCCCATCTACGACAAGCCCCTGGTGTACTACCCCCTGTCGGTGCTGATGCTCGCCGGGATGCGCGAGATCCTGGTCATCACCAACAGCAGCCACGTCGAGGCCTTCCGCGCCCTGCTCGGCGACGGCAGCCACCTCGGGCTCGACCTGCGGTACGCGGTGCAGGACGAGCCGCGCGGCATCGCCGAAGCCCTCGTCATCGGCCGGGAGTTCGCGGGCGACGAGGACGTCTGCCTGATCCTCGGCGACAACATCTTCTACGGCCAGGGCCTGCCCGCCGCGCTGCACCGAGCCGCGCAGGAGGTCGACGGCTGCACCGTCTTCGGCTACCCCGTCTCCGACCCCGAACGCTACGGCGTCGCCGTGCTCGACGCCGGCGGCGAGCTCGTGGACATCGTGGAGAAGCCCGTGGAACCGCCGTCCAACATCGCCGTCACCGGGCTGTACATGTACAGCAACGACGCCCTGGCCTACGCCGAGAAGATCTCGCCCTCGGCCCGCGGCGAGCTGGAGATCTCCGACGTCAACCGCCTGCTCGTGCAGGAGGGGCGCGGCCGGATCGTCCAGCTCGGCCGCGGCAACGCGTGGATCGACGCGGGCACCCACGACAGCCTGATGGAAGCCGGCCAGTACGTGCAGGTCCTTCAGAAGCGCCAGGGCATGCAGATCGCCTGCCTGGAGGAGACCGCCTTCCGCATGGGCTTCATCGGCATGGACCAGCTCAGGGAGCTCGCCGACCGGCTCACCGCCGGCTCCGTGTACGGCAGGCACGTCAGAGCCCTCGCCCGGGTCTGACCCCACATCGCCCCGATTCAGGAGACCCCCATGGAGAGCGCCGCGGGTGCTGCGCGCCACCACCGCCTCGATTCCCTCACCGGAGCCCGGTTCGTCGCCGCGGCCCTGGTGTTCGTCTGCCACCTCGCCACCGGCGGCCTCTTCGCCGCGGGCTCCGGCGCCGCCGACGGCCTGATGACCGCCACCAAGACCGCCGGGACCATCGGCGTCTCGTTCTTCTTCGTCCTCAGCGGCTTCGTCCTCACCTGGTCGACGCGGCCGGGGGAGACGTATGCCCGGGTGCTGCGCCGCCGCCTGGTGAAGATCTTCCCCAACCACGTGGTGACCTTCGCGCTGGCCATGGCCGTGTACGCCGCGGCCGCCACCCCCCTCGGCACGGCCGTGCTCAACCTGCTCCTGCTGCAGTCCTGGTCATCCGACCCGATGGTCTTCCTCAGCGTCAACGGGGCCAGCTGGTCGCTCTCCTGCGAGCTGCTCTTCTACGCCCTGTTCCCGTTGCTGCTCCCCCTGGTCGGCCGGATTCGCGCCGGCCGCCTGTGGTGGTGGGCCGCGGGCTTCGCCGCGGCTGTCATGCTGCTGCCGCTGGTGGCCGCCCACCTGCTCCCGTCGTCGCCCGCATTCCCGACGGTCGGGTCGTGGCTGGACGGCGTTTCCGTCAAGGGCCTGTGGTTCGTCTACATCTTCCCGCTGTCCCGGCTCCTCGAGTTCGTTCTCGGCATGCTGATGGCACGCGTGGTCCTCAGCGGCCGGTGGATCGGCCTCGGAGTGCTGCCCGCCGCCGCGCTGACCGTCGCGGCGTACGTCGTAGGCGTGTACACCCCGATGCTGTTCACCGTCGCGGCGGTCACCGTCGTCCCGCTCGCCCTGTTGATCGCGGCGCTCGCCACCGCCGACACCGAGGGCCTGCGCACGGGCCTCAAGGGCCGGGTGATGCGCCGCCTGGGCGAGGTGTCGTTCGCCTTCTACCTCCTGCACGGCATCGTGCTGGCCTGCATCGCTGAGCAACTCGCAGGCGCGGCGCACCCGTTGACAACGGTGCAGAGCGTGCTGGTCTCGCTGCTCGCCCTGGTCGTCAGCCTGCTGCTGTCCCTGGGCCTCTACCACGGGGTCGAAACACCGGTCATGCGCCGCTGGGGACGCCCCCGGCGCGCCGCGGAACCCGCGTCCCCCGTGGCCGCGAAGCTCCCCGAGCCCGCCGAGGAAGTCGCCCTGCCCCGCGCCTGATGCGGCCCGCCCGGGGGCGCCCGCCCAGGGCCCCTTCCTGTGGCCTCCCCCCCCCCGGCACACCCTTCCCGACTCCGAGTGAGGTCTTCCCTTGCGCATCCTCTTCGTCACCGGCGGCAGCCCCGCCACCGTCTACGCGCTCACCCCCCTGGCCACGGCGGCCCGCAACGCCGGTCACGAGGTGCTCGTCGCCTCCAACCAGGAGACGATGGCGGCGATCGCCGGCGCGGGACTCGCCGGTGTCTGCGTCTCCGACGTCCCCATCCGCCACCACATCACCACCGACCGGGACGGCGCGCCCGTCCTCCCGTCCGACGACCCCGACGTACGCATGCGGTCCATCGGTCACGCCTTCGGCCGCATGGCGGCGCTCTACCAGGAGCCCCTCCTCGAACTGGCTCGCACGTGGCGCCCCGACGTCGTCGTGGGCGGCACGCTCACCTACTCGGCCGCCGTCCTGGCCGCGCGCATCGGCGTGCCCTACGTGCGCCAGGCGTGGGACTCCGGTGAGCCGCAGGCCGTGGACGTGGCCGCCGAGATCGAGATGCGGCCGGAACTGGAGGCACTGGGCCTGGACGGCATCCCGGACCAGTCGCTGTGGATCGACGTCTGCCCGCCCAGCGTGCGCGACCCCGAGGCCCCGCGGGGCATCTCGATGCGGTGGATTCCCTGCAACGAGCAGCCTGTGATCGAGCCGTGGATGTACGCCAAGGGGTCCGCGCCCCGGGTCGCCATCACCGCCGGCACCAAGACGGCCCCCGGCTACTTCTTCGACTACCTGGTCGAACTGGTCCGCAAGCTGGCCCCTCTCGAGGCCGAGTTGCTGGTCAGCGCACCGGCCGCGGTCGCCGACGAGCTGAGCGCGGCGACCGGCACCAAGGTCGGCTGGCTGCCCTTCGACACGGTGGCGAGGACCTGCGACCTGCTCGTCCACCACGCGGGCGGCGGCACCGCGCTCACCGGGATGGTCTACGGCATTCCGCAGCTGCTCGTGCCCAACATGCCCAAGCTGGTGGCCCCTTCGCAGCGCCTGGCCGCCTACGGCTCCGCCCGCTGCCTCCTGCCCGGCGACGACACCCCGGACGCGCTGGCCGGTGCCGCAGAGGACCTGCTGACCCGGGAGACCTACCGTGATCGGGCCAGGGCGCTCGCCGACGAGGCCAACGCCATGCCCGTGCCCGCCGACGTGCTGAACGTGATCGAGAAGCTGGCCTGAGCCGTGTTCTACCACGTGTGCTTCGTCGTGTCCGACATCGAGCGGGCCATGGACGACCTGACACGCAGCGTCGGCGCCGAGTGGTCGGGAGTCCTGGAGGACTCCCTCGGCGAGTGGAACTACCGGCTCGCCTTCACCCGCGGCGGCCCGCCCTACATCGAACTCGTCCAGGGCCCCGAGGGCAGCCCCTGGGACTCGACCCTGGGCTCCCGCTGCCACCACCTCGGCTACTGGACCGAGGACGTGACGGCGAGCTCCGCGCGGCTGTCCGAAGCCGGTTTCGCCCAGCAGTTCAGCGCCTGCCCGCTGGGCCGGCCGTACACCTACCACAAGGTCGAGAGCCTCGGTGTCGACCTGGAAATGATGGATGCCTCCCGGCAGCCGCGCTTCGTGGCTTCCTGGGACCCGGGCGCCCCGCACATGCCCGCCTTCGACGCGGCCCCCTCCACCGACCTCCCCTGATTGGAGCGGAACACCCATGCCCGACGAGAACACCGGCGTACTGGTCGTCGGGGGCAGCACGGTGGGGCTGTGCACCGCCCTGTTCCTGTCCCGGGCCGGCATCCCCTGCACGGTCGTCGAACGGCACGAGGCCCCGCTCGCGCACCCGCGCGCGATGGGGATCGGCCCGCGCACCGTGGAGATCCTGCGTGCCGCGGGCCTCGCCGACACCGTGGACGCCCAGTGCGTGGACATGACCGGCAGCGGCCCGCAGATGTTCGCCGCGCCCACGCTCGCCGACGCCGACCTCGACGAGGAGGCGCGGCGGGCCCTGCCCCGCGACGACGCCTATGCCGGGCTGACCCCGCAGAGCCTGCGCGGCACTTGCCCTCAGGGGCGGCTGGACCGTGTGCTCATCGAGGCCGCCCGGGAGGCCGGGGCGCGCATCGCGTTCGGCACCGAACTGCGCGCCTTCACCCAGGACGAGGGAGGGGTGACCGCGCAGGTCGCCGACGACCGGGGGACCCGCGAGATCCGGGCCCGCTACCTGGTCGCCGCCGATGGCGCGCGCAGTGGTGTCCGGGACCGGCTGGGGATCGGCACCGGCGGACCCGGCGTCATCGGTGACCCCCTGATCAGCGTGCTCTTCCGGGCCGACCTGTCCGCCCTGACCCGCGGACACACCTTCGTGGTGTGTGACATCACCACCCCCGAAGCACCCGGCGGGCTGCTGCCGGTCGACGGCGGCACGGAGTGGATCTACCACTTCCGCTACCCCCGCGAATCCGGTACGAAAGCCGGCGACTTCACGCCCGAACGGTGCGCCGCGCGCATCCGCGCCGCGCTCGGCCGCGACACCGGCGTGACCCCCGAGGTGGTGAGCATCCTGCCCTGGCAGGTCCGGGGCCTGATCGCCGACCGGTTCCGTTCCGGGCGCGTCTTCCTCGCCGGGGACGCGGCGCATGCCATCCCGCCCGTCGGCGCCTTCGGCATGAACACGGGAGTGGCCGACGCCCACAACCTCGCGTGGAAGCTGGCCCACGTTCTGCACGGGACGGCGCACGAGGCGCTCCTCGACACCTACGAGGCCGAACGCCTGCCCGTCGCCCGGTCCGCGCTCGAACAGTCGACGCTGCGCCTGAAGGACCCCTCCCTGCACTGGGCGACCGGGGCCGAGGGTCGCGCGCGCAGGGCGGCGGCCGGGGCGCTCAACGCCCCCGTGGTGCACCTCGGTTACCGCTACGCCTCGGCCGTCGTGCTCGGCGCTGGGGCAGAGCCGCCCTCCACCGAGGACGTGGCCCGCAACCTGGACGGGGCGCCCGGCTCCCGCCTGCCGCACCGCTGGCTGCCCGGGGAGGAGGGCATCCGCTCCACGCTCGACCTGGTGGACGGACGCCTCACCCTCCTGACCGGCCCCGCGGGGGCGCCCTGGCTCGACGCCCTTGACAAGGCCGCGGCCTCCCTGGGCGGCGTACCGGCCGACGGGCACCGCATCGACGACGGCTCCTGGACCGCCGAGGTGGGCGTCCGCGACAACGGGGCGCTCCTCGTGCGCCCGGACGGCTTCGTCGCCTGGCGGGCCGAAAGCCTCGACCCGGCACCGGAGGCGTGCCTGGAACGCGTGCTCTGCGCGCTCCTCGCCCGCCCGTGAACGACGCCCCTCCCATCCGACACCCCTTCAGGAGACAACTGTGACAGCGGACACCGCACCGCGCACCGCACTGGTGACTGGCGGCAGCCGGGGCATCGGCCGAGCCGTCGTCGAACGGCTCGCGGGTCCGGGCCGGGTGGTGGCCGTCCACTACGGGCGGGACGACGAGGCGGCCGTGGCAGCCGTGGCGGCCGTGCGCGCCGCCGGTGGGGACGCCTTCGCGGTGCGCGCCGACCTGGCGGACGAGGAGGCCATCGCCGCCCTGGCCGCGTGTGTCGAGGAGGGACTGCTCGAGCGCACGGGGGCCCGCGGGCTCGACATACTGGTCAACAACGCGGGCGTGGGCTGCCGCGCCGACATCACCAGCCTCACCGGCGCGGACCTGGACCGGGTCTTCGCCGTCAACGTGAAGGCCCCCGTCTTCGTCGTCCAGCGGCTCCTGCCGCTGCTGCGCGACGGGGCACGGATTGTCAACGTCTCCTCGGTCGCCAACCGCATCGCCCACCCGCACGTCCTGCCGTACGCCATGAGCAAGGGGGCGCTGGAGGCGTTCAGCCGCTCCCTCGCGGCGCAACTCGGCCCGCGTGGCATCACGGTCAACACCGTCGCCCCCGGGCTGATCGAGACGGACTTCCACCGCGCGCGCATGCGCGCGCACCCCGAGGACGCCGCGGCTGCGGCGGCGCTGACCGTCTTCGGACGGCTCGGGCAGCCCGAGGACGTGGCGGACGCCGTCGCCTTTCTGGCCTCGGAGCAGGCCAGGTGGATCACCGGCGAGCGCCTGGAGACCACCGGGGGGGCCTATCTGTGAGGCACTCCGCGCGGCGGACCGGCCCCACCGATCCGCCGCGAAACCACCGTTGCACGTCCGAAAGGTCCCGACATGATCCTCAACGACATCTACCTCACGTCCCTGGGTGTACGGCTGGGCCGCCGGCTCGACCTCGAGGAGGCTGTACGGGACGGGCGCTATGCCTCCGCCGAGTACACCGCCAACGCCCTCCTCGGGGTCACGGTCTCCGATGACGCGTTCGCCCCCGACCTGGCCGTGGCCGCGGCCCGCCAGGCGCTGGAACGCGCCGGGGACGCGACGGCACCGTGCGACGTGCGCCTGCTGCTCCACGCCAGCGCCTACTTCCAGGGCCAGGACATGTGGACGCCCTCCTCCTACATCCAGCACCACACCGTCGGGGGAAGCGCCCCGGCCGTCGAGGTCGACCAGAAGTCGAACGGCGGAATGGCGGCGCTGGCACTGGCGGCCGGGCACCTCGCAGGACACGACGAGGACGCCACCGTACTCATCACCACGGGCGAGCGGTTCTGCCCGCCCGGCTTCGACCGCTTCCGCACCGAGAGCGGCACGGTGATGGCGGACGGCGGCACGGCGCTGCTCCTCGGCCGCAAGCCCGGCTTCGCCAAGGTCCTGTCCTGCGCACTGACCTCCGACCCCGCCCTGGAGCACATGTACCGCGGACGCGGCCTCAAGGACGCCCCGGCGTCCGGGGAGAAGCCGCTGAACATGCGGGCCCGCAAGGCGGACTTCATGCGCAGGAACCTCGACGACCTGGAGGCGATCTCCCTGCGGATCGCGGGGGGCATCGGCGGCTGCATCGAGCAGGCCCTGGACGAGGCGGAGACCGACGCCGCGGACGTGCGCAGCTTCGTGATGCCCCACAACGGCCAGACCGTGCGCTGGTGGAGCATGCTGGCCGACATGGGGGTGGGCCGGGAGCGGACCACCTGGGACTTCGGCCGCCAGGTCAGCCACCTCGGTTCCGGCGACCAGGTCGCGGGCCTCGATCACCTGCTCACCACGGGGCAGTTGGAAGCCGGCGACCGCGTGGTGCTCGCCGGCACCGGCTACGGCTTCAACTGGGGGGCCGCCGTGCTGGAGATCCTGCACATACCCGACTGGGCCGCCGAGTCCGACGACCAGCAGCCGTGACCGCTCCCGTACACCCACAGGAGACCCGCATGCCGATTCCCCCGCTGGCGCGCCCCGCCACCGGCCTGCCCGCCGAAGAAACAAGCCGCCAGGCACACCAGTTGATACTCGCAGGACACGGCGCCGAGGGGCAGCGCCGACTCGCCGGGGGCCGGGTCCTGGTCATCGGCGCCGACGAGATCGGCGCCCCGCTCATCGCCCATCTCGCCGACTCCGGCGTGGGGTTGATCGGTGTCGCCGACGGCTCGCCCATGAATCCGTGGGACCGCTACCTCGGACTGCCGGACGCGGAGCCCGCGGACCGGGCCACGGCCTGGACCCGCGCGCTCGGGCGCACCCATCCGTTCGTGCGCACCGTGGCGGAGGACCGGTTCGAGCTGCCGCGCGCACGCGAACTGGTCCAGGACTACGACCTCGTGGTGTGCGCGGGGGAGGACCCGGCCCGCTGCCGGCTCGTCGACGACGTCTGCGCCGAGGCGGGCATCCCCTTCGTGTGGGGCTCCATGGAGGCGACCGGAGGGCGCGTCTCGGTCTTCTGGGACCGGCACGGCCCGGGCCTCAGGGACCTGTTCCCGAAGCCTCCCGCCCCCTACTTCCGGGGCATGTCCGGCACCCTGAAGGTGGTCGGCGCCTGGCTGGGGATCGCCCTGGCCACCGAGGTGATCAAGCTGCTCACCGGTCAGGGGGAGCCGCTGGTCGGCCGGGTGACGAAGTACGACGCCATGACCGGCACGTGCGCGACCGTACCGCTGCGCCCGCACGAGCGGGCCGCGCGCCCGGCCGAACCCGCCGCCGCCGAGCCCTTCTTCGGGCTGCTCTCGCCGGAGGCGACCGAGGCCGCGCGGGAGTCCACGATCTCCGCGGAGCAGCTGAAGGAACTGCTCGACGCGGACGCGCCGGTCAACCTGGTCGACGTCCGCGAGCCGGACGAGTACGCCTTCGCCCATGTGCCGGGCTCGGTGCTCGTCCCGCAGGGGGAGTTCCTCCACGGCGACGCCGCCGCACGGCTGCCCGCGGACCGCAGGACCGTGCTGCTGTGCCGGGCGGGCATCCGCTCCGCGGAGGTCCTCGCCGTGGTCAAGCGCAGCGGTCACCGGGACGCGGTCCACCTGGGCGGGGGCATCCTGGCCTGGGCGCAGCGGATCGACCCGGCGATGCCTACCTACTGAGCCCCGCCCCCCGCCGCTGATCACAGTACGTGGTCACGGGGCGGGGTTGGGTGGGGAATTTCCTCCGCTCCGAGCCCTCGTAAGAACAATTCATTCGTGTTCCGGTGAATTGCTTGCGGCGTTGAAATGTGCGGGCGGAAAGAATGCGTTCGTATTCAATCGGAAACCCCGATGGGAACCGTGTGCCCGCCTGCCGTCCGGCAGGCGGGCACTGCGCGCGTTTCCCGGTTCAGCGCACCGGGACGCAGCGGCCCGCCTCCGTGCGGTAGGTCCACCGGGCCCCGTCGCAGGCGAGTTCCGCCACGGCGGCCACCAGACGGTCCAGGTGCTCCACGGGCGTGCCGGCGCCGAAGCTGGCCCGCACCGCGTTCACCGGTCGCTCGCCCGGCGCCAGTGGCTCGGGGGCCCCGCACTCGTCGGAGTGGTCGGGCGCGTTGCCGAGCAGGCCGCGGACCAGGGGGTGGGCGCAGAACATGCCGTCGCGCACCCCGATGCCGTACTCGGCCGAGAGCGCCGCGGCCAGGTGGGCGCTGTTCCAGCCCTCGACCACGAAGCTGATCACGCCGACCCGCGGCGCCGATCCGCCCAGCAAGGACAACACCGTGACCTCCTCGATCCCGGCCAGGCCGGCCAGGGTCCGGCGCAGCAGCGCCTCCTCGCGCGCGGCGATCGACGCGAGGCCCGCCGACGTCAGCGCCCGGCAGGCGGAGGCCAGCGCGTGCACCCCGACCACGTTCGGCGATCCGGCCTCGTGCCGCGCGGCCCCCTGCTGCCACTCGACGGACAGCGCACCGGCCCCGTGCACGACACGCCTGCTCGCTCCGCCGCCGGCCAGGTACGGTGCCGCGGCGCCGAGCCAGTCCGCGCGCCCGGCCAGCACCCCCGCCCCGAACGGCGCGTACATCTTGTGGCCCGAGAACGCGACGTAGTCCACGCCCAGTCGGGCGACGTCCACCGGGCGGTGCGGCACCAGCTGGGCGGCGTCCAGCACCACGCGCACCCCGGCCGCATGCGCGACCTCCGTGATCGACTCGACGGGCCATATCTCGCCCGTGACGTTGGAGGCGCCCGTCACGCAGACGAGGCCGGGTCGCTGCGGGTCGCGGCCCGCCAGCGTCTCGGCGACGATCTCCACGACCTCGTACGCGCTGCTCGGAGCCCGCATCACGGTGCGCCGCGCCTGCGGCCACGGCAGCAGGGCGGCGTGGTGCTCGGTCTCGAAGACGTAGACCTGGGCCCCCGCCGGGAGCGCGGCCGCCAGCAGGTTCAGCGAGTCGGTGGTCGAGCGGGTGAATACGACCTCGTCGTCGGGCCGGCAGCCGACGAAGTCGCCGACCGTCCGCCGAGCCCGCTCGAACAGGTCGGTGGACAGCTGCGACAGGTGGCCGGCACCGCGATGCACGCTGCCGTAGTAGGGCATGTAGGCGCTGACGTCGTCCCAGACGCTGCTCAGGACCGGGGCACTCGCCGCGTAGTCGAGCGCCCCGTAGGACACCTCACCGCCGGTGACGAGGGGTACGCGCACGTCGGCGCCCAGGACGGGCAGCGGCGGGCCGTAGAGCGTGTCGATGGCGGAAGGGGCGGGCGTGGTGG
Source organism: Streptomyces sp. NPDC043746 (assembly GCF_056436485.1). Taxonomy (NCBI): domain Bacteria; kingdom Bacillati; phylum Actinomycetota; class Actinomycetes; order Kitasatosporales; family Streptomycetaceae; genus Streptomyces; species Streptomyces sp. NPDC043746. The sequence goes on along the minus strand of NZ_JBWKCM010000027.1, from coordinate 65,761 downwards.
ACACAAGGGACTCCTCGGTGGTGTGGAAGGAAGGTTGCGGCGGCCCGGGGCGGGGGGTGGGCGCGTCAGGCGGGGAGCGGCGGATGCCCCGCGCCCTCGAGGAGCCGGGGTGAGCGGGCCGCCACGACCCCGGCCTCGAAGCGGCTGCTCACGCCGAGCCTGCGCAGCAGCGCGGACACCGTGCGGCGCAGGGTGCGCGGCGACACGCGCAGTTCGCGGGCGACCTCGACGTCCTGCCGCCCCTTCGCCCACAGCCGCAGGATGACCGTCTCCTGCTCGCTGAGGACGATCTCCCGACCACCGCTGCCGACGACCGGCACGGTCGGCTCCTGAGGGGTGGCGGGCGCCGACGGCGTGTGCAGCTCGCGGGCACCGTCCCAGCAGAACTCGAAGACCCGGCCGAGAAGCTGCAGCAGTGCGGGCCGCCTGACCAGCAGCGTCGTCGACGGCGGGCAGGCCAGGGCGAACGCCTCGTCCACCAGGATCAGGCGGAACGGCAGCAGCGGTGCGACCCGCACGTGGACACCGCGCCGCGAGAGCCGCTCCAGGTAGCCGGCCGCCTGCTCGCTGTGCAGCAGGGAGCTCTGGTGGATGGTCCGGACGCCGACGCCGCCGGGCTCGTACGCGTCCGCGACCGGCCATTCGGCGATCAGCCGGCGGGCGACGGCGGACGGTTGGATGACCCGGATCTGCTGTCGGGCCATGGTGGCCACGGAGTCCAGCAGGGCCCGGACGCGGGCCGGGTCCGTGATCTCCTCGACGTCCGTCGCCGCCTGCGCGGGCCCGGCGGCGTGCACAGCGAGGGCGGCCAGCTGCGTCCGCAGGGAGCGGGTGGCCTCGTCGGCCGCGAGCAGCGCGCCCTCCTGCCTGGCGATCAGTTGGGACAGTGTTTCCACCGGAGAAAATTCCGCCCCTGAAAATGTCTGCAACAGCATCTAATTGATTTCCCGCCTTGCATGTCCGGAGCCGGTCACGGCCGATATCGGTCACCGAATGGTCTACACGGATCGACACTCTTCTGGCAAGATCGAAGCCGCTGCCGGGGAATGAGGGAGCCAAATTCCGGTCATTACTCTGCGTATTCACAGTGCAAGTGTCACCCCTTCGCAAGCGACAACTCAGACGCCGAGGCCGAACCCACCCCGGCAGGAAGGAGAAGCGAAACCGGTGAACGAGAAAGCCTCCGTGATGGACGGCCGGCCGACCGAGCGCGTCGAGGCCGGCATCGGGGACGCGGCCACCGGCCCCCGCCCCCAGTCCGCGGACGCGGCCGTGGAGGACGCCCTGCGCTTCTGGCAGCAGATGTCCCTCGCCGCCGTCCCCGACGGCGCCCCCGAACCTCGGCGCATCGACCTGCCCGGGGAACTGCGCGACGCGCTCGCCCTGCTCGAGGCCTCCGCGGAGGGCTCGCTCCACGGCGGACCCTCCGTACCCTCGGCCGGCGCGCTGTACCCGTACGAGACCTACGTCGTCACGTACGGGCCCAACGGGCCGCGGGTCTTCTCGGTGGCCGTCACCCGGCGCGGCTGCCGCCTGCTCCACGAGGGGGAGCAGGTCGCCGACGCACTGGCCCGGGGCGGGCTCGCGCTCCCGTCGCCCGAGGGCTTCCTGGTCCTCATCGCCGTACGGCCGTGGATGTCCATCCGCAAGTACGACGACCGGGGCTACCTCTACGCGCAGCTGGACGCCGCCCATCTCGGCACCCACCTGCTCTGCCTGGCCGGCCGCGGCCACCGGCGCGCCCAGTGGCTGACCAGGGCGGCCACCGGCCCCCTCGGCACCCTGCTGCGCCTGGACGAGCACCACCTCGCCCCCCACAGCGTCCTGCTGGTGGCCGACCGCACCGGCACGGGGCAGCCGTCCGTATCCGGCTGGACCTGCACGGACTGGCGGGGCATACCGCCGGTGCCCCGCGTCAGGAACGGTTCCGAGGCCCGATGCTGGCGCGGCCTGCTGCCACGCCTGCAGAGCCCGCCGGCCCCCTCCGCCGCCCCGCGTCCGCGCCCCCTGCTCGCCCCGGAGCGCGACGGCGAGGCCCACCCGCCGGCCTCCGGCACCCTGGCGGGCCTCGCCGCCCGGCGGCGCTCGGCCAAGGACTTCGGCGACGCCGAACTCCCGCTGCCGCGCCTGCGGGAGGCCCTGTCCGCCCTGGGCACCCCGCTGGTCACCGACCTGCCCGCGTCCCCCGGCTTCGGCGCCACCCTGGTCGCCCGCCGCGTCACCGGACTCGCCCCCGGCGCCTACCCGGTCCTGGGCAACGGCAAGATCGCCGCCGAACCCACCAGCACCACCCACGCGAGCGCCGAGGACATCGTGCGCTTCTGTATGGGCCAGGAGCAGCTGCGCCACACCTGCGCCGCCGTCGTCTTCCACGCACGGCACCAGAACATCTTCCGGCACGGCATGCGCGGCGTCGACGAAGCGCTGCTGCGCTCCGGGGCTCTGGCCCACCTCGTCTACCTCGGAGCCACGGCCACCGGCACCGCGGTCACCACCATCGGCGGCTTCGACGCCGGGCGCTGGCACTCCCTGGCGGGCCTCGCGGACGAGGACGAGGTCCTCTACGTCGCCATGCTCGGCACCCCCGGCACCTCCACGGTCAAGATCGACCGCCTCCAGCCCGCCCACGCCCACGGACAGCGGTGACGGCCGTGCTCACCGACCTCCTCACCCACACCCTGTGCGAGCACGGCGGCGCACCCGCCGTCGCCGACCGGCACACCACCCTGACCTACCGCGAACTCGACGCGGCCGCGGACCGGTTCGCGACCGGGCTCGCCAACCTGCCCACCGGCCGCGACCGGCCGCGCGTCGGCATCCAGGCCGCCAACTCCGCCGACTACGTGGTGGCGTACCTGGCCGCCCTGCGGGCCGACTGCGTGCCCTTCCTCATCGACCGGGCTGCCGGACCCCAGGAGACCGAGGGCATCCAGCGTGGCTGCGGACTCGACCTGCTGGTTCACGAGGAAGCCACCCCGGTGCCCGGCCACGGCTCCTGGCTCGCCGCTCCGGGCTCCCTGCACATCACCCGCTTCCCCGAGGTGGCGGACCGCCCCGAGCTGCACCGGGAGACGGAGGTCTGCCGCTTCACCTCCGGCTCCACCGGCTCCCCCAGCTGCATCGAGTTCCGCGGCGAGGCCGTCTACCGCGCAGCCGCCAACTGGGCCGAGGGCACCGGCCTTTCGGGCCAGGACACCATTCTGTGCTTCGCCTCGCTCTCCAACGGCCTGGCGTTCAACACCTCCCTGCTCTCCACGTTCCTCGTCGGCGCGTGCCTGCGCCTGGGCAGCGGACTGCCGACGGCGGGGGCGGTCACCCGCACCCTGCGCGACAGCGGGGCCACCCGCCTCATCGGCTTCCCCGCCCTGTACGAGTCGCTGATGCGCAACGGGTCGGGCCCCGGACCGCTGCCCGAACTGCGCATGGCGATCTCGTCCGCCGCACCCCTGGATCCACGCACCAAGCGGCTGTTCGAGGAGAGCACCGGCGTGCCGCTGCAGAACTACTACGGCATCGCCGAGGCCGGGCCGCTCACCTTCGCCGCCGACCCGCGCACCGACCCCGGCCTCGGCCAGGCGCTGCCCGGCGTCGAACTGCGTGCCGGCGCCGCCGGGGAGCCGGGCGTCGTCTCGGTCAGGAGCCAGTCCATGGGGACCCGCTACCTCAACGCCCCCGGGGTGCTGGAGCAGCGGATCGACCCGGACGGCTTCTACCGCACGGGCGACGTGGGCCACCTGCGGGACGGGAGCCTCGTCCTGACCGGGCGCACGAGCCAGGTCATCAACGTCGGAGGCCGAAAGATCGATGCCGTGGAGGTCTCCACGGCCCTCGCCGGGGCGCCGGGAGTGGACGACGCGGTCGTCCTGGAGATCACGGACCGGCACGGCACGGCCACCCTCGCGGCGGTGCTCGCCGGAGCCCCCGGCCTCGACCCCGCCGTACCGCGCCGGTACGTCGCCGAGCGCCTCGCCCCGTACAAGGTCCCCAGCCTCGTACGCATCGTGCCCCGCATTCCCCGGGGCACCAGCGGCAAGCCCGCCAGCGCGGAGCTCCGCCGCCTGTTCGACACAGCGCAGGACTTCCAGTGACCACACCCAAGGAGAGCGCAGCCATGACGGCCTCCCCGGACCACATCCGCCCGCACCTTGTGCGCATCGTGCTCAGGTCGGCGGAGGGCGACCTGACCGAACAGGACCTGGCGGCGGCCAACTGGTCGCTTCCCCAGGTCAGTTACTCGTCGTTGGCTTACATTCGCATGATCGACACGGTGGAGAACGAGCTCGGCGTCTACCTCGACCCGGAGGAGGAGAGCGAACACTTCGAGACGATCGACACTCTGGTTGAACTGGTCTGTCGCCACCTGCGCGAAGAGCAGGCCGTCGATGGCTGAGACCGTCCTCGGCGTCTTCGGCACGGGCGCTCTCGCCCGGGCCGTGCACCTGCTCGCCACGGAGGAGGGACTCACCGCCCACCTCCTTGACCCGCGGCGCCCCGAGCAGTGCGACACGGTGCCCGCGCCCGGCGTTCTCGTCGACTGCTCGGCGCCCGAGGCCGTCGCGCGCGCCGCCGCCCTCAGCGCCCGCCTCGACGTCCCCCTCGTGGAGTGCGTCTCCGGGCTCGACGAGCGCCACCTGCGGGCACTTGAGGAAAGGGCCTCCGGCACCGCCGTCGTCCTCGCTCCCAACCTGTCCCTGGGCAACTACCTCCAGACCCGCGCGCTGCGCCTGGTCGCCGACGTGGTCACCACCATGGGCCGCGCCGGGATCACCGGCGCGGTCCCCGAGGCGGCCGTCCTCGAACGCCACCCCGCCACCAAGCGGCACCGGCCGAGCACCACGGCCTCCCGGCTCGCCCGGCAGTGGCAGCGGCACACCGGCCGGCCCGCCGCCGACGTCGCCTCGCTGCGCTGCGGCCCCGCGGTCAGCGACCACGAGGTCCGGCTCACCTGGCCCGAGCAGACCCTGACGCTCACCCACCAGGTGGGCTCGCTCGACGCCGCCGCGGCCGGTGCGATCGGAGCGGCGCAGTGGGCCGTCGGACGCGCCCGCGGTACGTACACGATCCACCAGGTCTTCGACGACCTGCTGGCCACCATGGCGGCCGAGACCGCCGACGACGACCGGGAGGACACCCCGTGACCACGGGCACCGCAACCGGTCCGGCCTCCCGCGCCACCCTTGCACGGGTGCCCGCCCGGCTGGCCGGCCAGATCGCCGCCGGGGCGCGCATGCTCTCCCTCGACGGCCACGACGACTTCAACCAGGGTCAGATATCCGCACGGGCACCCGGCTCCGACACCTTCTTCATCAAGAACGCGCTCTGCGGGTTCGACGAGGCCACTCCCGGCCAGGTGGTGGCCGCGTCCATCGACCCCGACGCCCCCGTCGACCCACTCGCTCCGCCCGAACTCCCGCTGCACCAGGCCATCTACCGGGCGCGACCGGACGTCAACGGCATCGTGCACAGCCACGCCCCGCACACCCTCGTCTTCGGCGCCACGGACCTCGCACTGCGCCCCGTCTCGCACGACGGCGCGCACTTCACCGACGACCTCGCCCTGTTCACCCGGACCAGCAACACGGTCCTGGACCAGGCCACGGGCGACGCCATCGCCGAGGCGCTCGGCGACGCCTCGGGCGTGCTGCTGCGCAACCACGGCGGGGTGATCGTCGGCAAGAGCGTGCGGCACGCCGCGGTCTTCGCCCAGGTCCTGGAGCGGGCCTGCCGCCTGCAACTGCTCGCGGAGCAGAGCGGCGTTCCCTACACCTGGGCCACCGCCGACGACGTCGCCCTCAAGCGGGACTTCATCTACGCGGACCTGTCGGTGCGCTCCTACTGGGACTACGCGGTCCGGCGCGTCAGGCGCGTCTGGCCCGAAGCCGCCACGTGGAGATGAGTCCGGGCCGCCACGCCATCCTCGTGGCCTGCGCCACGACGGCGGCGACGGCGCCCCACGCGCACCTGCTCAGCGCCGAGGAACTGCGCCGGGCACGTGGCTACGCGCCGCACAGGGCTCACGAGTTCACTGCCGGACGCACACTGCTGCGCTGGGCGCTGGAACGCGCCCTGGGACGCTGGACACGGTCCTGCCGCATCGGCACCACCGACCGCGGCAAGCCCGTCCTGGTGGACCTGCCGGGCACCGGCATCAGCGTCTCGCACAGCCAGGGGACGATCGCCGTCGCCGTGGCAGCCGGCTGCGCGGTGGGCGTCGACGTCCAGGTCCCGGTACCGCCCACCCAGGGCCTGCTGCGTCGCTGCTGCTCATCGGCGCAGCAGCGCGAGCTGGCCGCCCTGCCCGCCGACCGGCAGGCCGTCGCGGTCGCCAGGCGCTGGGCGATCCACGAGGCGTGCGCCAAGGCCACCGGGACCACGCCGATCAACCTGCCCGCCCCGCACCCGGGAGCGCTGCTGGCCGACGGCGGAAGCCGACCGGGACTGCGCTGGCGGGTCCTGCACCCCCTGCACGGCGTCGCCGTCTGCGTCGCCTACGACCGGCCGCAGAACCCGGCCACGCTCGCCCTGGCCCTGCTCGCCCCCCACCGGGCGCCCGCACCCCGCCCCCACCCACCGGAAGATGGACCGACGTCACGATGACAGCCCTGCCCCTCACAGAAAGCCTCCCGAGGCACCTGCCGACGGAACAGGACGAGTTCGTCCGCGACCTGCTGGCGCTGACCGGGACACTGGCCGACAAGGAACTCGCGCCGCACGCCGACGAGTTCGAGGCCGCCTCGCGCTTCCCGCGCGACATCCTGCGTACGCTGGGCGGCGCCGGACTGCTGGGCCTGCCGTACCCCACCGAGTACGGGGGCGGCGGCCAGAGCCACGCAGTGCACGTGAGCGTCCTGGAGATCCTGGCCAGGCGATGGCTCGCGGTCGCCCAGTCGGTCAACATCCACGCCCTCGCGTGCTACCCGCTGGCCGCCTTCGGCACCGACGCCCAGCGCGAGCGCTGGCTGCCCGGCATGCTCGGCGGTGAGCAGCTCGGCGCGAACTGCATCTCCGAGGCCGAGGCGGGTTCCGACATCGGGGCCATTTCCTGCACGGCCAGGCGGAGTGAGGACGGCGCCACCTACACCGTCGACGGCACCAAGGCGTGGACCAGCCACGCCGGGCAGGCCGACTTCTACAACGTCTTCTGCCGCACCGGCGGCCCGGGCGTGCGCGGCCTCTCGCTGCTCCTCGCCGACGCCGCCACTCCCGGCCTCGAAGTGCAGCGCCCGGAGAAGAAGATGGGCGTGCGCTCCTCGCCCACCGCCTCGGTGCTGTTCGACGGTGCCGAGGTCGGGGCGGACCGGATGATCGGACGGCCCGGCAAGGGCTTCCTGATCGCCTCCGGACTGTTCGACCGCGGCAGGCTCGGCATCGCCGCCTGCGCGGTGGGCCTCGCCTCCGCGGCACTGGAGCACGCCGTCGCGTACGCGAAGACCCGGCGCCAGTTCGGCCGCCCCGTCATCGACTTCCAGGGCCTTTCGTTCCTGCTCGCGGACATGTCCACGCAGATCGCCGCGGCCCGCGCCCTGGTGCGCGAGGCGGCGCGGACGCTCGACTCCGGTGCGAGCGCGTCGGCGGTCACCGCCGCCGCGGCCCGCGCCAAGCTCTTCGCCACCGACACCGCGATGCGGGTCACGACGGATGCCGTCCAGGCGCTCGGCGCCTACGGCTACGTCGAGGACCACCCGGTCGAACGGTGGATGCGCGAGGCGAAGCTGCTCCAGATCATCGAGGGCACCAACCAGATCCAGCGCGTCGTCGTCGCCCGGTCCCTGTAACCCGCCGACCCGAGCTCCGAGGGAGGAACAGCATGTCAGCACACCAGTCCCGGGCGGCGGTCGAGGGCCCAGGCGATGTCCCGGCCGCCGTCGACGTGGTCGTCGTCGGCAGCGGACCGGCGGGCGCCGCGTACGCCCACCAGATCCACGCGGCGCAGCCCACGGCCCGCGTCCTGCTGGTCGAGGCGGGCCCCGTGCTCACGGACCCGCCGGGCCGACACCTGACCACGATCACCGACGCCGGGGAACAGCAGCGCGCCCGGGTCGCCGCCCAGGGCCCCCACCAGCGTCCGTACGCGACGGCCGCCGCCTCGGCCGTCGCGCACAACCAGAGCCCGGAGGAGCGCGCGCGGGCCCTCGTCGACAGGCCGGGCATGTTCGCCGTGGGCTCCGGCGACCTGACGGCCGACGGCCTGCCCGCGGCCCAGCAGGTATGCGGCGTGGGTGGCATGGGCACCCTGTGGTTCGGTGCCGCCCCGCGCGCCGGTGAGGACGAGCGCGTCGGCTCTGTGCCCCCCGCCGAGCTCGCCGAGGCGTACGAGACCGCGGAACGCCTGCTTTGTGTGGACAGTACCCAGTGCGACGACTCGCCCTTCGCCGCGCATGTGCGCCACCTGCTGGGCCGGGAACTCGACCAGGGACGCGCCGCCGACCGCACGGTGCGGGCCATGCCCCTGGCCGCCACCCGCGTCGGCGGTGAACTGCGGCGCCACGGTACGGACGTCATCCTCGGGGAACTCCCGACGGGGCCGGGCAGCAGCGTCGAACTGCGCGCGAACACCCTGTGCGAACAGGTCCTGGTGCGCGACGGGAGGGCTGCCGGCGTGCGGCTGCGCGACCGTGGCACCGGAGGCAGCCAGGTCGTGGGCGCCGACTACGTCGTGGTGGCCGCCGACCCACTGCGCACCCCGCAGCTGCTGTTCGCCTCGGGAGTGCGTCCGCGGGCGCTCGGCCGCTACCTCAACGAACACCCGCAGGTCTCGGTGATCACCGAGGTCCACGGGTACGCCGCGGCCGAGGGGGAGTGCGAGCCGCCCGGCGGGGTCACCTGGATCCCCTACGAGGGCCGGCGCTACCCCTTCCACGGCATGCTGACCCGGATCGACCCCGCCACCGTGTCGAAGGGCGCGCGGGCCCGGGAGGCGGACGTCCCCCTCGTCGCGGTGCACCTGTTCACCTCCCAGCGCCCGCGGCCCGACAACCGGCTCGAGTTCAGTGACACGGAGCGGGACTGGGCCGGCATGCCCGCCATGACGATCCACCACACCCTCGACGAGGAGGACCGCGCGACTCTCGCGGAGGCCGAGCAGGAGGCGCTGCGGCTGAGCAAGGTCCTGGGCCGCCCCGCCGAGGGCGAGCGGGCCTGGGTCCTGCCCTCGGGCAGTTCCCTGCACTACCAGGGCACCGTGCGCATGGGCGAGGACGACGACGGCACCAGCGTCTGCGACCCCGCGGGGCGGGTGTGGGGCGTCGACAACCTCTACGTCGCCGGCAACGGCGTCATCCCCACGCGTACGGCCTGCAACCCCACCCTCACCAGCGTCGCGCTGGCCGTCATCGGGGCCCGCGACATCGCACGCCGCATCAGCGGCACCGGGAGCGCCGCGTCCGCGGTCGCCGCCGCGCCGCAGGAAGGGCAGGACACGTGATCCACACCCAGCTCGGCCGCACCGGCCTGCGCGTCAGCCGCCTGGCACTCGGCACCGTCAACTTCGGCGGCCGGGTCGAGGAGGACGAGGCGCTCGACCTCATGGACCACGCCCTCGACCGGGGCATCAACCTGGTGGACACGGCCAACACCTACGGCTGGCGCGTCCACAAGGGCCACACCGAGGAGGTCATCGGCCGCTGGCTCGACAAGGAGCCGGGCCGTCGCGACCGCGTGGTCCTGGCCACCAAGGTGGGCGACCCGATGGGCGACGGGCTCAACGACGGCGGGCTGTCCGCCCGGAACATCGTCGCGGCCTGCGAGGCGTCGCTCAGGCGCCTGGGCACGGACTGGATCGACCTCTACCAGATGCACCACATCGACCGTTCCGTGCCCTGGGACGAGGTGTGGCAGGCGATGGACCTGCTGGTGGCCCAGGGCAAGGTCCGCTACGTCGGGTCGTCCAACTTCGCCGGCTGGGACATCGCGTCCGCCCAGGCGGCCGCCCAGCGCAGGAACGCCCTGGGCCTGGTCTCGGAGCAGTGCGTCTACAACCTGGTCACCCGGTACGCGGAACTGGAGGTCATCCCCGCCGCCCGGGCCCACGGCCTCGGCCTGCTGGTCTGGTCGCCCCTGCACGGCGGGCTCCTGGGCGGCGTCCTCGCCAAGCAGCGCACGGGCACGGCCGTCAAGTCCGCCCAGGGCCGCGCGGCACAGGCCCTGCGGGAGCAGTACGACACCATCCACGCCTACGAGCAGCTCTGCGCGGAGCACGGACTCGACCCGGCCGTCGTGGGCATGACCTGGACGCTCTCGCGCCCCGGGGTGACCTCCGCGGTGATCGGCCCGCGCACCCGGGCCCACGTCGACGGCGCGATCCAGGCTCTCGAACATCCCCTGCCCGAGTCGCTGACGTCGCGGCTCGACGAACTCTTCCCTCCCGTGGGCCGCGGCGGCTCCGCCCCGGACTGCTGGCTCTCCTGAACCTCACGCACACGGAACGAAGCGATAAGGAAGCACACTCCCATGAACGAGAACAAGTACACCGACCCGCGGATCGTCCCGCACGAGTCCGCGCGGGACCGCGACGCCCGCGAGCGCCTGACCAAGCTCCTCGTCGACACGCCGATCCCGCCGGAGTACCTGATCGACAACCTGCCGGTGTACCTGCGCCGCCAGCAGCTCGCCGACCTGCTGTCCATGGACGCCCTCTACCGCATGCTGCCGGAAGTGCCCGGCACCATCATGGAGTTCGGCGTGCTCCACGGCCGCCACCTGGCGACTCTGACGGCCCTGCGCAGCATCTACGAGCCGTACAACTCGCTGCGCCGCATCGTCGGCTTCGACACCTTCACGGGCTTCCCCGACGACATCAAGGACGTCGACAAGGTGAGCACCAGCGCCGTGCCGGGCCGCTTCGCCACCCCGGACGGCGAGGTCGACCACCTGCGCGAGGTGCTCGCCGCACACGAGGCCACCGAGCCCTTCGGGCACACCCAGCGCTCCTTCGTGGTCCAGGGCGACGTCCGCGAGACGGTCCCGCGCTACCTGGAGGACAACCCGGAGACGGTCATCGCGATGGCCTACTTCGACCTGGACCTGTACCAGCCGACGAAGGAACTCCTGCTGGCCATCAAGCCGCACCTGACCAAGGGCAGCATCCTGGCCTTCGACGAGCTGGCCCACCCCAAGTGGCCGGGGGAGACCACGGCGCTGCGCGAGGTCTTCGGCCTCGACATGGCCCCGCTGCGTCAGCTGCCGGGCCGCGAGCCTCCGGTCATCTACATGAAGTGGGGCGAGTGACCGCAGGTGCGGGCGGTGAGGGTGGGGGCGGTCCGGCCACGCTCCCACCCTCACCCTGACTCCGGCCACCGCTGCCCCCGGCACGCGGGTGACCGCCGGAGAAACCGGCTTCCGGGTACGGGCCGGCCGGTTCCTCCTCGTACGACGGGGCCACCCCCTATAGCATCATGATCCGTCTATATAGATGAACGACTATCGTTCATGCGGGAGGGGCTCCCCGTACACCGGGAGTTCACATAGACGGCCTTCGATCTAGTTGTCCGAACGGGGCGCGCCGCGCACCGGATCCAGAACGCCGGGGCATCCGGCAGACACGAGGGTCGAGAGTCGTGAACATTTCCACTTCGCTGCGCCGGGCGAAGGCTCCCCTGGCGCTGACGGCTGCTGTGATGCTGGCCGCGAGTGCGTGCGGAGGCGGCGACGCGGGTTCGAAGGGTGACGGGGGCGAGGGCGGCAACGGCAAGGAGCTGTCCGGCAAGGTGCTGATCGACGGCTCCAGCACGGTCGCCCCGCTGTCCAGTGCGGCATCGGAGCTGTACGCGGAGGAGCAGCCGAAGGTCCAGGTCACCGTGGCCACCTCGGGCACCGGCGGCGGCTTCAAGAAGTTCTGCGTCGGCGAGACCGACATCTCCGACGCCTCCCGTCCGATCAAGGACGAGGAGATCAAGACCTGTGAGCAGAACGGCATCAAGTACGAGCAGTTCTCCGTCGCCAACGACGCGCTGAGCGTCGTCGTCAGCAAGGACAACGACTGGGCGACCTGCCTGACCACCGCGCAGCTGAAGAAGATCTGGGAGCCCGGCTCCAAGGTGAACAACTGGAACCAGGTCGACCCGAAGTTCCCGAACGAGCCGCTGAAGCTGTTCGGTCCGGGCACCGACTCCGGCACCTTCGACTACTTCACCGACGAGATCAACGGCAAGGAGGGTGCCTCGCGGACCGACTACAGCGGCAGCGAGGACGACAACGTCATCGTCACCGGAGTCTCCGGCACCAAGGGCGGCCTGGGCTACTTCGGCTTCTCGTACTTCGAGGAGAACAAGGACAAGCTGAAGGCCGTCGCCGTCGACGGCGGCAAGGGCTGCGTGGACCCGAGCGCCGCCGCAGTCCAGGACGGCACGTACAGCCCGCTCGGCCGGCAGCTGTTCATCTACCCGTCGGACGCCGGACTGAAGAAGCCGCAGGTCCTGAACTTCGTCGAGTTCTATGTGGCGAACCACAAGAAGATCGCCGAGGACGCCCAGTTCATCCCGCTCAACGCCCAGCAGGAGAAGGATCTCCAGGTCGCCCTCGACAAGCTCAAGGCAGCCGCCAAGTGACGAGCTCCACTACCCCGTCCGCCGCAGGGACCGGTACGCGGTCCCTGCGGCGGGCCCGCCCGCGCTACGGCGAGGCCGTGGTCAAGGCCCTGCTGCTGGTGTCCGCGCTGGTCTCGGTCGCCACCACCGTCGGGATCGTCATCTCGCTGGTCCCGCCCGCGGTGGGCTTCTTCCAGCAGGTCAGCCCGGTGGAGTTCTTCACCGGCACCGAATGGACCCCGCTCTTCGCCGAAAAGAACTTCGGCGTGCTGCCGCTGGTCGCCGCCACCCTCGCCATCACCGGCATCGCGCTGCTGGTGGCCATCCCCGTCGGCCTCGGTGCCGCGATCTATCTGAGCGAGTACGCGCGCCCCCGCGTCCGCAAGGTCCTCAAGCCCAGCCTGGAAGTGCTCGCCGGCATCCCCACCGTCGTCTACGGCTTCTTCGCCATGGCGTTCATCACCCCGCTCCTCCAGGGCCTGCTGCCCGAGGGCTGGCAGCCCGAGGTCCGCAACGGCCTCTCCGCCGGCCTTGTCATGGGCGTGATGATCGTGCCGACGATCGCCTCGCTCACCGAGGACGCCCTGTCCGCGGTGCCGCACTCGCTGCGCGACGGCGCCTTCGCCCTCGGCTCCGGCAAGCGCACGGTCTCCGTCCGCGTCGTCGTCCCCGCCGCGCTGTCCGGCATCGTCGCCGCCTGCGTCCTCGGCGTCTCCCGCGCGGTCGGCGAGACCATGATCGTGCTCATCGCGGCCGGTTCGAAGCCCGACTTCACCCTGAACCCGCTGCACGAGATGGAGACGATGACCGCGTTCATCGCCCGCGCCGCCTCGGGTGACGTGCCGGTGGGCTCGATCGCGTACGACACGATCTTCGCGGTCGGCGCGCTGCTGTTCGTCGCCACCTTCCTCATGAACCTGTTCAGCATCCGTCTGGTGCGCAAGTACCGGGAGGTGTACGAGTGACCACCGCCCCCGCCCGGACACCGGCACCCGTCCGCAAGCCCGAGCGCGGCCGGCTCGCCGGGCCCCGGTTCCGGCCCAGCGAGACCCTGTTCCGCTGGCTGCTCCTGGCCTGCCTCGCCGTCGGCATCGTCTTCCTCGTCTCCCTGCTCGCCTACGTCCTCATCGAGGCGTGGCCCCGCCTGGACCCGAGGCTGTGGGAGAACTTCCCCTCCGTCCGCCGCCCCGAGAACGCCGGTGCCCAGTCCGCCATCTTCGGCACGCTCTGGGTGATCTCCTTCACCGCGCTGTTCTGCCTGCCCACCGGCATCATGGCGGCGATCTACCTGGAGGAGTACGCCGACCCCGACCGCTGGTACAACCGGCTGATCGAGCTGAACATCCAGAACCTGGCCGCCGTTCCGTCGATCATCTACGGCATCCTCGGACTCGGCCTGCTGGCCCGGCAGTTCGCCCTCGGCACCACCGTCCTGACCGCCGCGCTGACTCTGTCGCTGCTCGTCCTGCCGGTGGTCGTCATCGCCTCGCGCGAGGCGATCAGAGCCGTACCGCGCTCCATCCGGCAGGCGTCCCTCGCGCTCGGCGCGACCCAGTGGCAGACGATCCGCCGCCAGGTCCTCCCGGCCGCCGTGCCCGGCATCGCGACCGGCTCGATCCTCGCCCTGTCCCGCGCGATCGGCGAGGCCGCACCGGTGATCATGCTCGGCGCGGTCACCTTCGTGATGTTCAACCCCGAAGGCCTGCAGAGCTCCTACACCGTGCTGCCGGTCCAGATCTACAACTGGATCAGCCAGTCCCGCGAGGAGTTCCACCACCTCGCCTCCGCGGCCATCATCCTGCTCCTGGCGATCCTGCTCCTGATGAACGCCGCCGCCATCTGGCTCCGCAACCGCTACTCACGCCGCTGGTGACCCCATGACCTCGACCACCACTCCATCACCACTGGAGGCCACCATGACCCCACCCTCCGACGCCACCGCCGGCGGCACCACCCGGGCCGGCGCGAAGTCCCCGGACGTCGCCTTCCGCGAGGCGCCCGAACTGACCAGCCCCGTGTTCGAGGTCGGCGGCCTGTCCGTCTTCTACGGCGACCACGAGGCCGTACGGGACGTCAACATGACCATCGGCGAGCGGCAGATCACCGCGATGATCGGCCCCTCCGGCTGCGGCAAGTCCACCGTCCTGCGCTGCTTCAACCGCATGAACGACCTCGTGCCCGGCGCCCGCGTGGCCGGCAAGGTCCGCTACCACGACGAGGACCTGTACGGGAAGGACGTCGACCCGATCGAGGTCCGCCGCCGGATCGGCATGGTCTTCCAGAAGCCGAACCCGTTCCCCAAGTCCATCTACGACAACATCGCCTACGGTCCCCGGGTCGCCGGGACGAAGGGGAACCTGGACGACCTGGTCGAGGAGACCCTCACGCGCGCCGCGCTGTGGGACGAGGTCAAGGACAAGCTCAAGGGCTCCGCGCTCGCGCTGTCCGGAGGCCAGCAGCAGCGGCTGTGCATCGCCCGCACGATCGCGGTCAAGCCCGAGGTGATCCTCATGGACGAGCCCTGCTCTGCCCTGGACCCGATCGCCACGGCCAAGATCGAGGACCTCATGGAGCACCTCGCCCAGGAGTACACGATCGTGATCGTCACCCACAACATGCAGCAGGCCGCCCGCGTCTCGCACCGCACGGCCTTCTTCACCGCCGACGTCGACGACCACGGCGTACGCCACGGCCGGCTCGTCGAGTACGACGAGACCGCCCGGATCTTCAGCGCACCCGCCGACCAGCGCACCGAGGACTACATCTCAGGCCGCTTCGGCTGAGCCGCCCCACGCCTACCGGCCTTTGCGCGCCGCCACCGTGAAGGAGAACCACGGGTGACCCCCGACGCACCACGGCCCCCGCGACCCGACGCACCGCGCGGCGGGGGCGGCAAGGCCCACACCAACGGACCGGGCCTGCTCCTGGCCGAGCCGGACCTCGTGCTCGCGGGCCGAGCGGTGGCCCGCTTCGAGGGCGCAGGCGTCTTCGTGACCGTCTGCCACGACGGCGCCGAGGCCCTGCTCCAGGCCGGCGCCTGCCGCCCGGCCGCCATCCTGCTGGCCGCACCGCTCCCCGCGGTCGGCGCCGCGCAGGTCACCGAACTGATCGCCCGACTCCACCCGGTCCCCGTCATCGTCGGGGCCGGGCCGGACGGAGTGGACGAGGCCACCGCCGCACTCGCCGCCGGGGCCGTCGCCATCGTCGCCCGGCCCTATCGCACCGAGGAGATACTCCCGCTGCTCACCGCCGACAGGGCCGCGGGAGACGGCTCGGCGGCCCTCCTGACCGTCGGCGACATCGAGCTTGACCCGGCCGGCTTCCACGTCCATGTACGCGGACGCTCGCTGAGCTTGCCGGTCCGTGAATTCCAACTGCTGCGCTATCTGATGCAGAACCCGAACCGGGTCATCAGCCGGGCCGAGCTCACCCGCGCGCTGTGGGGCACCGACGCCCTGGACAGCAACACCCTCACCGTCCACGTTCGCCGGGTACGGAACAAGCTCCGTGACGATGCGGGCAGTTGCTGCACCATCGACGCGATCCGCGGCATGGGCTACCGGCTCGAATGCAGCGCCGACCGGACCCCGGCGCCCTCGGGCGCCTGACGCGGAAGGCACGACCGCCGAGCTCCCGCACTCCGCGGCGGGTCACGCGCTCGCGGCCTGCTCGGGCGACAGCTCGCGGACCAGACCCTCGACCCTCGCCGCCAGAGCATCCCGCACGGCCCGCGCGCTCTCGATGTCCAGTCCGCCGAGATCGGGAAGGTCCCAGTCGAGGTATCGGCGCCCGGGCTGTACGGGGCAGGCGTCGCCGCAGCCCAGGGTGACCACCACGTCCGCGGCCTGGAGGGCCTCCGACGTCAGCGGCTTGGGGAACTCCTCGCCCACGTCCAGGTCCGCTTCCGCCAGGAGCCGCCGTACGACCCGCGAGATGTCGCCGGCGGGCGCCGAGCCCGCCGTGGTGACGGTGACCGCGCCGGCGGCACGGTGACGCGCGAGGGCTGCGGCCGGCTGAGAGCGTCCGGCGTTCTCCGTGCACACGAACAGCACCTCGGGGACCGGCTTGGGACTGAGTCCCGCCCCGCGGGCCAGGGCGCTGAGCCGCTGGTCCGCGAAACGTTCGACGAGTGCGGGCAGATGGGTGCGTACCCGTGCGCGGCCCGAGAGGAGACCGGCGCACTCCGCCACGTACCGCTCGACGGTCTCGCGGGAGAACGACCGGTGGTGACGCGCGGCCGGCCGCCGGGTGATGCGGTCGAGCAGCGCGCTCGTGCTCCGAAGCGGCGGCATCGGCCGCCCGAGGTGAGTCGACTCGCCCACGGTGCCCCTCCTCGGTCCGGCCCGCGGGCCCCCGGTCGGCCCCCTCGCCAAAATAATAGATGTGTGTCTATGTTCTGACCGGGCGGAAGTGAAAGTGAACGGTCGGTGAACTCATGCCATGGCCATCTTCCGGGGAGGTGTTCCGTGCGCCGTCGCTCGTATGGTGAATAGATGGCTATCACTGCAATGGACGCGTCGCAGGACGTGCGTGCCCCGGAGACGGAGGCGTGCAACCCTCATCTCGCCTGCCTCCTGATCGACCGCGAGGAGGCGGAGCGGCTGGCGGCGGTGCTCAAGGCCATCGCCGACCCGACCCGGTTGCAGATACTGCGGCTGATCGAACGCTCCCCGGCGGCGGAGGCGTGTGTCTGCGACCTGACGGAGTGCCTGGGGCTGCGGCAGCCCACGGTCAGCCACCACTTGAAGATCATGACCGAGGCCGGGCTGCTGAAAAGGGAGCGCCGTGGCACCTGGGCCTGGTACTCGGTCGACCGTGACGGCCTGCGCCGGGTCCGGGACATCCTCGACCCCGAGACGGCCTGACCCGGCCGCATGACGAAAGCAGGCCCTGGTTCCGCCATGTCGCACTACGGCGGGACCAGGGCCTGCTCTCGCTCCCCGGCAGCGTGCTCCGGGGGCTCAGTCCGAGAGGAAGCCCTCCAGCTCCCGTACGAGGTCGGCCTTGGGCTTGGCGCCGACGATGGTCCGGGTGACCTCGCCGGCCACGTAGACGTTCATCGTGGGGATCGACATCACGCCGTACTTCATGGCGGTGTCGGGATTCTGGTCGATGTCGAGCTTGACGACCTCGATCGTGTCGCCGTGCTCGGCGGCGATGGCCTCCAAAGAGGGCGCGAGCCGACGGCACGGGCCGCACCACTCGGCCCAGAAGTCGACCAGGACGGGCTTGTCGCTCTTGAGGACGTCGGCTTCGAAGGAAGCGTCGGTCACGGTCTTGAGGGCCACGGGTGCCTCCTCGTGGGGTGTGTGGTGCGGTTCGGTCCGCGTCAGGCCGTGGCTGCGGCCATGGCCGGGGCCTTGTCGGCGAGGGCGGCGAGGTAGCGCTCGGCGTCGAGCCCTGCCGCGGCACCGGTTCCGGCGGCGGTGATGGCCTGGCGGTAGGTGTGGTCGACGACGTCCCCGGCGGCGAAGACGCCGGGAAGGTTCGTGCGGGTGGACGGGGACTCCACCGCGATGTAGCCCTCGTCGTCGAGGTCTATCTGGCCGGTGAACAGGTCGGTGCGCGGGTCGTGGCCGATCGCGATGAACAGGCCGGTGGCCGCCAGGTCGCGGGTCTCGCCGGTGAACGTGTCGCGCAGGACGACGCCGCCGAGCATGCCGTTCTCCTCCTTGATCCCGGCTATCTCGCTGTCGAACACGAAGGAGATCCGGTCGTCGGCGAAGGCGCGGTTCTGCATGACCTGGGAGGCGCGCAGGGTGGAGCGGCGGTGCACGACGGTGACCGACCTGGCGAAGCGGGTGAGGAAGGTGGCCTCTTCCATGGCGGTGTCCCCGCCGCCGACCACGACGATGTCGCGGTCACGGAAGAAGAAGCCGTCGCACGTGGCGCACCAGGAGACGCCGCGGCCGGACAGCTCGTCCTCGTTGGGCAGGCCGAGTTTGCGGTAGCCGGACCCGGTCGCGATGATCACGGACCGGGCCCGGTGAACGGTACCGGCGGAGTCGGTGAGCTCCTTGATCTCGCCGGTCAGGTCGACGGAGACGATGTCGTCGTCGATCATCTCAGCGCCGAACCGCTCGGCCTGGGCGCGCATGCTCTCCATGAGGACCGGCCCGTCGACACCGCCGGGGAAGCCGGGGAAGTTCTCGACCTCGGTCGTGGTCGTCAGCGAGCCGCCGACGAAGACCGAACTGCCGAACAGCAGCGGCTGGAGCTGCGCGCGGGCGGTGTAGAGGGCGGCTGTGTATCCGGCGGGGCCGGATCCGATGACGATGACGTTCCGGACCTCGCTCACGCGGTCTTCTCCGGGGCGATCTCCTCGATCAGGCCCTCGACGAGCTTCCGGATCTCGTCACGGATCGGGCGGACGGCCTCGACGCCCTGGCCCGCCGGGTCCTCCAGCGTCCAGTCCAGGTAGCGCTTGCCCGGGAAGACGGGGCAGGTGTCGCCGCAGCCCATGGTGATGCAGACGTCGGACGCCTGGACCGCCTCGACGGTGAGGATCTTCGGGGTCTCGGCGGTGATGTCGATGCCGACCTCGCGCATCGCCTCGACGGCGGCGGGGTTGACCTGGTCGGCGGGGGCGGAGCCGGCGGAGCGGACCTCGACGCGGTCCCCGGCCAGGTGCGACAGCCACGCGGCCGCCATCTGGGAACGGCCGGCGTTGTGGACGCAGACGAACAGGACGGAGGGCTTCTCGGACACGGCAGGTCTCTCTTGTCTCGCGACGAAATCAGGCGCGACTGAAATCAGCACCCGGTGGTGTCATCCACCACTGATGTGAGAGTATCAGTCCATGATGACGTCAGTCGACACTGAACTGATCCGGGTGCTGGGTGATCCGTTGCGCCTGCGGATCGTGACCCTGCTCGCCCGCGAGATGCTCTGCACCACCCACCTCGTGGAGGAGACCGGTGCCCGGCAGACCAATCTCTCCAACCATCTGAGAGTGCTGCGCGAGGCCGGAGTCGTGGAGACCGAGCCCTGCGGCCGCTTCACCTACTACAAGCTCCGCCCGGACGTCATCGCCTCCCTTGCCGGCCAGTTCGCCGACCTGGCCGAGTCCGCCCGTACCGCAGCCGAGAACAAGAGGGCCTGTCCGTGACCCCCACCCAAGCGCCCGCGACGACCGAGGAGCCCTCGGTCGTCGCGAAGCTTTCGACGCTCGACCGCTTCCTCGCCGTCTGGATCCTGATCGCCATGGGTCTCGGCCTCGGGCTCGGCAGGCTGATCCCCGGCCTGAACGACGCGCTCGCCAAGGTCGAGATCGGCGGCATCTCCCTGCCCATCGCCGTGGGCCTGCTGATCATGATGTACCCGGTCCTGGCCAAGGTCCGCTACGACAAGCTCGACGCCGTCACCGGCGACCGCAAGCTGATGGTCTCCTCGCTGGTCGTCAACTGGGTCCTCGGCCCGGCGCTCATGTTCGCGCTGGCCTGGATCTTCCTGCCGGACCTGCCCGAGTACCGCACCGGCCTGATCATCGTCGGCCTGGCCCGCTGCATCGCCATGGTCATCATCTGGAACGACCTCGCCTGCGGCGACCGCGAGGCGGCGGCCGTCCTCGTCGCCCTGAACTCCGTCTTCCAGGTCATCGCCTTCGGTGTCCTGGGCTGGTTCTACCTCGACCTGCTGCCCGGCTGGCTCGGCCTCGGAGCCGGCGAGACGCTCGACATCTCCATGTGGAAGATCGCGCTCAACGTCGTCATCTTCCTCGGCGTCCCGCTGGTCGCCGGCTTCCTGACCCGCCGTATCGGCGAGAACACGATGGGCCGCCAGTCCTACGAGCAGAAGTTCCTGCCCAGGATCGGGCCCTGGGCCCTGTACGGCCTGCTCTTCACCATCGTCATCCTCTTCGCCCTCCAGGGGAAGACCATCACCTCCCAGCCCCTGGACGTCGTCCGCATCGCGGTGCCGCTGCTCGTCTACTTCGCCGTGATGTGGTTCGGAACCTTCCTGCTCGGCAAGGCGATCGGCCTGAACTACGACCGGACCGCCACGCTGGCCTTCACCGCCGCGGGCAACAACTTCGAGCTCGCCATCGCGGTCGCCATCGCCACCTTCGGCGTCACCTCCGGCCAGGCCCTCTCCGGCGTCGTCGGCCCGCTCATCGAGGTCCCCGTCCTCGTGGCGCTGGTGTACGTCTCGCTGGCCTGGCGGAAGAAGTTCGCGGCCCCGGCGATGACGGCCCCTCAGGGGAAGTAGCACGTCGTACGGGATCATCCGACTGCCCCGCTGCTCGCAGCGGGGCAGTCGCGCACGAAGGGATCACCTGGCATGAACAGGCGCCACGACGTGGTCGTCATCGGCGGTGGCCAGGCCGGGCTCGCGGTCGGCTACCACCTGCGGCGCCTCGGCCTGGACTTCGTCATCCTCGACGGCCGGAGCACGCCGGGTGGTGCGTGGCGGCACACCTGGGACTCCCTGCGCCTCTTCTCCCCGGCCGCGTACTCCTCACTGCCCGGCCGGATCATGCCCCCGCAGCCCGGGGAGACGTACCCGGCCGCGGCCCATGTCGTCGACTACCTGACCGACTACGAGCAGCGCTACGAACTCCCCGTCGTCCGCCCCGTCCGCGTCGATGCGGTCCACCGCGACGGCGACGGCCTCCGGGTCGAGGGCCCAACGGGGACATGGCGTGCCCGTACCGTCGTCAGTGCCACCGGCACGTGGTGGCGCCCCTTCCTGCCCGCCGTCCCCGGGCGGTCGCGGTTCCGGGGCACCCAGCTCCACACGGTGGACTACCGCAAGCCCGCCGACCTCGCCGGCCAGAAGGTGATCGTCGTCGGAGGCGGGAACTCCGGTGCGCAGATCGCCGCCGACCTCGCGTACGACACCGACCTCACCTGGGTCACCCAGCGCCCCGCCCGCTTCCTCGCCGACGACATCGACGGCCGCGCCCTCTTCGACGCGGCGACCTCCCGTCGTCGCGCCCTGGACGAGGGGCGCACCGACACCGGTGGCGTCGCCTCCCTCGGCGACATCGTGGTCGTCCCACCCGTACGCAGAGCCCGCGACGCGGGGCTTCTCAGGGCCCAGCCGATGTTCACCCGCCTGACCGCGACCGGCGTCGAACGGGCCGACGGCACGACCGCGGAGGCCGACGCGATCATCTGGTGCACCGGATTCCGCCCCGCCCTCTCCCACCTCGCCCCGCTCGGTCTGCGCGGCCCGCGCGGCCACATCCCCACCGCGGGTACCCAGGCCCTGCGGGAGCCCCGCCTCCACCTGCTCGGCTACGGCGACTGGACCGGCCCGGCCTCGGCCACGCTGATCGGCGTCGGCCGCCCCGCCCGCGACGCCGCCCGGGCGATCGGGGAACTGCTCGGACGTCCCTGAAGCCCCCGGCCGACCGGGCGGCCCTGCCGCCCCCTCGGCGACGGAACGGCGCTGCGTCGTCGTCCACGGGGCTGGGGTCCCCCGGAGCTCTCCGTTCTGCGCGTGTTCAGCGCTGCCGCAGCGGCCGACGGTGCTGACCGCCGCTTCATATATCGTCTATCGATATCGGAATCCGTAAGAGGTGCGGCCGGGCCGCGGAGGAGTGAGCCATGAGCACGCCATCGACGCCCGCCGGCGTTCCGCATGAGCTGCGGCGACGGCTCGGCCTCTCCGATGCCGTGGTGATCGGCCTGGGGTCGATGATCGGCGCGGGGATCTTCGCCGCCCTGGCCCCGGCCGCGCAGGCCGCCGGGTCCGGGCTCCTCCTCGGCCTCGCGGTCGCCGCGGTGGTGGCGTACTGCAACGCCACGTCCTCCGCCCGGCTGGCCGCCCGGTACCCGGCCTCCGGCGGAACGTACGTCTACGGCCGCGAACGGCTCGGCGACTTCTGGGGCTACCTCGCGGGCTGGGCCTTCGTGGTCGGCAAGACGGCGTCCTGCGCGGCCATGGCCCTCACGGTCGGTTCGTACGTGTGGCCGGGGCAGGCGCACGCGGTGGCGGTGGCCGCCGTGGTGGCGCTGACCGCGGTCAACTACACCGGGGTACAGAAGTCCGCGTTGCTGACCCGGACCGTCGTCGCCGTGGTCCTGGCGGTGCTCGCCGCCGTGGTCGTCGCCGCCTTCACCTCCGGCGGGGCGGATGCCGCGCGACTGAACGTCGGTTCGGATGCCACGTTCGGCGGCGTACTCCAGGCGGCGGGGCTGCTGTTCTTCGCGTTCGCCGGGTACGCCCGCATCGCCACCCTCGGCGAGGAGGTCCGCGACCCCGCGCGCACCATCCCCCGAGCCATCCCGATCGCGCTGGGCATCACCCTGGTCGTCTACGCCCTGGTCGCCGTCTGCGTCCTCCTGGTGCTGGGCCCGCACCGACTGGCGGACACCACCGCGCCGCTGTCGGACGCCGCGCGGGCCGCGGGAGCCGACTGGCTGGCCCCGGTCGTCCGTGTCGGCGCCGCCGTCGCCGCGCTCGGCTCGCTGCTCGCGCTGATCCTCGGCGTCTCCCGTACGGCCCTGGCGATGGCCAGGGACCGGCACCTGCCGCACACCCTGGCCGCCGTCCACCCCCGCTACCGGGTGCCCCACCGGGCCGAGCTGGTGGTCGGAGCCGTGGTGGCGGTCCTCGCCGCGACAGCGGACGTGCGCGGGGCGATCGGGTTCTCCTCGTTCGGGGTGCTCGCCTACTACGCCGTCGCCAACGCCTCCGCATGGACGCTCACCCGGGCCGAGGGCCGTCCGCCCCGCCTCGTCCCCGTGGTCGGGCTGGCCGGCTGTCTGGTCCTGGCCTGCGCTTTGCCGGTCCCTTCCGTCGTCTCCGGGGCCGCCGTGCTGGCCTTCGGCGCCGTCGTCTACGGCATCCGTCGCGCCGCCGCTGCCCGGCCGAAGCCCTGAGGGGTCTCGACGTACCTCCGTCCCGACACCCAGGGCGTGAGCCGATTCGACAAGGCCGGTATCCCCGCCCCCGCTTCCTCGCCCCGCTGGACGGGGCCTTCGAGATCGTCTGCGGGGTCCCGAGGCGCAACGGGCCTACCGATGACCGCCGTGGCCGGTCAGTCCGCGGTGTCGTCGCCGAGGACTTCGTGGGCCAGTTCCCTGAGCGCCCTGCGGTCCTCGGCGAGCGCCGTCCTTCCGGCCTCCGTGGCGCGGTAGACCCGCCGCGTGCGGCCGTCGACGACGCGCTGTTCGGAGGACAGCAGGCCGTCGGCCTCCAGCCGGTGCAGCGTCGGATAGAGCGTGCCGGGGCTGATCCGGTAGCCGTGGCGCGCCAGTTCCCCGGTCATCCACGCGCCGTGGATCTCCTCCTCGGCCGCGTGATGCAGGATGTGCAGCCGCACCGCGCCCCGCTGGAACTCCCGCACTCCATCCACCTCCCCACCCGAAGGGGTAGTGACGAAACCGATATCGCTCTCCGAGTCTACGGGCGCCTGCGGCGGATTCCCGCCCGGCAGTGAACTCCACCGCCCTTCCGGTGCGAAGACACGCCCGGTGACCAGCCCGCACCTGACCGGCGGTGGGGCCCGATGCCGGGACCGGGTCCTCCGCGACCGGCTTCGCGGCGCCGTCCGATGCGCCGCCGCAGGCGCCGAGGACCAGCACGCCTGCCCCACGGCGGCCGCCGTGTCGGCCGGTCGGGGGTGTCCGGCCAGGTCAGTCGATGCGGGGGCTGCGGCGCTCGACGAGGACGGTGTCGCGCCAGCGGCCGTGGTGCCGGCCCACGCGTTCACGGGTGCCGATGATCCGGAAGCCGGCGCGCTGGTGGATGGTCAGGCTGGCGGTGTTCTCGGGGAAGATACCCGCCTGGACGGTCCAGATCCCGGCCGCCTCGGTGGAGTCGACGAGCGCCGTGAGCAGCGCGGAGGCGATGCCGCGCCCGCGGGCGTCGGGGTGCACGTACACCGAGTGCTCGACGACGCCCGCGTACGCGCACCGGTCGGAGACCTTGGAGGCGGCGATCCAGCCGAGTACCCGCCCGGTCCCGTCGACGGCGGCGAAGCGGTGCTCGGACAGTTTCGCCGCGTCGAACTCCGCCCACGTGGGGGCGGTGGCCTCGAAGGTGGCGTTGCCCTCGTCGATGCCGGCCTGGTAGATCGCGACGACCTCGTCGGCGTGGTCCGCGGTGAGCGGGGTGATGTTCACTGTCGTCCCAGGATCGCGAGTGGGCGGTGTCGAAGTGCTCCCGGCCGCGGGCGCCGACCTCGTACAACGCGGAGGTCCGCACCTCCGCGTGCACGAAGCGCATGCCGCCGCCAGGCGTGACGCTTCGGGAATCCGGGTTTCACGCCGCTTGGCACCGGCCGCCCCGCACCCCGTCCGATGGTACGGGTGGGGGCGGTCTCTCCGCCCGCGGTCTCGGCCGCGCAGCACGCCGGACGGCGATCGCGCCCGCGGGCGGTCCTCTGCCGGGGCTTCTCTGGGCCCCGGCAGAGGCCTCCGCGCGGAGAGACCGCCTTGTGCTCAGCCGTAGTAGGCCGTCCGCATCAGCTCCTGCATGTCGTCCAGCATCGGCATGCGGGGGTTGGCCGGTGCGCACTGGTCCTCGTAGGCGTTGAGAGCCTGCTGGGGCAGCGCGTCCAGGAAGGTCCGCTCGTCGACTCCCAGCGCCTTGAACGTCGGCTCGATGCCGACGGCGTCGCGCAGCCGTTCGACCGCCGCGGCGAGGGACTCCACGCCCTCGGCCGGGGTGGTGGCGGGCAGCCCCAGGGCGCGGGCGATGTCCTGGAACCGCTCGGGAGCGCGGTAGTCCTCGTACTTGGGCCAGCCGGTCAACTTCCCCGGGATGGTGCCGTTGTAGCGGATGACGTGGGGGAGGAGCACGGCGTTGGTGCGGCCGTGCGCGATGTGGAAGGTGGCGCCGAGGGTGTGGGACATGGCGTGCACGATGCCGAGGAAGGCGTTGCCGAAGGCCATGCCGGCGATGGTGCCGGCGTTGTGCATCTTCTCCCGGGCCTCCGGTGCGCTCCCGCGGTCGGTGACCGCTGCCTCCAGGTGGTCGAAGACCAGGCGGATGGCGTGCAGCGCGAGGCCGTCGGTGAAGTCGTTGGCGTAGACGGACGCGTACGCCTCGACGGCGTGCGTGAGGGCGTCGAAGCCGCTGTCGGCAGCGAGGGCCGGGGGCAGGACCGTGGTGAGCAGGGGGTCGATGATGGCCACGCTGGGCGTGAGCGCGTAGTCGGCCAGGGGGTACTTCTTGCCGGTGGCGGGGTCGGATATGACGGCGAAGGGGGTGACCTCGGCGCCGGTGCCGGAGGTGGTGGGTACGCAGACCAGACGGGCCAGCCTGCCCAGGGTGGGGAAGCGGAAGGCGCGCTTGCGGATGTCGGAGAACTTCTGCCGCATGTCGGCGAAGTCGATGCCGGGCTGCTCGTACAGCAGCCACATGACCTTGGCGGCGTCCATGGGGGATCCGCCGCCGAGGGCGATGATCGTGTCGGGGCGGAAGTCCCGCATGAGGTCGGCGCCGTGCTGGACGGAGTCGATGCTGGGCTCGGGCTGGACGTTGTCAATGATCTGGAGGGTGACCGGCTCCCGGCGCTGTTGCAGGACGCGGCTGATCCGGTCGACGAAGCCCAGACGGGTCATGGTGGCGTCGGTGACGACGGTGACGCGGTGGACGTCGGGCATGGAGGTGAGATAGCGGATGGCCTGCGGCTCGAAGTAGATCTTCGGAGGGACCTTGAACCACTGGAGGTTGTTGCGGCGGGTGGACACCCGCTTGACGTTCAGCAACTGGGCGGCGGAGACGTTGTTGGAGACCGAGGTGCTGCCCCAGGAGCCGCAGCCCAAGGTGAGTGAGGGCAGCAACCCGTTGTAGATGCCGCCGATCGCCCCTTGGGAGGAGGGGGAGTTGACGATGATCCGTGCGGTCTTCATCCGCATGCCGTACGCCTCCGCCACGGCCGTGTCCTCGGTGTGGATGACGGCGCTGTGGCCCTGGCCGTGGAAGGCGACCATGTCGGCGGCCAGCTCGAAGCCGTGACGTTCGTCCTCGGCGCGCAGCACGGCGAGGACCGGGCAGAGCTTCTCGCGGGTCAACGGCTCGTCGGGACCGACGTGTTCGGCCTCGACCAGGATGACCGAGGTGTTCTCCGGCACCGAGAACCCGGCCCGCTCGGCGATCCACACGGGGCTCTGTCCGACGGCGGCGGCGTTGACCTTGGGCTCGCAGCCGGCCCCCGAACCGCCGGTGGCCGGGAACAGGAAGGCCTCCAGCTTCGCCTTCTCCTGCGGGGTGGCCAGATGGGCGTGCAGAGTACGGAACTCGGCGAGCGCCGCGTCGTGGATCGCCGTGTCCAGGATGACGGCCTGTTCGGAGGCGCAGATCATGCCGTTGTCGAAGGACTTGGACAGCACCAGGTCGTTGACCGCCCTGCGCAGCCTGGCGCTGTGGTGGACGTAGGCGGGGACGTTGCCCGCGCCGACACCGAGTGCGGGCTTGCCGGCCGAGTAGGCGGCCCTGACCATGGCGTTGCCGCCGGTGGCGAGGACCAGGGAGACTCCGGGGTGCCGCATCAGCGTGTTGGTCGCCTCGACGGACGGGGCCTCGATCCACTGGACGCAGTGCTCCGGGGCACCGGCGGCGACGGCCGCGTCCCGCACGACGCGGGCCGCCTCGGCGCTGCACCGCTGGGCGGAGGGGTGGAACGCGAAGATCACCGGATTACGGGTCTTCAGCGCCATCAGTGCCTTGAAGATCGTGGTCGAGGTCGGGTTGGTGACGGGGGTGACCGCGGCCACCACGCCCACCGGTTCGGCGATCTCGACCATGCTCTCGATGTCGTCCCGGCCGATGACCCCGACGGTCTTCATGTGGGCCATGCTGTGCGTGACGTACTCACAGGCGAACATGTTCTTGGCCGCCTTGTCCTCGAAGACCCCGCGTCCCGTCTCCTCGACCGCCAGACGGGCCAGCGCGGTGTGCCGGTCCAGGGCTGCGACCGACGCCTTCTTGACGATGTGGTCGACCTGTTCCTGACCGAGGCCCTCGTAGTCCGCGAGCGCCTTGAGACCGTCCGTGACCAGACGGTCCACGGCGACCGTGGTGTCGGACGGGGCGTCGGTCCTGACGCGGTCCTCGGTCCGTACGTCCTGTCGGGTCATGGTGGTGTGCCTCCGTTGTCAGGGGCCGCCGTGGTGTGCGGCGATGCCGGCCAGGAGCGGCATGACGGTGGACCGTCCCGCTCCCTGCCCTCACTGTCCTTCGGTGGCGCCTGCCGCAGGAGGACCCGGAGGGACCTTTGCCGACGCCGTCCGGCCCGGCGGCGGTAGGGCCCGTCGGCCCCGGGCCGCCGGTCGACGCCGCTCCCCGCGCGTCAGGAACTCCCGGTGCGAGCGGGCCCGGCCGGTGCCGCACAGTCGTCGACGCCGAAGCCCAGAGTGTTCACCACGCCGACCACACCTTCGAGGCACCAGGCGGTGTGAACGATCTCCGCCACCCGGGAGCGGCGTTCCACCTGGCCGCTGAGAGTGACGACACCGTCGCGGACGGAGACGAGAACCGTGTCGGGTGGCAGCTCCTCCGCGCCACCGCCGATCGCCTCGGCCACCGCCCGGCGGATGTCCTCGTCCGCGCGCAGGAAGACCCGCAGGAGGTCGCGGCGCGTGGCGATGCCGATCAGGCGGTCGGCCTCGTCGACCACAGGCAGCCGCTCGACACCGCGGCGCTCCATGAGCCGGGCGGCATCCGGTACGGACTGCTCCGGGTGCACGGTGACGGCCGGGCTGGACATCATGTCCTGCGCGGTCACGGCCGGGGGTGGAGCGGAGCCCTCCCGATACGCCTGGGCGCCTACCAGGTCGCTCCCCGACAGCACACCGAGGACCTTGTCGTCGGCGTCGACCACCGGCAGTCCGCTGATCCGGTGGTGGTCGAGGAGCCGCACGACCTCCTTGAACGGTGTCGAGGGACCGGCCTGCACGACGTCCCGTGTCATGACCTCACCGACAGTGCGAGCGGGCATGATGGATTCTCCTTCATGAGCATGGGCCGGGAGACCCGGAGCCGATGGCCGACTCCGGCACCCCGCCACACGTGGCCGGCGTCGGGCGACGCCTGCTTCCTCAGGCCGCCCCGCCACGGGGACCGTGCGGGCGTCCGACGGGTACCGCCGTGGTGGGCCCGTTCGGTACGGGTCGAGGGGGCCTCGTTCGGTACCCGCTCGCAGAGCGCTCGCAAGGGGGATCTCACGGGCACCGCAGTGCCGGGCGACCCGGATGCCCCACGGCCGGTGGCCCTGCTGCCACACCTCAAGGCTGCCGCGCTCCGCAGTCTCGGACCAGGGGCGGCCGGTCCTGGTAGGAGGGGCGACCGGGCCCTGGTCACAGGGCCGGGTCGCCCCGGTGCGCCGCTTGCGACACCTCTCCTTTGTGGGCGAGGGCATCGTCGCCCGGGCCGGGCGAGCTGTGACGGTCGGGGTGAGGCCCATGCCGTCCTCGTAGCGGGTACAGCTCTTCGCCGCGTCACCAACACGACTGAGGAGTTCCCGGCGTCGGCAGCCTTGCCGCGGGCGTACAGCGTGATGTCCGTGGCCTTCGTGTCCGTCCCGGGGTGGACGGATCGGGCCGCCGCGGTCGGCGCCGGTCCGGGCGAACGCGCCCGCTGTCCTCCCGGGGCCGGCAGGCGGCCGGTCGGCCCGCTGCCCTCTCGCCCCGTCCCGTCGGAACGGCACCGGGGGCGAAGGCGACAGGTCAGGCGGTCGCCTTCGTTCGCCTTCGCCCGTCCGAGGCGCCGGACCTCACGCGGTTCCGCCGGCCGTGCGGGGCTCGCGCTGCCCGGTGGCGCGGGAGTTCCGCTCACCGTCCGCGGACGAGGCTCGGACGGCGGTGAGAGTGAAGGCCAGAGCCCCGGCGGACACGATCGCGAGCAGGACGAGGCCCACCGCGTACGACGCGTACAGCCCGAACAGCGACCCCATCAGCAGCGGTGGCAGGAACCCGCCCAGTCCGCCCGCGGCGCCGACCACTCCGGTCACCGAGCCGACCTGGCCGGGCGGGGTGCGCAGGGTCACCAGGGCGAAGGTCGCCCCGCTGCCGACGCCGAGTGCGGCGGCCATGGTCAGGAAGGCGAGGGTGCCCACAGGAGCCAGGGCGGGGGTGAACGCCTGGGCCACAGCACCGGCCACGACCGTGGCCAGCGAGCCGGCCAGCACGCGGACCGGGCCGATCCGGTCGGACAGCCAGCCTCCGAACGGGCGCATCGCCACCGCGAGGAGAACGAACCCCGCCATGCGGTTCGCCGCGTCGGCCTGGGCGAGGCCGTAGCCGGTCCTGAGGTACGTGGGCAGGTAGACGGAGAAGGCTACGTAGCCGCCGAACGCAACCGCGTACAGTGCGGACGCCTGCCAGGTGATGGGCAGCCGGAGAGTGGCGGCCAGGCGGCGTGCGGCCGGCTCGGTCGGAAGGGGCCGCCCGGGCGCGTCACGGAGCAGGAGAGCGGCGGCGGTGGCGTACACCGCGAGAACCGCGGCGGTGATCAGGAACGGCGTGGCCATGCTGGCCGCGTCGACCAGCTTCACCGTGGTCAGGGCGCTGATGGCAGTGCCGCCCATACCCGCGCCGAAGACTCCGACGGCGAGACCGCGCCGCTCGGGCGGGAACCAGGCGTTGACGAGCGGAACGCCGACAGCGAAGGCGGTTCCGCCGATACCGAGGAAGAACCCGCCGATGAGCAGGGCGGCGAGTGAGGAGTGCCCGGCCAGGCCGAGGTAGAGCACCGGGACGATGGTGGCCGCCGACACGATCGGGAACATGACCCGTCCGCCGAACCGATCGGTCAGTGCGCCGACCGGGATCCGGCCCAGGGAACCGACGACGACCGGCACCGCCACCAGCAGCGACTGCTCGAACGATGACAGGTCGAGACCGTCCTTGAACCGAGGGCCGAGCGGGCTGAGGAGCGCCCAGGCCCAGAAGTTGACGGCGAAACCGACGGTGGCGAGGGCCAGGGTCAGCCAGGCCCGGCCGGGCGTCGGCGCACCCGACGCCGTCCTGGTGCTCTCCCGCGCCGAAGTCTGGACCATGCTGTCCGCCTCTTCCCTTTTCTGTGTTTCCGCGACATGAGCAGAAGGTGATCCGCAGGGCTTCAGCCTGCGGTTCTGCGACTGCCCGGCCACTGTCGTCCTCGGGGCACCGGGACGGCATGGGCCGACGGTCCCGTGCCGCGAGGCTGACGGTCCTCCATCGCATCCGACCGGCCCCTTGGGCGAAACCGCGCCCCGCCCTGCTCACCCGGATCGGTCGGAGCGGTATCGCGGCCGTCCGCTGTCAGGACCCGCAGGTAGGGCCGACCGGCCCTACCCGGCCTCCTACCACGGCGCGGAGGATGGTGGGATGCTCGAGAACGACGCCATCCGCATTCTCGACCGGCTGGAATGCCTTCGTCTGCTGGCCGAAGTGCCGCTCGGCCGGATCGTGTACACCCGGCAGGCGCTGCCCGCGGTCCTCCCGGTCAACTTCGTCCTGGACGAGGACGACTCGGTCGTGCTGTACACCTCGGCGGTCTCCGACCTCGTGGACGCCGTCGACGGTGCCGTGGTCGCTTTCGAGGCGGACGAGTTCAGCGCGGCGACCCGGTCGGGCTGGAGCGTGGTCGTCACCGGTCGGGCCGGTGTGGTGGCCGAGCCCGACGAGCACGAACGGCTCTCGCGGTCCGGCCCGCATTCCTGGATGCCCGTACGTGACGGGGTCTTCGTGCGCATCGAGTCCGAGTTGGTCTCGGGTCGCGAGATCACGGGCACACGCGCCACCGGATGAGGCAGCTGCCGCGGGCGGGTCCCCGTGTCTGTCCGGTCGGCAGCGTGTCTGTCCGGTCGGCAGCGCCGAGGGACACGGTCAACCGGACGGGGCGGCCCCCTCACCGGAACCCGCCGACCCGGGCGTTCGCAACGATGCGGCATCCGCGGCCGCGCGCGGGGTGCGACCGCCCTCGGGGCCGTACCCGAACCGGATCAGCAGCTGCGGGCACCTCCGCCGCGAACCGCTCACGGCCGCTCGCAGATCCCCCCACTCCATCGCCTGGTGCAGTATCGAGGTGCGGACCCCGTACGAGGTCGCCGTGAGCAGCACGTGTTGCAGCGCCTGGCCCGCCCGCAGCCAGTCCTCCGGCCGGTCCCGCGCGGTCCACAACAGCGCCACCTGCGCATGGCGTTCGAAAGGCAGGGCAGGAAGATGCGGTACGGGTAGCTGACCGGTGAAGTCCCGCATCGGTATCCGGCCGGACGCGTCCAGGGCGCCCACCGCGGTGACGGGGATGCCGTACCCGCAGTCGAGTCCCGGGGTGCTGAGCCAGCCGTGCGCCTCCTCCGTGCGGCCGGGGTGGGAAGCGTTGCGGACCTCGCCCGCTTGGGTCAACCGCAGCAGACGCCTGGTCCGCACGATGTCGGGAACCTCGAGGCGCGCGCCCTGCGTACGAGCCGCGGCGACCATCTCCGTCACGATCGCCTCGGGCACGGGGCGGCCGGTGAACGGCAGCCGGCTGCTGTGCCGCCGTTCGACGGCCTCGTACAGCGGCCGCAAGGACGGCGTTCCGTCCCCGTCGGCCTCGGCCAGGTGCACGATTGCCAGCAGCTCGGGATCGTCCTCGGCGGGCAGCAGCCGGACGACGGGCACCCAGCCCAGGTACGCCGCGGCCACCCGGAGATTGAACACGGCCGCTCCTACGGAGAGGTGGCGTGCACGCAGGTCGGGATCGGTCAGGGGCAGCCGTCGTCCGGCAGCGGTACGGACTTCGACCGATCCGTTGTCCGCGTCCAGGCCGAACCGCCAGGGCTGCGTGTTGTGGATCGACGGTGCGGCCACCGCCGCGGCCAGCAGGGTCTGGACGGCCGGTGCGTCGATGTCCCGGGTCCTCATGGCGACTCTCCTTCACAAGCTCTCGCGTGCCACCCACCCTGCGCCGCCCTGCTCGCTCACGGGAGGGGCGGACGGCCCCTCCCCGCCCGCCGCATGGACCCGAACCGAGGTCCGCGTGATCCAGGGGGCAGGGCGGGGCCGACGAGCACAGCACGGAGCGCCGGGTCACCGGCCCCACGCGCCCGTGCCGTCCGCGCTCAGCCTTCCGTGTGGGCCAGCCACAGGTCGGGGCCGAAGACCTCGTAGCGGATGTGGCGCGCCGGGACACCGGACTCGAGCAACTGTGCTCTGACGGCCCGCATGAACGGCAGTGAGCCGCAGAGGTAGACATCCGTTCCGGTGGGCAGGTCCAGCCCCTTGAGGTCCATCGGACCGCAGTGGGCGCCGGGCTCCGCGGCGGCGTTCCGCTCGTACCAGAACTCCGCTCGGGCAGCGGGCAGACGGCCCACCAGGCGGTGGGTGTCCGCGAGCAGTGCATGGTCCGCCGGCGAACGATCGGCGTGCAGCACCGTGACCGGGCGGCTGGCTCCGGTCGCCACGAGGTGTTCGAGCATGCCGACCATCGGCGTGCAGCCGATGCCGGCCGAGACCAGCAGCAGAGGGCTGTCGCCCTCGTCGAGGACCACATCGCCGAACGGAGCGGACAGGGTGAGTTCGTCACCGGCCCCGACGGTGCGGTGCAGGTGGTTGGACACCTCGCCCTCGGGCGCGTCGGACAGGCCCGCCACCCGTTTGACGGTGATCCGGCGCAGCTGGTCGCCGGGGACGCCCGACAGGCTGTACTGGCGCACCTGGTGCATGCCGTCGGGCAGCCGCACCCTGACGCTGACGTACTGCCCGGCGCGGGCGGGCGGTACGGGGTCCTCGTCCGCCGGGCGCAGCAGGAAGGACACCACGTCGGAGGTCTCCTCGCGCCGTTCCACCACCGTCCACTGCCGCCACGGGTGACGGGGGTCGACCTGTGCCTCCTGGTAGAGACGGGCCTCCTGGGCGATCAGGGCACGGGCCATGAGCCAGTACACCTCGTCCCAGGCGGCGGCCACCTGCGGTGTGACCGCCTCGCCGAGCACCTCCGCGATGGCGCGGAAGAGGTACGTGTGGACGATCGTGTACTGGTCCTCGGTCACTCCGAGCGCCGCGTGCTTGTGGGCGATCCGGGAAAGAAGCGCGTCCGGTCTGGTCTCCGGATCGGCGAGCAGCGCCTGCGCGAAGGCCGCGATGGAACCGGCGAGAGCACGGCGCTGGCCACCGTTTGCCTGGTTGCCGCGGTTGAACAGCCCGTCCAGCAGCCCGGGCTGCTCGGCGAACATGGTGCTGTAGAACCGAGCGGTGATCTCGTCCAGAGCTCCGCCGACGGCGGGCAGGGTTGCGCGGACGACGGCGGCCGAATCGGGCGAAAGCATGGGTCTCCTCGACAAGGTGGTGTGCAGGGGGGTGCACTCACCATCCTGGCCACCCGGGCCCCGGGCCAGATGGGCCGATCGGCCTTCCTGGCGGGGCCGACCGGCTCGGGTGCGTCCCGGCGTCCGGCAACGGACCCGCCGGCCGGGTCGCGTGAACGCGGAGGCCCTGCCACCGACCGTCCGGAACGTGCCGTGCGTGCGCACCCGGCCACCGGGGCCGGAGCGCGGCCTGGCCGGCGCGTCATCGGCGTACAGCGGCAGGGGGTCGTCGGGGCGAGCGCGGGCCCGTGCTTCACTCCTCCCACCGGGAGCCGGAAGCCGACCGCCCTCGGCCCCGGGCCCCTGCCGGTGCCGCCTGCCTGCGGTAGACGAGATACGGCCGGGCGAGGTACCCGACCGGGGCGCTCCACACGTGCACCAGCCGGGTGAACGGCCAGGCGGCGAAGAGGATGAAGGCGGTCAGGGCGTGCAGTTGGAACAGCAGGGGCGCCCCGACGATCGCCTCGGGCTGCGGCTGGAGGACGAACAGGCCGCGGAACCACACGGAGACGGTGGAGCGGTAGTCGTAGCCGGCGCCGAAGACGTTGTGGGCGGCGGTCGCGGCGATGCCGAGCAGGACGGTCGCCGACAGCAGGGGGAAGAGCAGCTTGTCGCTGCGGTCGGTGCCGAGGCGGACCGTTCGGTTGAGCAGCCGGCGGGCGCACAGCATGCCGAGCCCGGCGACCATGGCCACGCCCGCCACCGAACCCGCCCAGACGGCGGTGGTGTGGTAGGCGTGCTCGGACATGCCGACGGCCTCCGTCCACGAGTCGGGAACGGCGAGGCCCACGACATGGCCGGCGATCACCAGGAAGGCGCCGAGGTGGAACAGCGGACTGCCCCAGCGCAGCCAGCGGTGTTCGAGGAGCTGGCTGGTGTGCGTGGTCCAGCCGAACTGGTCCTGGCGGTAGCGCCAGACGTGCCCGGCGACGAACACCGCGAGGCAGACGTAGGGAACGGCGACCCACAGCAGGAGGTCGGTGCCGCTCACCGCCGGTGCGGCCGACGGGGAGAGGAGTACGGCGTTCATCGGGTGCCTTCCCTACGGGTGGTGGTCGGATCGGCGGGCGGCACACGGGTCGGCGGAGCGGCCGTCGGCGGTACGAAGGTGCCCGGAGGGGCGAACTCCCCCTCCCCGTACGTGCCGTAGGGGTGGACGCCTACCTCCTCCTCGGGCGGCCCCTCGGCGATGAGCTGGGCCACCGCCGCACGGTCCGCGTCGGTGGGCGGCGGCAGCAGGGTGAGCAGCGCGGTCATGACGTGCCGGTACGGCGATTCGGCTTCGGTGAGCGCCCGGTTGATCAGCTCCAGCCCTCGCCGGTGCTGGCGCAGCGGCGCTTCGCCGCCGCCCGGGCCGGTCAGAGCGGCGAACTCCAGCACGACCGGTAGGTGGTCGGGCAGTTCACCCCCGTCGACGTCCCAGCCGGTGGCCCGGTAGCGCTGTTTCAGGGTGAGCAGGGCCATCCCGCGTCGGCGGGTGTCGCCGTGCAGGTAGTAGGTGAGGTAGAGGCTGCTCCTGCGGCGCAGGTCGAACGTCTCGACGTAGTGCCGCTCGACGGCGTCCGTCTCCTGCCCCGTGAGCCAGGTGGTGAAGTCGGCCAGATGGGCGGCGGCGGGCGAGGGCGGCAGCGCCTCGACGGTGCCCGCCAACTGCGCGGCGGAGGCGCCGAGTTCCTCGTCCGGGTACTGGAGCAGCAGCGAGCAGAGCCGCAGCAGCAGGGCGCGCTCCTCCCGCTCCTCGGGCGTGAGCCGGGCCGGGCGGCGGACGGCCGCCCGGATGCGGGTGCGGACGAGGGCGGGAACGCTTGCGGGCAGCGGGCTCACGCGTGGCCTCCGGTGGTCCTGCGGCGCAGGGTGGGGATGCCGAGCATCACCCGTCGTCCTCCGGCCTCCGTGGGCTCGCCGGAGGACTCGACGGGGCAGCGGTCCTCCATGGCGGTCAGCGCGGCGGCGTCTTCCCTGTGGGCTGCGGGGACGACGTAGCGGTCCTCGTACTTGGCGACGGCGAGCAGCCGGTGCAGGTCGGTGGCCTCCTGGGCGGTGAGGCCGACCGCCTTGAGCACGGCTTCGTCGCCGTCCTCGCCGAGGGCGCGCTCGCGCATGGAGGAGCGCAGGGCCGTGAGTTTCATCAGCACCCCGGCGACCACGTCGGCGTCCCCGGCGCTGAACAGCTCCGCCAGGTACTCCAGCGGGATGCGCAGCCGGGTGACGGCGGCGAAGACGTGGTCGGGGTCGTCCTGGTTTCCGCCCGCGGCGTCCACGGCGTCCAGCACGGGGGAGAGCGGCGGTACGTACCAGACCATGGGGAGGGTGCGGTACTCCGGGTGGAGCGGCAGCGCGACCCTGTACCGGACGACGAGGTCGTACACGGGGGAGTGGCGGGCCGCGGCCAGCCAGTCCTCGGGGATCCCGGCTTCCCGTGCCGCCGCGATCACGTCGGGGTCGCGCGGATCGAGGAAGACCCCGCGCTGGGCGTCGAGGAGGTCCTTCTCGTCGGGAGTGGCTGCGGCCTCGCCGACCCGGTCGGCGTCGTAGAGCAGCAGCCCGAGGTAGCGCAGCCGTCCCACGCAGGTCTCGGAGCAGACGGTGGGCTGGCCGGCCTCGATGCGCGGGAAGCAGAAGGTGCACTTCTCGGCCTTGCCGGTGACATGGTTGACGTACACCTTCTTGTACGGGCACGCCGTCACGCACATCCGCCATCCGCGGCACCTGTCCTGGTCGACCAGGACGATGCCGTCCTCGACCCGCTTGTACACGGCCCCGGACGGACAGCCCGAAACACAGGCCGGGTTGAGGCAGTGTTCGCACAGACGCGGCAGGTGGAAGAGGAAGGTCTGCTCGAACTCGAACCTCACCTTCTCGGCCCACTCGCCGGTCAGGTTCGGGTCGCCGCCGGCGTTCTCCGGAGCGCCGCCGAGACCGTCCTCCCAGTTGGCGCCCCAGGTGATGGCGGTGGGCTTGCCGGTGAGGACGGAACGCGGGCGGGCCACGGGCATGTCCTTGCCCGCCGGGGCGTTGAGGAGGTTGTCGTAGTCGTAGGTGACCGGCTCGTAGTAGTCCTCGATGGACGGCAGGTCGGGGTTGGAGAACAGCGAGAGGAGCCGCTTGACCCTGCCCCCGGAGCGCAGGACGAGACGTCCGCGCCGGTCGAGCATCCAGCCGCCCTTCCCGTGCTCCTGGTCCTCGTAGCGGCGTGGGTAGCCGACACCCGGCTTGGTCTCGACGTTGTTGAACCAGGCGTACTCGACACCCGTGCGGTTGGTCCACGTCTGCTTGCAGGTGACCGAGCAGGTGTGGCAGCCGATGCACTTGTCGAGGTTCATCACCATCGCGATCTGTGCCATGACGCGCATGTCAGTACTCCACTTGCTGGCCGCGGCGGCGGATGACGGTGACCTCGTCGCGCTGGTTGCCGGTCGGGCCGTAGTAGTTGAAGGCGTAGGTGAACTGGGCGTAGCCGCCCGCCAGATGGGTGGGCTTCAGCAGGAGACGGGTGAGCGAGTTGTGGATGCCGCCCCGTCTGCCGCTGACCTCGGTCTTCGGAACGTTCACGTTGCGGTCCTGGGCGTGGTGCATGTAGACGGTGCCCTCGGGCATGCGGTGGGTGACCACGGCGCGGGCGGCGACGACGCCGTTGCGGTTGTACGCCTCGATCCACTCGTTGTCCTTCACGCCGATCTTCTCGGCGTCGGGGGTGGACATCCAGATCGTCGGGCCGCCGCGGGACAGGTCGAGCATGTACTTGTTGTCCTGGTAGTTCGAGTGGATGGACCACTTGGAGTGCGGGGTCAGGTAGCGGACGGTGACCTCGGCGCGCCCCTCGTCGTGCAGGTGCTGGTCGCCGTAGTGCCGTGGAGCGTTCAACGGGGGCCGATAGACCGGGAGTTGTTCGCCCAGCTCGGCTATCCAGTCGTGCTGGACGAAGAAGTGCTGGCGTCCGGTGAGCGTGTGCCACGGCTTCTTGTGCTCGGTGTTGATGACGAACGGTGAGTAGCGGCGTCCACCCGTCTCCGAACCCGACCATTCGTACGAGGTGATGACCCCGCGCGGTTGGGTGCGGGTGTCGGCGAACGTGATGCGCTCCGCCTCGCGTTCGGAGGCCAGGCCCACCAGGCCCTCGCTGCCGGTCCGTCGCTCCAGCTCCCGGAAGCCCTCGGTGGCCAGGCGCCCGTTGGTGGTGCCGGACAGGGCGAGGATCGCCTCGCACATGTCGGAGGCGGTGGCGAGGGAGGGCCGCCCGGCGGCGATCCCCTCCCGGACGGCGCCGTTGTGACGCCGCAGCTCGTCGATCTCCTTGTCCGGGTGGACGGTGACGCCCTTGGTGGTGGTGCCCAGGGTGTCCAGCAGCGGGCCGACGGCGCGCATCTTCTGCGCCACGGCCGCGTAGTCCCGTTCGACGACGACGAGCTTGGGCATGGTACGCCCGGGGACCGGCTCGCACTCGCCGTTCTTCCAGTCCCGTACGGTCCCGCCGGGCTGGGCGAGTTCGTCGGGCGTGTCGTGCAGCAGCGGCACGGCGATGACGTCGGTACGGGTGCCCAGGTGCTCGGCGGCCAGCTCACTGAACCTGTCGGCCATGGTCAGGAAGGTGTCGTAGTCGGTGCGGGCCTGCCAGGGAGGGGCGATGGCCGGGGTGAAGGCGTGCACGAAGGGGTGCATGTCCGTGGTGGACAGGTCGTCCTTCTCGTACCAGGTCGCGGCCGGCAGGACGACGTCGGAGAGCAGACCGGTGGAGGTCATCCGGAAGTCCATCGTGACCAGCAGGTCGAGCTTGCCCTCGGGGGCCTCCTCCCGCCACACCACGTCCTTCGGGCGCCCCTCGGGCGGGGTCTCCTCGGAGCGTACGGCCGCGTCGGTGCCCAGCAGGTGCCGCAGGAAGTACTCGTTGCCCTTGCCGGACGAGCCCAGCAGGTTGGCCCGCCACACGGTCAGCACCCGGGGGAAGTTCGCCGGGTCGTCCGGGTCCTCGGCAGCGAACCGCAGCCTGCCGGACACGAGTTCGTCGACGATGTGCTCGGCGACCGGCCGGCCCGCGGCGGCCGCCTCGTCCGTGACGTCGAGGGGGTTGCGGTTGAAACCGGGGTGGCCGGGCGTCCAGCCCAGCCGCACGGCCTGCGCGAGAGCGTCCGCGAACGCCTTGCCCTTGAACCGGCCGCTGCCGAGGGGCGAGGCCAGCTCGTCGGGCCCGAACGCCTCGTAGCGCCACTGGTCGGAGTTGAGGTACCAGTACGACGTGCCCGCCATGTGCCGGGTGGGACGCTGCCAGTCGAAGGCGAACGACAGGTGCTGCTGCCCGGTGACCGGGCGCACCTTCTCCTGCCCCACGTAGTGCGCCCAGCCCCCACCGTTGACACCCTGGCAGCCCGTCATCGTCGTCAGTGCCAGGAACGCCCGGTAGATGGTGTCGGAGTGGAACCAGTGGTTGGTGCCCGCACCCATCGCGATCATCGAACGGCCCTGGGTCCGCTCCGCGTTGCGGGCGAACTCCCGGCCGATGCGGGCCGCCTGCACCGCCGGGACCGAGGTGACCGTCTCCTGCCAGGCCGGTGTGTACGGCTGGCTCGCGTCGTCGTACCCGGTGGGCCAGCTGCCAGGAAGTCCGGGGCGTGCCACGCCGTACTGGGCCAGCATCAGATCGAAGACCGTGGTGACCAGCCGCCCCGCGACCCGGCGCACCGGCACCCCGCGCAGCATCGTGGAGCCACCCTCGGTGGCACCCTCGTCGAAACGGGGCAGTGCCACCTCGGCCGCCTCCTCCGCCCTTTCCAGCAGCGTCAGTTCGGGTACCACCTCGCCGAGGTCGAGGTTCCACCGGCCCTCACCCGTCTCCCCCCAGCGGAAGCCGAGCGAGCCGTTCGGCACGACCGGCTCGCCGGTGGCCGAGTCGAGGAGGACGGTCTTGGAGTGGGCGTTCTCCTCGTCGTGGCCCAGGTCGGCCGCCGTCAGGAACCCGTCCGGGACGAGACCGTGCTCGTGCTCGCGCAAGGTCACCAGGAACGGAGCGTCGGTGAAGGCGCGCAGGTAGTCCCGGAAGTAGGGGACTTCGCGGTCGACGAGGAACTCGCGCAGGATCACGTGGCCCATGGCCATCGCCAGCGCCCCGTCGGTGCCGGGGTGCGGGGCCACCCACTCGTCGGCGTGCTTGACGTTGTCGGCGTAGTCGGGGCTGACCGCGACGACCTTGGTGCCGTTGTACCGGGTCTCGGTGAGGAAGTGCGCGTCGGGCGTGCGGGTCACGGGGATGTTGGAGCCCCACATGATCAGATAGCCGGCGTTCCACCAGTCCGCGGCCTCCGGCACGTCGGTCTGGTCGCCGAAGACCTGCGGCGAGGCGATCGGCAGGTCGGCGTACCAGTCGTAGAAGGACAGCAGGGTGCCGCCGATCAGCGAGTGGAACCGCGCACCGGCCGCGAACGACGCCATGGACATCGCGGGTATCGGCGAGAAGCCGGCGACGCGGTCGGGGCCGTACTCCTTGACGGTGTGCACCTGGGCGGCGGCGATCAGCTCGCCGACCTCCTCCCAGTCGGCGCGCACCAGCCCGCCCTTGCCGCGCGCCCGCTTGTACGCACGGGCCTTGGCCGGGTCGCCGGTGATCTCGGCCCAGGCCGCCACCGGGTCACCCAGGCGCTTGCGGGCCTCACGCCACATTTTCAGCAGCGCGCCGCGCACGTACGGGTAGCGGACCCTGCTGGGCGAGTAGGTGTACCAGGAGAAGGACGCCCCGCGCGGGCAGCCACGGGGCTCGTACTCGGGGCAGTCCGCGCCGATGGACGGGTAGTCGGTGGCCTGGTGCTCCCACGTGATGATGCCGTCCTTCACGTACACCATCCACGAACAGGAGCCGGTGCAGTTGACCCCGTGCGTGGAACGCACCACCCTGTCGTGGGCCCACCGGTCCCGGTAGAAGCTCTCCCACCTCGGGTCGCCTTCGCCGAACACGGCCCGGCCGTCGGCCGACACCTCGCGGCGGGTCAGCAGTCTGCGGGCCGTCAGCGGCCAGCCCGCCCCGGTGGACGACGCCTTGCGCCGTGCGTTCTGGTCGTTCTCCATGCCGGGGAACGCTATGGGCCGCGGACAGCGGCGCGCCTGGGCCGGCGGTCCCTGCCGGATGGCCTTCCAGCCCCATCCGGCGGGCCGCGACCGGGACCATCGGTACCGTGCGCGGGGTCCCCCGGTCGTCGAGAGGGACCACGGAGCCCGGGTGCGTGCCGGCCGATGACCGAACCGCGGATGCCCGCGTGCGCCACCGCCCTCCGTGCCCGCCGGACGGCCGGGCCCCCGCCCACCACCTGGCCGGCGTCCGCGACGCGGAAGCGGGGAGGAGGCGGCGGGCGCGCCCGGGCCCCGCTGGACGCGCCCCCGGGGGATCCGCTCCGACAGCCTCCGCCCTGGGTCCCCGGCAGGCCGAAGGTCCCGCCGGTCGGGGCCGCCCGGGGTCCGCCCGGTGCCCTGACCGGCACTGCCCGCCGCCTCACCGCACGACGAGTATCGGCAGTGACAAGACCGTCCGAGGAGAGGACCTGCGATGACCGCGACGGTGACAGCCGCGCCCCGGACCGCCGACGCCTGGCGGCAGTTCACGGGGAGCGGGTGGCGTGCGCGCATCGATGTGCGCGACTTCATCCAGGCCAACTACACGCCCTACGAGGGCGACGCCTCCTTCCTGACCGGCGCCACGGACCGCACACGGGCGGTATGGGAGAAGGTCAGCGCGCTGTTCCCCGAGGAGCGGCGCAAGGGCATCGCCGACGTGGACACCGCCACCCCTTCCACCATCACCTCGCACGCCCCCGGCTGGATCGACCGCGACCGCGAGCTGATCGTCGGCCTGCAGACCGACGCGCCGCTGAAGCGGGCGATCATGCCCAACGGCGGTCTGCGCATGGTGGAGAACGGGCTGAAGGCGTACGGCTACGAGCCCGACCCGTTCGTGACGAGGGTGTTCGACACCTACCGCAAGACCCACAACGCCGGCGTGTTCGACGCCTACACCCCGGCGATGCGCGCCGCCCGCAGGGTCGGCATCATCACCGGCCTGCCGGACTCCTACGGTCGCGGCCGGATCATCGGCGACTACCGGCGCGTCGCCCTCTACGGCACCGACCGGCTCGGGGGGGGGGAGGGGGGGGGGGGGGGGCCCCCCGCCCCCCCACCCCCCCCCCCCCCACCACCCCCCCACCCCGCGGGAACCGCCCCCCCCACCACCACCCCCACTAAGCCGACGGCGAGTCCACCCCGGACGTCATCCGCGACCGGGAGGAACTCGCCGAACAGGTCCGCGCCCTGGGCGAGCTGACGGCGATGGCGGCCACGTACGGCTGTGACGTCAGCCGTCCCGCGGCCACCGCCCGCGAGGCCGTGCAGTGGCTGTATCTCGGCTACCTGGCCGCCGTGAAGGAGCAGAACGGCGCGGCGATGTCGCTCGGCCGGACCTCCACCTTCCTGGACGTCTACCTCCAGCGCGACCTGGAGGACGGACTCCTCGACGAGTCGGGCGCCCAGGAACTGATCGACGACTTCGTCATCAAGCTCCGTATCGTCCGCTTCCTGCGCACCCCCGAGTACGACGCGCTGTTCTCCGGCGACCCGACCTGGGTGACGGAGTCCATCGGCGGCATCGGTGCCGACGGCCGCACGCTGGTCACCCGCACCTCCTTCCGTTTCCTGCAGACCCTCTACAACCTCGGCCCCGCTCCGGAGCCGAACCTGACCGTGCTGTGGTCGTCGCGGCTTCCGGACGGCTTCAAGGAGTTCTGCGCCCAGGTGTCCATCGACACCAGCGCCGTCCAGTACGAGTCGGACGACCTGATGCGGGTGCGCAC
Organism: Streptomyces sp. NPDC043746; assembly: GCF_056436485.1. Classification (NCBI taxonomy): domain Bacteria; kingdom Bacillati; phylum Actinomycetota; class Actinomycetes; order Kitasatosporales; family Streptomycetaceae; genus Streptomyces; species Streptomyces sp. NPDC043746. The sequence continues at coordinate 23,186 of NZ_JBWKCM010000027.1, read as the reverse complement.
CGGCGACGACACCGCGATCGCCTGCTGCGTCTCCGCCATGGCGGTGGGCAGGCAGATGCAGTTCTTCGGAGCCCGCGTCAACCTCGCCAAGGCCCTGCTGTATGCCGTCAACGGCGGTCAGGACGAGATGACCGGCGACCAGATCACCCCGAAGATGCCGCCCCTGACCGGTGAGTACCTCGACTACGACGAGCTGTCGGCCGCGTACGACCGCGTCCTGGACTGGCTCGCACGGACCTATGTCGACGCGCTCAACGTCATCCACTACATGCACGACAAGTACGCCTACGAGCGCCTGGAGATGGCGCTCCACGACTACCCCGTCCACCGCTTCCTGGCCTGCGGCATCGCCGGTCTGTCCGTCGCCGTGGACAGCCTGTCCGCCGTCAAGTACGCGCGGGTCAGGGTCTTCCGCGACCGGACCGGTCTGGCCGTCGACTTCCGGACCGAGGGGGAGTTCCCCGCGTACGGCAACAACGACGACCGTGCCGACAGCATCGCCGTCGACCTGGTGGAGTCCTTCATGGCGAAGGTGCGCGAGCACCCCGCCTACCGCGAGGCGGAGCACACCCAGTCCGTACTGACCATCACCTCCAACGTCGTCTACGGCAAGCACACCGGAAACACCCCTGACGGCCGGCGCGCCGGACAGCCCTTCGCCCCCGGCGCCAACCCGATGAACGGCCGCGACAAGCACGGAGTGGCCGCCTCCGCCCTCTCCGTGGCCAAGCTGCCCTACGACGCCGCCCGGGACGGCATCTCCCTGACCACCACCATCACCCCCGAGGGACTGGGTCACGTCCCCGGGGAACGCGCCGGCCACCTGGTCGGCATCCTCGACGCCTACGTCTCCGCGGGCGGCTTCCACATGAACGTCAACGTGCTGGACCGGGCCGTGCTGGAGGACGCCATGGAGCACCCGGAAAAGTACCCCGAGCTGACCATCAGAGTCTCCGGCTACGCGGTGAACTTCGTCCGTCTCACCCGCGAGCAGCAGCTCGACGTGATCAGCCGCACCTTCCACGGGGCACGGTGAGCACCGGGACGGCCGGCCGGATCCACTCCTGGGACCTGTCCACCGGCGTGGACGGTCCCGGGACCCGGTTCGTGCTCTTCGTGAGCGGTTGTCCGCTGCGCTGCCTGTACTGCGCCAATCCCGACACCTGGCACATGCGCGACGGGCGGGAGGCCACCGTCGACGAGCTGATGGCGGAGATCGGCACCTACCGGGACTTCGTCACCACGGCCGGGGGCGGGGTCACCCTCACCGGGGGAGAACCCCTGCTCCAGTCGGCCTTCGCCGGGACGCTCCTGCGCCGCTGCAAGGAGGCAGGCCTGCACACGGCCCTGGACACCTCCGGATTCCTGGGGGCCCGGGCGTCGGACGAGCTCCTCGCCGACACCGACCTGGTGCTCCTCGACATCAAGTCGTTCGACACCACCACCTACGAGAAGCTGACCGGCGGCGCACTCGCTCCCACCCTCGATTTCGTGACCCGTTTGGAGCGGCTGGGCAAGCGCGTGTGGATCAGGTACGTCCTGGTGCCCGGCTGGACCGACGACGAGTCCGCCGTCGACGGACTTGCCGCGTTCCTCTCCGGCCTGGGCTGCGTGGAGCGGGTCGACGTGCTGCCGTTCCACAAGCTCGGCGCCGCCAAGTACGACGCGCTGGGCCTCCCGTTTCCCCTGCGTGACGCGCCTGTCCCCGACCCGGCGCTGGTGGACCGGGTGAGGGGGCAGTTCCGCGAGCGCGGGCTCGCGGCCCACTGAGGCGGACGAAAGTGGGGCCGACCGGCCCTGGTCCGGGCCGTCCGGGAGGATGAGGATGCCAGCACAGGACCAGGCACACGAGGAGCGGGCGATGGCGCACAGCGAGCAGGACGGCAAGACGGGCAGCCCGATCAGGGTGTTCCTCCTGGACGACCACGAGGTGGTACGTCGAGGGGTGCACGACCTGCTGGAGGACGAGCCGGGCATCACGGTCGTCGGGGAAGCGGCGACGGCGGAGCAGGCCCTGGTGAGGGTCCCCGCCCTGCGGCCCGACGTGGCCGTGCTCGACGTGCGCCTGCCCGACGGCGACGGGGTGACCGTCTGCCGTGAACTGCGCTCGACGATGCCGGACCTGGCCTGTCTGATGCTGACCTCCTTCGACGACGAGGAGGCACTGCTGGACTCGATCATGGCGGGAGCCGCCGGCTACGTGCTGAAGCAGATCCAGGGATCGGACCTGGTCACCGCCGTGCGGACGGTTGCCCGCGGCCAGTCGCTGCTGGACGCGAGCGCCACGACCAAGCTCATGGCACGGCTGCGGGGCGGCCAGCCGGCAGAGGAGCCGGAGATGCTGCCGGGCCTGACCGACCGCGAGCGGGAGATCCTCGACCTGATCGGTGACGGGCTGACCAACCGGCAGATCGGACAGCGGCTGTACCTCGCGGAGAAGACGGTGAAGAACCACATCTCCCGCCTGCTCGCCAAACTCGGCGTGGAGCGCCGCATCCAGGCCGCGGTCATCGCCACCCAGGCCCGCGACCGCATGCGTCCCGACGGGCGCTGAGGCGACGGCCCGGCCGACGGGCCCGTGCGGCTGCGACATCCCTCGTCCCGCTCCTGCTCGAGCCGCTACTGTGGTGGTGCACGGGAGGGCTGCCGACAGGCGGTGTGGCGTTGGAGGAGCAGCTGGTGGAGAGCGCCGAGGGAGCCCGTGAGGCACGGGTACGACTGCCGCAACTGCGACTGGACGAGTTGCTGGAGGAGCTCCAGGCCCGGCTGGACGCGGCGCGCGGCACCCGGGACCGGGTGCACAGCCTGCTGGAGGCCGTGCTCTCGGTCGGTCGTGAGCTGGATCTGGAGCAGGCGCTGCGCAGCATCGTGGAGGCCGCGGCGGCGCTGGTCGACGCCGAGTACGCCGCGCTCGGTGTGATCGGTCCGGACGGCAGACGGCTGTCGGCCTTCCACACGGTGGGTGTGGGCGAGGAGCAGATCGCACGGATCGGTTCCTACCCGGAAGGCCACGGCATCCTGGGCGAGCTGATCCGCCACCCGGAGCCGTTGCGTCTGCGCAAGCTCTCCGAGCACGCGGCCTCCTACGGCTTCCCGGCCCACCACCCGCCGATGAACACCTTCCTCGGCGTCCCCATCCGGGTGCGTGACCACGTCTTCGGCAATCTGTACCTGACGGAGAAGCGCGGCGGGCAGCAGTTCGACGAGGACGACGAGTCGGTACTCGCCACGCTGGCCGTGGCGGCCGGCATCGCGATCGACAACGCCCGCCTCTACGAGGAGTCCCGGCTGCGTGAGCGCTGGCTGCGGGCGAACGCGGAGATCACCCACACGTTGATGTCCGGTGCCGACCAGGGCGGGGTGCTGCCGCTGATCGCGGAGCGTGCCGGGGACATCACCGCGTCGGCCCTGAGCGTGGTAGCCATGCCGGTGAGCGGGACGGACACTCTCGCCGTGGACATCGCGATAGGCCAGGAGGCCGACGCATGGCGGGGGGTCGTCCTGCCGGTGGACGGCACTTTCGTCGGACAGGCGTTCGTCCACCGGGCGCCTGTCAGCACCGCGGACATCGCCCGCGACTTCCCCCTCCCGACCGATCCGCCGCGCTTCGAGGGGCTGGGGCCGGCCGTCGCCGTGCCGATCGGTTCCCGCGACGAGGCCCAGGGAGTGGTCCTGCTGGTCCGGCAGTCGGGTGGCCGCGAGTTCACCGAGCAGGAGACGGAGTCGCTCCAGGTCTTCGCCGCGCAGGCCGCCGTCGCGATGGAGCTGGCGGAACGCCGCCAGGACGCCGAACAGATCACGCTGCTGGAGGACCGCGACCGGATCGCCCGCGACCTGCACGACCTGGCCATCCAACGGCTCTTCGCCACCGGCATGACGCTGCAGAGCGCCGGACGGCGCGTCCAGGACGACGTGGCTTCCGAGCGGATCCTGCGGGCGGTGGACGACCTCGACGAGACCATCAAGATCATCAGGTCGACGATCTTCGGCCTCCGCACCCGCGAGGACGAGACCGCGCCGGGCCTGCGCTCCCGCGCCGTACGCGCCATCGGTGAGGCAGCTCCTCTTCTGGGCTTCGCCCCCAGTGTCCGTATGGAGGGCCTGCTCGACACGCACGTGCCCGGCAGGACTGCCGACCACGTCATGGCCGTCCTCACGGAATCCCTGACCAACATCGCCCGGCACGCCCGTGCCGACCGCGCCGACGTGGTGCTGGACACCGACGGCAAGCAGGTCCGTCTGACGGTCACCGACAACGGCGTGGGCATCCCGGCCGGAGGCCGCCGCAGCGGCCTGGCCAACATGGCGGAACGCGCGCGGACGCTCGGCGGCGCCATGGAGCTGGAGAGCCCGGGAGGGAAGGGGGCGCGGCTCGTGTGGCACGCCCCACTGGGACAGTCGCCGGACACCGTGTAGAGCCGACCCCGCCGCGCGGCTCGGCGCGACCCGCCCACAGGGGCCGCCGGGCGCGCCCGGACGCCGACCTCCGACGTCCGTCGGCACGAGATCCCCGCACCTGCGCGGGGACTTTCGGCGGTCCGTCGGCCTGCCCGGCCTCCGCTGATCTCCGGCGCGCCACCCTCGGTCTGCGAGCCCGGTCCGTACGGGCCGTCACGGTCGGTCGAGTGGCGGGCGGTTGCCCGCTTCCGCCCCCACCGCGGATACCGCGGGGCCAACGGCACGATGCCGCACGGGCGTCCGCCGAGAGCGCCCCCTGAGGACACACGACCCGGGCGCCCCGCCGACCAGTGAGGGCGGCCGGGGCGCCGTGCGCGCTCGCCCTGCCCCCCGTCACGGTCCGCGGACGGCTGTGGGCCGAAGGGCCCTCGCCGGGAGGCCGGTGGTCCTCCCGTACGGCCCTCGCACGGGTACGTGCGGCGCCGCGGCGCGGACCTGTCGGCTCTGCCGGGGAGGAGCGGCGGGAGCCAGGCTGGGGGAGACCGAGAAGGAGTTGCCATGAGTGGTCACACGACCAGCGGAGAAGTCGACGTCCAGGTGCGCAACCGAGGACAGGTGCCGGCCGGGGCGGAAGCCTATGCCCGGAGGAAGATGCTCGTGGTGACCGGCCATGTGAGCGAACCGGTCCTGTCGGCGCAGGTGAAGCTCACGCAACCCGCCAACGCTTCGGCGGCCCGTCCGGCCATGGCCCAGGCCGTGGTGGACGTCAACGGCAGGCCGGTGCGGGCGCAGGTCGCCGCGCCCACCGTGTTCGAGGCCGTGGATCGCCTGCAGGAGCGCCTGAGCGCGCGCATCGCCCGGGTCCGGCGGCACGGGACGCGAGGACCGCGTGGTGGCGGCGCGGACGATGCGACGTGGCGGGACGGCCCGGGTCATGAGCACCGCCCGCACCGCCGGCAACTTCCCGCCGAGGAGCGCCGTGTCATCCGGCACAAGTCCTTCAGCCTGGCCCGGCAGACGCCCGAGGACGCCCTGATCGACCTGGAGGCCATGGACTACGACTTCTGGCTCTTCACCGATTTCGCCTCGGGCCACGACAGCGTGGTCTACCGGGACGCGGCCGACGGTCGGCCCCGTATGGCGTCGCTCGGGACCGCCGGCCGACCCCGGGACTTCGATGGACCGCTGGGCCTCAGCACGGTTCCCGTCCCCGCCAGCGACGTGGACGAGGCCGTCCAGCGGCTGCGCCTGACCGGTCTGCCCTTCGTCTTCTTCCACGACACCGGCTCCGGCCGGGGCAGCGTGCTCTACCACCGCTACGACGGCCACTACGGACTGATCACCCCCGCCCTGTAGCGGAACCGTCGACCCCGCACCACCGCACCACCGCACCGCCGCCTTCCGGCCCTCCCGGGATCGGACAGCCAGCGGCCGGCGGCCCGGGCGCCTCCCGGGCCGCCGACGCGCCCTTGCCTCGCCCTGCCGCCGCTCCTCGACCGGACGCACCCCGTTTTCGGAGGAAACCATGCCACCACGTACCGTCATCGCCGCTGTGGACGGCTCGGCCGAGTCGCTCGCCGCAGCGGCGTGGGCCGCCCGAGAGGCCCGCTTGCGCGGGCTGCCCCTGCGCCTCCTCCATGCCCGGGAGGACCGACTGCCGCTCCTGATCCCCGCACTGCCGGGGGGCAGCACCACCACCGGCGACGGAACGACCATGACCCGGCACGGGGTGGAGCGCGTCCTCGCCGAGACGGCCGACCGGCTGGGGGAGGAGTTTCCCGGCCTCGACGTGGGCGTCGAGCAGGCCGTCGGGCGCCCCGCGGAGGTGCTGCTCTCCGCGACGGAACGGGCGGAAGTCCTGGTGATGGGTTCGAGAGGGCTCGGCGTCCTCGGCGGTTTCCTGGCCGGATCGGTGTCCATGCCCGTCATCGCGCACGCAGAGCGTCCGGTCGTCGTCGTGCGGCCCGGCGGACCGGCCGAGCGAGCCGGGGTCGGCGGCAGCGCCGCCGACCGGGAGCGCCTCGACGTGGTCCTCGGCCTCGACCTCTCCCGGCCGTGTGCCGAGCTGATCGGCTACGCCTTCGAAGCCGCCGCCGCTCGCGCGGTCGTGCTGCGGGTCATCCACGGCTGGAACGCTCCGGCCGTCTTCGACTACGACCCCGCAGCCGCCGACCCCGGCCACCGTGTCGCCCGGGGACTGCGCGAGGCGAGCGCGCTCACGGACGTACTGCGGCCCTGGCGCAGCACGTTCCCGCAGGTCGAGGTGGTGGAACAGTGTGTCGTGGGCAAGGCAGCCCACCACCTCGTGGACGCTTCGGCGGATGCCTCGCTGCTGGTGCTGGGACGGCGTACACGCCGCACACCGTTCGCCCCGCAGGTCGGGGCCGTCACACACGCGGTGCTGCACCACGCCACGGCTCCGGTGGCCGTGGTCCCCCACCGCTGAGCGCGTACGGTCGGCCACGCCGGTCAGCGCGGACGCCGGCGCCGGTCGTCTCCGCTCGCCCGGCACACCGACTCCCCGCGGCGGCCCTGGTGGCGGTCGCGCGTCCACCGCGACCCGAGACCGGTTCGAGGCCCATCGGCCGGCGAGACCGGGGCCGCCCAGGCCCACACCAGGGACGATCGGCCCCCCTGCCGCACGCCGTCCCCGTGTGAGGCTCACACCACCACGTCGTCGTGTCCGCTGAGGTCTCCCCGTCAGCGGCAGCAGAAGGAGGCACCATGTCCGGCACCATCACCGTAGGAATGGACGGGACCGACCACGCCTCGGCCGCGGCGGACTGGGCGGCCCGGGAGGCGGAACTCCGGGGGGCGGCTCTGCGCCTGGTCCACGCCTGGATCTGGCGCCCCACCGACGTGGTGTACGTCGGAGACCGGGCGGCCGAAGAGCGCTGGGTGCGCACCATGCTCGACGAGGCCCGGTCCCGCGTCGCCGGGCGGCACCCGGCCCTGGACATCACGACCGAGCTGATCGTCGACGATCCGGTCCCCACCCTCCTGGCGGAAGCCGCACGCGCCGACATGCTGGTGCTGGGATCGCGCGGATACGGCACCCTGGCCGGCTACCTGCTCGGTTCCGTCTCGATGAAGGTGCTGCGCCACGCGGCCGGGCCGGTCGTCATGGTCGGGGAGCCGCGTTCCGCCACGCCCCGGCAGGCTCAGGAGGTGGTGATCGGCGTGGAACCCGGGCAGATGGGTGACGAGGTGCTGCGGTTCGCCTTCTCGGCCGCGGCCGAACGCGGAGCCACCCTGCGTGCCGTGCACGCCCGCAGCGTTCCGACGGCCCTCGCCTGGAGTCCGGGTTCGCTGTACGTGGTCGACAGGGCGAACGGAGCCGAGGAGGTCGACAGGCAGGCACTGGCCCAGACCCTCAAGCCGTGGCGCGACACGTATCCGCAGGTCGAGGTCGTCGAACACGTCGAGACCGGCTCGGCCTCCGAGGTCCTGCTGTCCCACGGCGACCGTGCCGCCCTCGTGGTCGTCGGACGGCGCGGCCACGAGGCCGGCCTGCGACGTCTCGGGCCGGTCACCCACGCCGTACTGCACCATGCCACGGCCCCCGTGGCGGTCGTGCCCCACGACTGTCCCCCCGGGTAGGACCGCCGCCGGCGCCCTCTCGCCGTACGGACGAAGGCGCGCGGCAGGGGATCTCAGCCCCCGCTGCTCCACGCACCTGAGGGGGCGCCGGACGGCGCTCGCCGAAGCCGTGGCCGAGCGGCAGCGGACCGGGCGGAGTCCCGGCAGGCGAGGGCGCTCACCGGCTGACGGAGCCGAGGGGCTGTCCGTCTCCGCCGCGCCGTGGTCGGTCCGACACGATGCCTTCCTCCCCCTGACCGCTCCGGCCGGAGCGGTCAGGGGGAGCGCCGACTCGCGCCCGGCGAGCGGCACCGGGTGTACCCGCCCGGTGCCGCTCGCCGGGCGCGGTTGCGCCCGTCCGCTCCCGGTCGTGCCCGTCCGCTCCCGGCCGTCCGGGGCGACGTATGACGGCGGCCGAGCGACCCCGGGCACCGGAGGGCCGGTCATCCGCGCGGATGGGGCCGGTCGGCCCCGGCGAGGGACCCGGCGGCCCCTGCTGCGAGAACCTGCCGGACGCGACGCTGGAACCAGAGCATCCGGCACCGGAGGAGACATCATGGCCCGCACGATCACCGTAGGACTCGACGGCTCGGCCGAGAGCGCAGCCGCTGCGCAATGGGCGGCGCGCGAGGCGAAGCTGCGTGACCTGCCGGTCCGGCTGATCCACGTGTGGATGCCGGTGCCGGAGCCGATGGCGCAGGCTCCGCTCCTGGGAGCGGAGACCCACCAGCACTGGACCGAGCGGGTCCCGCGCGAGGCCGCCGAGGGGCTGAGCCTGCGCCACCCGGGTGTGGAGGTGAGCACCGAGCAGCGTACCGGGACGCCGGCCCAGGCCCTCGTGGAAGCCGCCCGCGACGCGGAGCTGCTGGTCCTGGGGTCCCGGGCACTGAGCGGGCTCGGCGGATTCCTCGTGGGCTCCGTCGGACAGTCCGTGATCGCCCGTACCGAGGTGCCCGTCGTCCTGGTACGCGCCGGGGAACAGGCCACCGACGAGCACGTCGTGGATCCTGCCGGCGTTCCGTCCGACACCACCGCGTTCCGGCCCGTCGTCCTGGGCCTGGGGAGTCCCGACGACACCGTCATCGCCTTCGCCTTCGAGGAGGCACGGCGCCGGGAGACCGCCCTGTACGTGGTCCAGGCCTGGGACACGTGGCCCTACGCCGTCTACACCATCGGGCCGGGCTTCGAACACCACGAGGAGTTCACCCGGAAGCAGGCTGACGCACTCGCCGGGACCCTGCGCCCCTGGCGGCAGAAGTACCCGGAGGTCGAGGTCGTCGAGATGTCCCGCCCGGGCAGCGCCGCCACCCACCTGATCGACGCCTCCCGTGACGCCTCCCTCGTCGTCGTGGGCCGGCGGGTACGCCGTAACCCCTTCGGCACCCACATCGGTGCCGTCACCCATGCGGTGCTCCACCACGCCACCGCCCCCGTCGCCGTCGTCGCACACGAGTGACGCACATCCGGAAACCAGAGAACGAGGACATCATGAAGGCAGCGGTCGTACGCGCATTCGGTCAGCCCCTGGTCATCGAGGAACGCCCCGACCCCGAGCCCGGCCCCGGCCAGGTCCGCGTCCGCGTCGAGGCGTCCGGGCTGTGCCACACCGACATCCACGCCGCGCACGGTGACTGGCCCGTCAGACCCACCCCGCCCTTCGTGCCCGGTCACGAAGGCGTCGGCCTCGTGGAGAAGCTCGGCGAGGGCGTCACCCATCTCGCCGTCGGGGAAAGGGTCGCCGTGCCGTGGCTCGGCAGCGCGTGCGGGCGGTGCGAGCACTGCCTGTCGGGGTGGGAGACGCTGTGCGAGAGCCAGGTCAACACCGGTTACGGCTGCGACGGCGGCTACGCCGAGAAGATGCTGGCCCGGGCCGACTTCGCCCAGCCGGTGCCCGAGGGAGTCAGCGCCGTCGACGCCGCCCCGCTGACCTGCGCGGGCGTCACCACCTACAAGGCCCTGAAGGTCGCCGGTGTCCGGCCCGCACAGCTCGTCGCCGTCTCCGGTGTAGGTGGTCTCGGCCATCTGGCGGTGCAGTACGCGAAGATCGCCGGCGCCACCGTGGCCGCCATCGACGTCACCGACGAGAAGCTCGAACTCGCCCGGGAACTGGGCGCCGACATCCTCATCGACGCCCGTACACAGGACGTCGGTGCGGAGTTGAAGCGGCACGGCGGCGCCCACGCCGCCCTCGCTCTCGCCGTCAGCCCCGCCGCCTTCGAAGCGGTCAACTCGGGCCTGCGGCGCGGTGGGAAGCTCGTCATGGTGGCCCTGCCCGCGCACGGCACCATCCAGGTCCCCATCTTCGACACCGTGCTCAACGGCACTTCGGTGATCGGCTCCATCGTCGGCACCCGCCAGGACCTGGCGGAGGTCTTCCAGCTGCACGCGGCCGGCCGGACGAAGGTCGTCCAGGAGACCCGCCCGCTCACCGCCGTCAACGAATCGATCGACGAGGTCCTGCGGGGCCAGGTCAAGGCCCGCATCGTCTTCGACATCGGCGCGGGAGGCCGAGAGCGATGAACCTGCCCCTGGTCGTCGGCGTCGACGGCTCCGAGCCCAGCCTGCGGGCCGTCGACTGGGCGGCCGACGAGGCCGCCCTGCGCCGGGTGCCCCTGCGGATCGTGTACGCCTCCCTCTGGGAACGCTACGAGGGGCCCGCGCTCGCGCCGGAGGTCGGCAGCTCGTCCGGGCGGGTCGCCGCGGGGGACATCCTCGCCGCCGCGGCCCGGCGGGCGCTGCGCCATCATGCCGAGCTGCCCGTGACGACCTTCGACGTGGTGGACGAGCCGGAGAGCGCCCTCGTACGCGAAGGCCGCGACGCGTCCGCCCTGGTCGTGGGCACGCGGGGCCGCAGCGGGCTCGCCGATCTGCTTCTGGGCTCCGTCAGCCTGACCGTGGCCGCGCAGGCGGACTGCCCGGTCGTCGTGGTCCGCGGCAACCACGGCAACCGCGCTGTCGGCGGACGCCAGGAACACATCGTCGTCGGCCTGGCCGACGCGCCGACAGCGGCCGTGCGCTTCGCCTACGAGGAGGCGAAGCGGCGCGATGTCCCGTTGGAGGCGGTACGGGCGTGGCGGTGCCCCCTGCACGAGACGGTCGACCACCCCCTGATCACGGGTGACCCCGAGCGTCTGCACGAACGACGGGCGGCCGAGGAACTGGAGGCCGCGCTCGCCGAGGTTCCCGGCGAGGTCCGACTGCGGCGGCGCACGGTGGAGGGCCCCGCCCGCAGGGTCCTTCCGGCCGCCTCGCGAGGCGCGGGCCTCCTCGTCGTCGGCCGACGACGAGGAGGCCGTTCGGGGCCCCGTCTCGGACGGGTCGCCCACACGGTCCTGCACCACTCCGGCTGTCCTGTCGTGGTCGTGCCCGAGGCGAGGTGAGGGCGAGCCCCCTCCGTGGAGGAGGGGGCGGGAGGGACGTCGGCGGGACCGCACCAGGGTCCCGCCGACGTCCTGTGTCCTGTGTCCGATGACGCGTCCGTCGACCTCGGCGGGCGCGGCTCCGCGCGGGGCCGCTCGCCGTCCCCCGTGACTCGATGGCAGGGGCCCGGCCGCCGGGGAGGTGTGCGTCGGGAGCGGCGGTCCCGCTCCGGACGACCCACAACCGGTCCGGGGACCGGCCCTCTCCGAGAGTGCGGGCCTACCCCGAGCGAGCGGGCCCTCCCCGAGCGGGAAGGGAGCCCCTGCGCCCCTACTCTCGTGCGTCCGGTGCCGCCTGCCCGGATCAGGGCACCGGCGCGGCACGGCGCGGTGAGCGCTTCGTACCGGACGGGCGCGGGCCGGTGAAGCGGGTGATGACGGGGCCGGTCACGGCGAGCAGGAGGACGTAGGCGGCGACCAGGGCGCCGAGCCGGTCGTGGCCGGTGCCCATGAGGCCGATGATGACGATGGAGAACTCGCCCCGGGCGATGAGCGCGGTCCCCGCACGCAGCCGGCCCCGGCGTCCCACTCCTTCTCGGCGTGCCGCGTACCAGCCGGACGCCACCTTCGTCGCGGCGGTGACCACGGCCAGGAGCAGGGCGACCGGAAGTACCGGCAGCAGCGAGTCGGGCGGGATCGACAGGCCGATGGCGAGGAAGAAGACGGCGGCGAACAGGTCGCGCAGCGGGCTCAGTACCTTCCGTGCCCGGTCGGCGGCCTCTCCTGTGAGTGACAGTCCGACCAGGAAGGCGCCGACCGCCGCCGAGACGTGAACGGTCTCCGCGAGGGCCGCGACGACCAGTGTCACGCCCAGGACGCGCAGCAGGAGCTGCTCCGCGTCCGGGTGCGACAGCAGGCGCCCCAGGTGATGGCCCCACCAGTAGGACAGGGCGAGCGCGGCCGCGACGGCGCCCAGGGCCAGCAGCACTCCCAGCAGGGCCTGCTGCCAGGTCCCTCCGGCGGCCACCACGGCGAGCAGCGGAAGGTAGGCGGCCATCGCGAAGTCTTCCAGCACCAGCACCGACAGCACGGCCGGGGTCTCCCGGTTGCTCATTCTCCGCAGGTCGCCCAGGAGCCGGGCGATGATGCCCGAGGAGGAGATGTAGGTCACCCCGGCGAGCGCCAGGATCCCTCCGGCGTCCAGCCCGAACAACCATCCCGCCACCGCGCCGGGGGTGGCGTTCAGTACGAGGTCGACCCAGGCCGAGGGCAGATGGCGGCGCAGACTGACCGTGAACTCCGGCACCGTGAACTCGAGCCCGAGCACCAGCAGCAGAAGGACGACGCCGATGCCGGCGCCGGTCTCCACGAAGGAGCCCGCTGCCGGGACCGGGGCGAGTCCTCCCTCGCCCAGCGCCAGGCCCGCCAGGAGGTACAGCGGGACCGGGGACAGCGCGAAACGTCGTGCCAGCGTCCCGAGCAGACTCAGGAAGGCGAGGATGACGCCCAGCTCCAGCAGCAGGGCGACCGAGATACGCATCCCCTCAGCCCCGCACGAGCTGTTCCACCGCGGCGATCCCCTCGCGGGTCCCGATCACCACCAGGACGTCCCCGGCACTCAGCACCTTCTCCGGGCCGGGGGACGGGATGACCTCCTCACCACGCACGATCGCCACGATCGACGCGCCCGTCCGTGTCCGTGCCCTGGACTCTCCCAGGGGGCGGCCGACGAACGGGGTGCCGACGGGCACCTCGACCTGCCCGGCGCTGAGCCCGGGCACCTCCTTGGTCAGATCCGCGAACCGCTCGGCGATGCGCGGTGCGCCCAGGATCCCGGCGACGACGTCGGCCTCCTCGCCGGTGAGCCGGAACACGGCCCGCGCCTGGTCCGGGTCCCCTTCTCCGTAGACCGCCAGCTCGAAGTCACCCGAGCGGCGGGCGACCACGCCGATCCTGTCGCCTTCCCGGCTGACGAACTCGTAGAGCAGCCCCACACCGGGCAGCAGAACCTCGTTGACGTCCACCCGAAACCATCCCGTCCGTGTTGGGAGCCGTGGTCGTGCGGCTCGATACGCCGACCGCTGTGCCCTGGGTGTTCGGCATGTGGGGACGGCAGCTCAAGCACCGGCCCCTCCCGGCGGCGGAGGCCCACGGGTCACTCTTCCTCCCGTCGCGCGGGGGCGGACAGGGCCGACCGGCCCCGATGTCGGCCTGTCGGCCCCCGGGCGCGACGCGGTGGCCGCGCCGAGAATGGGATCAAGGGGCCGCGTGCCGGTGGCGTCCAGGACAGGAGAGCGCAGTGATCGATCCGGTGATCGTAGGAGTGGACGGTTCCGCTTCCAGTCTCGAGGCGGTCGACGTGGCGGCTCGGGAAGCGCGCCTGAGGGGAGCCCCGCTGCGGATCGTGCACGCCTTCGGCCATGCGCCGGGCCACCTGCCCGCCGCCGGCCCGGCGTGGAGCTCCGCCGACCACGGTCTGGAGCCGATGGTCCAGGGGGTGCCGGCCGATGCCGAAGCGCGGGCGCATGCGGCGGCGCCGGGCGTGTCCGTCACCCGGTCGGTGGTCGCCGGGGAGGCGCTGGAGGTGATGGAGATCGAATCACGGTCGGCGTCCTTGGCAGTCGTCGGCAGCCGGGGGCTGAGCGGGTTCTCGGGGCTGCTGCTGGGCTCGACCGCCGTGCACCTGGCCGCGCACGGTCACTGCCCGCTCATGGTGGTGCGAGGCCGCCCCGATCCGGCCGGTGCGGTGCTGTTGGCCGTGGACGGCTCCGAGGCAGGTGGGGCCGCGGTGGAGTTCGCGTTCGCCGAGGCGGCCCTGCGTGGGGCGCCGCTGGTGGCCCTGCACGTGTGGAACACCTGGAGCGAGCGCGCCTACGAGGGTCCCGGCGACCCCCTCAACGCCATGGTGGTGGACAGCGAACGGCTCCGTGAGGCCGAGCAGCGCCTGCTGGACGAGACGGTGGCCGCCTGCCGGAAGGAGTTCCCGCAGGTCAGGGTGGAACGGCGGCTGGAGCGTTCCCGGATCCGTGCCGCCCTGATCGATGCGAGCCGCGACGCCCAGCTCGTCGTGGTCGGCGCCCGGGGACACGGCGGTTTCACCGGCCTGCTGCTCGGCTCGGTCAGCCAGGCCCTGCTGCACCACGCCTACTGCCCCGTCACCGTGGTCCGCGGCCGGGGATGACCGTCCCTCAGCCGGCCCCGGCCGAGAGCGGAGTGCCGGCATGACCGTCAGTTCGGGCGAGGCCCCCCGGAGGGGTGAAGGAGGAGCTTTCGACCCACTGCGGGAGCAGCCTGAGCCGGACGTGCTCCTGCTCGTGTCCTGCCGACGGAAACGTTGCTGACCGTGGTTGTTTGGGGAGGTGATCAGCAGAGTTCGCGCCCGTGTTCTGCCTGCCTCCCAGCGCCGGTCGCTGGACGAGCTGACCGAGGATCTGGACCTGTCGTCCGGGGACACCACGTCCAAGCGTTCGGCCTTCTGGACCATGTTGGCGCTGTCGTCGGTCATCGCGGTGGGGGGAGTGCTCACGGATTCGACGGCCACCGTGATCGGCGCGATGATCATCGCACCGCTGTCCACGCCGATCATGGGTATCGCCCTGGGATCGGTGCAGCGCCGCCGCACCGGGTCGGCCAGGACCGTTGTCCTCGCGTGCCTGCTGGTGATCGCGGTGGGGATGGGCATGTCGGTGGTCCTCCCCGGTGACTACGACCTGTTGGCCAACAGCCAGATCTCGTCGCGGACATCGCCGGGCCTGATGGACCTGATCGCCGCCCTGGCGACCGGCTTCGCCGGCGCGGTGGCGCTGGCCCGCCGGGACGTCGCCGCCGTGCTGCCCGGGGTCGCGATCGCGATCTCCCTCGTGCCCCCTCTGGTGGTGGTCGGTGTGTGCCTGGGACAGCTCTCGGGGTGGTTGGCGCTGGGCGCGCTGGTCCTGTTCGTGTCGAACCTCTTCGCCCTCGTCTTCGGCGGCATCGTGGTGTTCGCCTCGCTGGGATACGCCGCGGAGGCCGACAGGAAGGCCGGACGGCCGGCCCGTAGCACCTACGCCGCCATGGCCCTGTTGTTCGCCCTCGTGTTCGTCCCGCTGACGGCCAACACCGTGGTCACCCTGCTGCTCAACGTCTGGACCGGGCGGACCATGACGGTGGCGCAGCAGTGGCTCGCCGACGAGCCGGGCGCGTCCGTCACCAGCGTCGACGCGACCTCTCGGACGATGTACATCCACGTCCGCCTCCCCGGGGACCTGCCACCGGTGGAGTCCCTGCTCCGACGGCTGGAGGGCCGGATCCCCGACGGCATCCCCGTCGTGGTGGACGCGTCCCGCGGTCGGCGCATCAATGCCGGAGTGGTCGGCGACTGAGTGCCGGGCCGGCTCCGCCCAGCGCCCGGTGGGCGGTCGGCGTCGAAGGGCTGTCCCGCAATCCCTGGTGGATCAGCGCGCGGCGTCAGATGCGGCGCATCGCAAGGCGGAGGGACGTCCGCATACTGGATGTATTCGGGCGTTCCGACAACGCGGCGAGGCGCCGTAGCTGGCGTCGTGCGCCCGCCAGGGATTGCGGGACAGCCCTGAGAGCCACGGGGCTCGGCCGTTTTCGCCGCGTCCTCTCCCGGGGGCCTCGCGGTGCCCGGACCCCGAGATCCGACACGGTCGTGGGCTGGAGGAAGGAAGCGCTGGCCACGCTCGAACGGCCGGGGCTGTCTGCCGTGCGAGGGGACCGTACGCGCCGACGCTGACCTGCCTCGCCGGCCGCTGGCCCTGGACCGGCGTGATCACCGATGCCCTGCAACGGCTCGCGGCCCTGCCGGACCCTGGCCGACCAGCAGCGTCGTGTCCCTGAGAGCAGCACCACCGCAACCGGAGCCGCGGAACCCGGCGCCCGCCCGACGCGTCAGCCGGGCCGTGAGCCCGCCCCGCCGCAGAAGAACCCGCTCCGGACGAGCCGAAAGGGTCCGCCAGCAAACTGACAGACCCTCATGCACGATCAAGTCAGCCCCGGGCGTATCACCGGAACCTCATGGCCGGGGAGCTGGTAGCCGATGCGCCGTGGGAAGAGCCCGTGAAGTAACCCTGGCATTGCTGAAATAGCGCAAAAGCCCCGGTCGAGGGCTGTGTTATGGCCGGATTCGTTCGGCCGCTAGAGGTCACCCCTTTCTTTTGTTAAAGTTCTGACCGTATGTTGTGGGTGTGGTCACGCGGAGGGGGAGTGAATGCGTGTCCTTGTGGTCGAGAGTGAAGAAGATCAGGCGGAATTACTGACAGGCGGCCTGAGAAGGCACGGCCACGACGTCATCGCGGTGGCTTCCGGGGCGGAAGCCCTGAATGCAGCGGAAGATGTCGATCTGGTGCTGCTCGATCTCGGCTTGTCCGATATTGACGGTATAGAGGTCTGCCGTCGCATTCGGGCGGCTGGTGACACTCCGATAATATCTTTCGCCGACAAAGCCGCCGAACTCGACAGAATTCTTGGTCTCCAGGCCGGTGCCGACGACTGTCTTGAGCGGCCGTATTCCTTTCGTGAGCTGATAGCGCGCATCGACGCCGTCATGCGGCGGTTCGACGGTCAGCGCAGGCCCCTGCTCTCCCGGGGCGGTCTCAGCCTCGACAGTGAATCCCGGAAGGTCGGGCTCTACGGGCGGGCGGTCGAACTCACCCGCAAGGAGTTCGACCTGCTGCACTATCTCGCCAGCCGTCCCGGTGTGGTCGTGTCCCGGCAGCGACTGATGGTCGACCTCTGGGGGCATCCCGCCGGGGCGGGGCTCAGCGCGCAGGCGAGCCGGACGATCGACACCCACGTCAGCTCGATACGGAGCAAGCTGCGGGAGAGCGGGTGGATCCTGACCGTCCGGGGCGTGGGCTTCCGCTTCTGCCAGGACTGAGCCCCGCCGAGGGTTCGACAGGCTGTCAGGCATCGGACGGGGATGTCAGCAGCCGGTCCAGGACGCCGGGGTCCTGGATGACCGAGGCGGGTGCCCCGCTGTCCACGACCAGCGTGGGCACGCCCCTGACGCCTCGCTCCCGTGCCGACCGTTCGTCCGCGCGGACGTCCTCGGTGAACTCCGTGCCCCGCAGCATCCGGCGGACCGCCGACGGCTCCAGTCCCGCCTCGACGCCCAGTTTCTCCAGCACCTCGTGGGAGGCGATGTCGAGCCCCTCGGTGTGGTAGCCGTGGAGCAGCTGTTCCAGTACCTCGTCGGCCAACCCGTGGGCGGCGCCCAGCCGGACCAGACGGTGCGCGTCGAAGGAGTTGACCGGCCGTGCCTTGTGCAGGTCGAGCCGGAGCCCCTCGGCCTCGCCGAGCGCCTGGATGTGCCGGACCCGTGCGGCTGCCCGCTCCGGAGTGGGCTGGTACTGGGCGATGACCTCCGCCGCCGTCGGACCCGCCGTCGGGCTGCCCTCCGGATCGAGTTCCAGGCTGCGCCAGACGACCTCCGCGTCCTCGCGTCCGGCGAGCGCGGTCGTCAGCCTCCTCTTCCCGATGTAGCACCAGGGGCACAGGATGTCGAAGTACACCTCGACCTGCATGAGCGAGGTCTCCTCTCAGTCGGTGACCGGCGCCGGGGCGGCGGAGCGGTCGTCGGCGGGTGTCGGGTCGTCGTCGGCCGGCTTGCCGCCGCGCCGCCGCAGGGTGAGCGTGAGCGCGGAGAGGGCCAGCAGGATGGGGATCAGGATGAGCGCGTGTACGTGCAGGCTGTGCGTGAACGCGGCGCGGGCGGTGTCGGCCAGCGCGGTGCCCACCGCCCCGGGGAGCTGCTGCGCGGCCTCCAGAGCGGCGGGCAGCGTCTCCCCGGCGGGCCCGGCGAGCCCTGCCGGTACGCCGTCGGGGAGACGGTCCGCCATGTAGCCGCCGTAGACGGCGGTGGCGACGCTGCCCAGGGTGGCGATGCCCAGCGCGCCGCCCAGTTCCGCCCCCGTCTCGGAGACGGCCGAGGCGGCGCCGGCCCGTTCGGCCGGTGCGGCGCCGACGACCAGGCCCGTGCCCAGCGCCATGAAGGGCGTGAGGCCGGCGAAGAGGAGCAGCGAGCCGGCCACCACGAAGCCGGGACCCCCGTCGACCTGGGTGAGCATGACCGGTCCGAGGACGGCCAGTGCGGCACCCGCGCTCATCAGCACGGCGGGCTGGAAGCGGGCGGCCAGCCCCGAGACCCACAGCGCCACCACCGTGCCGCCCACGGCGGTCGGCAGCTGCCAGAGACCGGCCTCCAAGGGCTCGAAGCCCAGCACCAGTTGAAGGTACTGCGAGGTGAGGAGGCTCGTTCCGAAGAGGAGCATCCCGACCACGATCATCCCCCCGGCCGGGACCGCGAACGCGGGGATCCTGAAGAGGGAGAGGTCGAGCAGCGGCGTGTCGAGCCGCCGCTGTCGCCGTACGAAGAGCGCGCCGACGACCGCACCCGCGGCGATGGCGCCCAGTGAGGACGGCCCGACGCCGTCCGCCGCGAGACTCTTGATCCCGTACACGATCGCGAGCGGTGTCACCAGGGACATCGCGACGCTGACGAGGTCGATCCTGCCGGACCCCGCCGGGCGGAACTCCGGCACCAGGAACGGCACGGTGAGCACCAGCACCAGCATGGTCGGTACGGCGACCAGGAAGACCGAGCCCCACCAGAAGTACTGCAGGAGGACACCGCCGACGAGCGGACCGAGGGCGCCGCCGCCCATGAAGCTCATCATCCAGATGGTGATGGCGAGGGTGCGCTGGGCGGGATCGCGGAAGAGGTTGCGGATCACGGAGAGCGATGAGGGCGCGAGGGATGCCGCGGCGACGCCCTGGATCGCCCGTGCGGCGATGAGCATCCCCGCACTGTCCGCGTACGCCGCGAAGATCGAGGCGCCGGTGAAGGCGACCGCCCCGGCCAGCAGGATCCGGCGGTGCCCGAGCCGGTCGCCCAGGGTGCCCATGGTGATCAGGGCACCGGCGACCATGAAGCCGTAGATGTCCGTGATCCACAGCAACTGGGGGCCGCTGGGCCCCAGATCGCGGCTGAGCGTCGGCAGCGCCAGATAGAGCACCGACATGTTCATCATGACCAGGACGGCCGGAACGCCCAGGACCGCCAGCGCGGTCCACTCCTTGGCCCCGGCCCGCTCCGGCGGGCCGGGAGACGCGGCCCTCATCGGCCGGAGTCCGGCTCACCGACGGCGAGCAGGGTCTTGCCCACGGTGGCCCGTGCCTCGATCGCGGCGTGCGCCTCGGCGGCCGACGCGAGCGGGAAGACCTGGCCGACGACCGGCCGCAGGACGCCGTCCGCCGCGAGCCGCAGCGCCTCACCGATGTAGGCGTGGGTCTCGGCGGGGCCCGGTCCCGCGAAGAGCCCGAGAGTGCGGATGCGCCGGGCGGCGAGGTCCTCCTCGTCCAGCTCGGAGTCCGCGCCGCTCGCCATGCCGTAGAGGCTGATGCGTCCACCGGTGCCCAGGGCGCCCGCCGCCGCGGTGCCGATGGCTCCGCCCACCCCGTCGAAGACGACGTCGAGATCCCCGCCGGCTGTCTCCCGGACCTGGCGGATCCACTGCTCCTGGGAGTAGTCGACGAAGGCGGCGCCGAGCGAGACGACGAGCTCGGCCTTGCGCGTGCCGCGCGCGGCGCCGATGACACGGGCGCCGGCGTGCACGGCCAGTTGGACCAGGAGGCTGCCGAGACCGCCCGCGGCGGCCTCCACCAGGACCCGTTCGCCCGGCTTGACCTCGGCCTGCCGGAACAGCAGGAGGGCCGTGCGGCCGTCGGCCAGCAGCGCGACCGCGTCCTTGAGGTCGAGGCCGGGCGGAACCGGCACCACCTCGTCGGCCCGGGCGAGGGCCCGCTCGGCGTAGCCGCCCTCCCCGCCGGTGGTGGTCACCACGGTCGTACCGACCAGGGCGGGGTCCACGCCCGGCCCCACGGCGGCGACACGGCCGCCCACGCCGTTGCCCGGGACGCGGGGGAGCGGTGGACGGCCGAAGGGGCCGTTGCCCGAGCGCACCTGCGTCTCGACGAAGGTGACGCTCGCGTACGCCACGTCGACGAGTAACTGACCAGGTCCCGGCACCGGATCCTCGACACGTCGAGCCCGCAGGACCTCCGGTCCTCCGAACTCCTCCATCACCACGGACAGCACGGTGCCTCCAAACGGATAGCTTCACTTCGTTTGGAATGTATAACGGAGTGATTCGCTTCGCAAGTGGCTACGATGGGCCCATGGCCCGAAGAGCTCCCCGATACGCAGAAGCCGAACGCAACGACCGCGCCCTCCTGGAGGCCGCCAGGAAGGTCCTCGCCATGGACGGTGCCCACGCCTCCGTGGCGGCGATCGCCGCCCGTGCCGGTGTCGGCATCGCCAGCCTCTACCGGCGGTACCGCACCAAGGAGGAGCTGTTCCAGCACCTCTGCGCACTGTCGCTCGGCCAGTGGATCCAGGCGGCGGAGGAGGGGCTCGCCCAGGAAGACCCTTGGGAGGGGCTCGTCCACTACGTCACCGCCGCCATCGAGTTCAGCGCCGGTGCGCTCGGCCCGCTGGCCGGCACGATCGAGATCACCGACGAGATGGCCGCCAAGTTCACCAGGTCCGACGAGCTGACGCGGGCTCTGGTGGACCGGGCCCACGAAGCCGGGGTGCTGCGGGCGGACGCCACGACCGTGGACGTCTCCCTGCTCGTCGAGCAGTTGGGCAAGTCGTCCCTGGTCGAGCAGTTCGAGGGGCGGGGCAGGGCCGACCTGGCCGAGGCGGCGGGCAACGCCCGCCAGCGCGTCATCGCCATCGCGCTGGACGGGCTGCGGGCCGGTCACGGCTCCCTGCCGGGCAGCCCGCCCGGCCCCGATCTCCTCGCCGAACGCTGGTAGCGCGGCCGGGGCGGGCGGCGGGCCCCGCGGCCCGTCAGGCGGCCGGGTGCGGACGCCGTTCGCTCAACGCCCGTACGACGTCGGCCTCGTGGTAGTACGTCCGGCCGTTCCGGCTCCGCCGCCGCCAGGCGCCCTGGCTCGCGAGCCGGTAGACGCTGCCGGACGGGACGCCCCACAGCCGGGTGATGTCGGAGGCGGTGAGCCACGCGGTCCTCGTCGGGGGCGGAGTGAGGGGTGCGGGGTGCGTCGCGGCGGGCGTCGCCGTCATCCGCCGCCTGAGCGCCATCAGTTGCCCGCCCGTCCAGTGGTGCGCCGGATCGACCCGGCACCGTACGGCAGGTGCCGCGGCGGAGTGCGGATGGATCAGGGACTGCAGTTGTCCCGCGCACCCCGGCTCGGGGCAGGGGCCGACCACCACCAGGCGGCGGTCACGGTCCAGGTCCGCTGCGCGTGCGGCCCGGCGGGCGGCCGCGTTCAGCTCGTGGGAGGCGTCCACGACCGCGCTGTGCGCGGCCAGCCAGCTCCAGTGACGTACGAGGAAGGCTGCCAGGGCTTCCACGGTGCGATCGGGGCCGGGCACCTGCCTGGCCTCGGCGACGAGGCCGGCCCAGGAGCCGAGGAGCGTCAGGATCTCCCGGCGCGCGTCCGACGCGTGCGTGTTGAAGGGGAGTCCGGGAGTCCCGCCCCCCGAGGTGCGTTCGCGGGGGCCGCTGACGCTCCTGCTGCCGTCGAGCAGTTCACCGCAGGTGCGGTAGAGCATGGGCAGCCGCCGGAGGTCGGTGAGGAGTGCGCCCAGGCAGTCGGGGCAGAGGAGGGCTCCCTTGGCGACGGTTCTCCGTCCGCGTCCCTCCCGGGTCTCACGCCGACGGCAGCCGGCCCCGGTGCAGAGGTGGTACGACCGGACCGTTCGAGTTTCCCGGGAATTCAAGGCTTGTTTCCCCTTCGTGAAATCTTACCGGCTTCTGGACCGCGGCGGTCCGGCCAGCCTAAAAGCCTGCGGTGAGTCCGGGCAAGGCTGTTTTGGTTTACTGGCGCGACCGCCCCCCGGGTAGCCGGAATCTCTGCGGGTTTACGATTCCTTGACATTGTCTTGTTGGATTCTTAAAGAATCACCATTGACGTGGGCGCGGCTTGCGAAGAGGCTGTTGGCTACGTTCCCCAGGCATGTGCCCGGCCCCCGGTCCGCGACGCGGATCGATGCGGGTGTCAGGGGCGCTCGTCTCTTCTCTCCGACCGTTTCCGCAGGTGAACACCGTGTATCGGGTCTGTGTCGGCCGAGTTTCGGTATGCCTGTACCGGCCGGGGCCGGCCCTGCCGGGAAGCCCATCTCTGTCCGCATGAAAGGACACCCATGTCTTCCGGAAACAAGAGCTTCGACCTTGCCGACCTGAAGCGAATTCTCAAGGAGGGGGTCGGGGCCGACGAAAGCGTCGACCTCGAAGGTGACATCCTCGACGTGGATTTCGAAGCGCTGGGATATGAGTCACTGGCCATGCTGGAGACCGGCACGAGGATCGAGCGCGAGTTCGGCATCACCCTCGACGACGAGACGGTCACCAAGACCGCCACCCCGCGTGCTCTGATCGAGGCGGTGAACGCCCAGCTGGGCTCCGTCCCGACCGTCTGACCCGCACACGGCGCATCGTCACCGCGCCGAACACCGCCGGTGAGGAGGATCGGACCGGAGATGAGGGCCGGCTGCGGCGGCCCTCACGATCGTCCGGCCATCCCGGGAACCGGCCCCCGTGGCAGCCCGAGCAGTCGCCCCCCAGAAGTGGAGTGTGCCGTGCCGACAGCCGAGAGCCGCCCGCCGACCGTCCGCGATCACCGCGCGGTCACCGATCTCCGCGACGAACTGCTGGCCCTGCGCGAGCAGGCCCGGCGCGGCCCCAGCGAGCGTGCGACCCAGGCGCAGCACGCCAAGGGCAAGCTGACCGCCCGCGAGCGCATCGAGCTGCTGCTGGACGCGGGCTCGTTCAGCGAGGTCGAGCAGCTTCGCCGCCACCGGGCCACCGGGTTCGGTCTGGAGGC
>NZ_JBWKCM010000026.1:0-99730 GCF_056436485.1 Streptomyces sp. NPDC043746 | reverse complement strand
CGGACGCTTCCTTCGGTCCCGTATCACCGGGGCCCTCCGGGCGCTTCCCTTCGTTTTTCTTTCTTGTCTTGCGTTTCCGACTCTATCAGACTCTTCCGTGTCCGATTCCCGGTCGAAGCGGGGTGCTTTCGAGGTTTTTCGCTTTCGCGCTTTTCCCTTTCGGCGGTTCCAACTTTACCAGATTCTTTTTCGTTCCGTTTCCGGTCCGAATTCGATTTCCGGCGGCCAGTGGAGCGGCCTTGCCTTTCGGCGGATCCGACTTTATCAGAGATTCTGAGTCGGAATTTCCGCCCCGTGCGGGGCGCTCCGGGCACACGAGTGCGCGCGGTGCTTCCCGTTCAGGCGGAGACGTCAACGTACTGGAGCGGGGCTCCCCGATGCAAATCGAGGGCCCCGCTCCAGGTCAGGCGGTCGTGAGGGGTCAGACCTCGACGACGACCGGAAGGATCATCGGGCGTCGGCGGTAGGTGTCGGACACCCACTTGCCGACAACCCGGCGGACCATCTGCTGGAGCTGGTGGGGCTCCAGCACGCCGTCCTGGGCGGACTTGTCCAGGGCTTCCTGGATCTTCGGCGTGACGCCGGTGAAGGCGCTGTCGTCGATACCGGAGCCCCGGGCCTGGATGTGGGGGCCGCCCACGATCTTGCCGGTGGTGCTGTCGACCACGATGAAGACCGAGATGATGCCCTCGTCACCGAGGATGCGGCGGTCCTTGAGCGAGGTCTCGGTGACGTCGCCGACGGAGAGGCCGTCGACGTAGACGTAACCGGCCTGGACCTTGCCGACGATCTTGGCCTTGCCGTCGATGAGGTCGACGACCACGCCGTCCTCGGCGATGACGATGTGGTCCTTGGGCACGCCGGTGAGGGCGCCCAGCTCGGCGTTGGCCCGCAGGTGGCGCCATTCGCCGTGGACGGGCATCAGGTTCTTCGGCTTGCAGATGTTGTAGAAGTACAGCAGCTCGCCTGCGGAGGCGTGGCCCGAGACGTGGACCTTGGCGTTGCCCTTGTGGACGACGTTGGCGCCCCAGCGGGTCAGGCCGTTGATCACGCGGTAGACCGCGTTCTCGTTGCCCGGGATCAGGGAGGACGCGAGGATCACGGTGTCGCCGGGGACGATCCGGATCTGGTGGTCGCGGTTGGCCATGCGGGAGAGGGCCGCCATCGGCTCGCCCTGCGATCCCGTGCAGACCAGCACGACCTCGTCGTCCGGGAGGTCGTCGAGGGTCTTCACGTCGACGACCAGGCCCGCGGGGACCCGCAGATAGCCGAGGTCGCGGGCGATGCCCATGTTGCGGACCATCGAGCGGCCGACGAAGGCGACCCGGCGGCCGTACTCGTGGGCGGCGTCCAGGATCTGCTGGATGCGGTGGACGTGGCTGGCGAAGCTCGCCACGATGATGCGCTTCTGGGCGTTGGCGAAGACGGTCCGCAGGACGTTGGAGATGTCCCGCTCCGGCGGCACGAAGCCGGGGACCTCGGCGTTCGTGGAGTCGGAGAGGAGGAGGTCGATGCCCTCCTCGCTGAGGCGCGCGAACGCGTGCAGGTCGGTGAGCCGACCGTCCAGCGGGAGCTGGTCCATCTTGAAGTCACCCGTGGCCACGGCCAGGCCCGCGGGGGTACGGATGGCGACGGCGAGGGCGTCCGGGATGGAGTGGTTGACCGCGATGAACTCGCAGTCGAAGACGCCGAGGCGCTCGCGCTGCCCTTCCTGCACCTCAAGGGTGTAGGGGCGGATGCGGTGCTCCTGGAGCTTCGCCTCGATGAGCGCCAGTGTCAGCTTGGAGCCGATGAGAGGGATGTCCGGCTTCAGGCGCAGCAGGTACGGGACGCCGCCGATGTGGTCCTCGTGGCCGTGCGTGAGGACGATGCCCTCGATGTCGTCCAGGCGGTCCCGGATCGTGGTGAAGTCCGGCAGGATCAGGTCGATGCCGGGCTGCTCGTCCTCGGGGAAGAGGACACCGCAGTCGACGATGAGCAGGCGGCCGCCGTACTCGAAGACCGTCATGTTGCGGCCGATCTCACCGAGGCCGCCGAGGGGGGTGACCCGCAGGGCGCCCTTCGGGAGCTTCGGCGGGGTACCGAGTTCAGGGTGCGGATGGCTCAAAAGACTCTCCTTAACCACGCGCGCCACGTACCGCTGAGGCACGTGGCGCGCGTGTCATTCGTGCACTTGCTGTTGTCTTGGGTCGTGCTCTTCGCGAGGTGCCTCGCTCGTCTTCTTCATTCAGTTGTGAAGTCTGTGGTTACAGCTGTACCCCGCCGGCGGCCAGGTCGATCTTGAGCTGGGCCGTCTCCTGTGCGGTGAGCTCCACCAGGGGCAGGCGCAGCGGTCCGGCCGGGAGGCCCTGGAGCGTCAGCGCGGCCTTGGTGGTGATCACGCCCTGGGTGCGGAACATGCCGGTGAAGACCGGGAGCAGCTTCTGGTGGATCTCGGTGGCCTTCTGGACGTCGCCGCTCAGATGGGCCTCGATCAGCGCCCGCAGGTCCGGGGTGACCACATGGCCGACGACGGAGACGAAACCGACCGCGCCGACCGAGAGGAGCGGCAGGTTCAGCATGTCGTCGCCGGAGTACCAGGCGAGGCCGGACTGGGCGATGGCCCAGCTGGCGCGGCCCAGGTCTCCCTTGGCGTCCTTGTTGGCCACGATCCGGGGGTGGTCGGCGAGCCGGACGAGGGTCTCGGTGTCGATCGGGACGCCGCTGCGGCCGGGGATGTCGTACAGCATGACGGGCAGGCCGGTGGAGTCGGCGATGGCCGTGAAATGGCGCAGGAGGCCTTCCTGCGGCGGCTTGTTGTAGTACGGCGTGACGGCGAGGAGGCCGTGGGCGCCGGAGCGCTCGGCGGTGCGGGCGAGGTCGACGCTGTGCCGGGTGTCGTTGGTGCCGATGCCGGCGACGACGTGCGCCCGGTCTCCTACCGCTTCGAGCACCGCCCGTACGAGCTGGTCCTTCTCCGCGTCACTGGTGGTCGGGGACTCGCCGGTGGTGCCGTTGACGATCAGCCCGTCGTTGCCTGCGTCCACGAGGTGGGCGGCGAGCCGCTGGGCGCCGTCGAGGTCGAGAGCGCCGTCCGCCGTGAAGGGCGTGACCATAGCGGTGAGGACCCGCCCGAAGGGGGTCTGCGGAGTGGAGATCGGAGCCATGGGTAACACGCTACTCGCTGCTCAGCGCGTGGTCCCCTCTAGGGGGACCGGGAAAGAGGAGCCCGGCACTGCCTGCTCGGGGGTTCAAGCAGTGCCGGGTCCGTTTGATCAGCCTAGATGAACTTCTCGAAACGCCGCAATACGGACACCGCCTACGGGGCGACTCGTCCATTTTTGTTGAAGGCCGCATGAGTGAGCGGCATGAGCCGCGCCCAGTGGGCCTCCATCTGCTCGCCGACCATCTCGATCTCGCGCTGCGGGAAGGACGGGACCTTCGCCAGCTCGTGCTGGGTGCGCAGGCCGAGGAAGTGCATCAGGGAGCGCGCGTTGCAGGTGGCGTACATCGAGGAGAAGAGGCCGACGGGCAGGACCGCGCGGGCGACCTCCCGGGCCACACCCTTGGCCAGCATCTCCTGGTAGGCCTCGTAGGAGGCCCGGTAGGACTCCTCCATGGCGCGGGTGGTGACGTCGTACTGCTCCTCGGTGCCCTCGACGAACTCGTACTTGCCGGGGCGGC
This sequence comes from Streptomyces sp. NPDC043746, assembly GCF_056436485.1. NCBI lineage: Bacteria > Bacillati > Actinomycetota > Actinomycetes > Kitasatosporales > Streptomycetaceae > Streptomyces > Streptomyces sp. NPDC043746. Next base: position 96,067 of record NZ_JBWKCM010000026.1, on the reverse strand, counting down.
CCTGCTGGACGAGCTTGCGGGAGGTTCCGGGGACGTAGAAGACCGGCTCCAGCTCCCGGTAGCGGCCCGACTCCTCGTTGTACGACCAGCCCACGCGGTGCCGCATGAACTCGCGGAAGACGAAGATCGGGGCACTGACGAAGAAGGTCATCGAGTTGTGCTCGAACGGGCTGCCGTGCCGGTCCCGCATGAGGAAGTTGATGAGCCCCTTGGAGCGTTCGGGGTCCTTGGTGACCTCTTCGAGCGACTGCTCGCCGGCGGTGGAGACCCGGGCGGCGAACAGCACGTCCGCGTCGCCCGCAGCGCTCTTCACCAGCTCGACGGTGACATCGCTGCGGAAATGGGGCTTTGCGGGTTCGGGGGTGTCGGTCACCGACAGGGGTCCTTCCAGGGGCGGCGCGGGGGCCCGGCGGCGTGGCTCGGGCGGCGACCACTCTACGGGCCGGGTGGAGAGGGCATGCACGCGGCCGTGTCGGGCAGCCGTTCGTGGAGTTCCCCGAACAAGTACGGCGATTCGGGCACCGATCCGGCCGTTCGTACGTCTGACTCATTAGCAGCACCCGCCAGAGAGATCAAGGAGAGCTTCCTCATGTTCCGCCGGCGTGAATCCGTCCCGTTCTCGTTCGTCGCCGAGGCCGACCGGTTCCGCAGTAATGTCACTCCCCCTCCCGCACCCCGCGCCAGCGTTCCCGAGCTGCTGGGGCGCTCACTCGTCGGACTGACCGTCGTCGCCGGGCTCGTCGGGTCCCTGCTGCTGGGGCTCCCGGCGCTCGAATCCGGGCAGCCCGCCTCGCACGGCAAGCAGTCCGAGGCATCCCAGGGCCGTTGACGCGCACTCGTACGGCCCCCTGGGGTGGTCGGGCCGAGGGCGGCCTCGGTAGCCTCACCGGGCACAGCAATCGAGCGTGCTTGTGAGTGAGGATGAGTCGTGCCCCTGCCCTTTCTGACGGCCGACCGCGCATTCGATGCGAGCGCGGACGACGTCGCGCTGCCGTTCGACGACCACGACCGTTGGCGGCGGCCCTATCGCCCCGGCCCGTGGCGGGTCGCGGCGGCGGCCACCCTGTTGTTGCTGGCCTCGTTCGTGCTGCTCGCGGCGATGATCATCGGGTTCGCCGGAGCGCCTTCCGGGGCCACGGTCTGTCTGCTGCTGGCCGGCGCGCTGATCGGTGCGGCGCTGCGGCTGCTCCGGGTCGGGGCGTGGGTCAGCCGGCACGGTGTGCGGCGTGTGGGGTTCTTCCGGACCGTCACGGTGCCGTGGGCCTCGACCGCCTCGGTCCGTACGGTCCAGCAGCCGGTGAAGTGGCTCGGTCTGCCCCGTACGGTGCAGGGCCAGGCGCTGGTGGTGGCCCGGCAGAGCGGTGAGGCCCTGCCGCCGCTGGTCTCCGACCACAACGCGGACTTCCTCGGGCGCGAGGAGGCGTTCGAGCGGGCCACGGACGCGGTGGAGGCCTGGGCGGACGAGTACCGGCTCGGGTGAGCCGGTGGCCGTCGGCCGTACGTGAGTGAGCCCGGGACCCCACAAGGGTCCCGGGCTCACTCACGTACGGGCGGAAAGACGCCGTCAAGCGCCGGACCGGCTGGATGGGGCGGGGGCGTCCGGCCCGCTGGACGGTGCCGGCTGAGCAGGAGAAGGGCGCGCGCTGGATCTGTGCAGGGCAATGGCCCTCTGCATGGCCTTGCGGGCCCTCGGGGTGTCCCTCGCGTCCTGGTACGCCACCGCCAGTCTGAACCACGCGCGCCAGTCGTCCGGTGCGTCCTCCGTCTCCTCGCGGCGTTTGACGAAGGCGGCGTCGGCGGAGTCGCGGTCGATGCGGCCGGACGGGGTGCGCAGCAGGTCGTCGACCGGGAGGCCGCCCTCCGCGTCCAGTTCGGCGGCGAGCACGTTGGCCCGGCGGACGAACTGGGTGTTCTTCCAGAGGAACCAGACGCCGATCGCCGGCAGGACCAGCACGGCGATGCCGAACGTGACCGTGAGCAGGGTGCCGTGCCGGATGAGCATCAGGCCCCGGCTGCCGACCAGGACGAAGTAGAAGACCAGGACGGCGGCCGTGATGAAGTAGGTGATCTTCGCGCGCATGGGGGCCCGTCAGTTCAGGTCGAGGAAGTGTTCCAGGCCGAACGTGAGGCCGGGAGTGGTCACCACGCGGCGGACGCCGAGCAGGATGCCCGGCATGAAGCTGCTGTGGTGGAGGGAGTCGTGGCGGATGGTGAGGGTCTCGCCCTCGCCGCCGAGCAGCACCTCCTGATGGGCCAGCAGGCCGCGCAGCCGGATCGCGTGGACCGGGACGCCGTCGACGTCAGCGCCGCGGGCGCCGTCCAGGGCGGTGGTGGTGGCGTCCGGCTGGGGGGCGCTGCCGGCCTGCGCGCGGGCCGCCGCGATGAGCTGGGCGGTGCGGGTCGCGGTGCCGGAGGGGGCGTCGACCTTGCCCGGGTGGTGGAGTTCGACGACCTCGACGGATTCGAAGTAGCGGGCGGCCTGCTCCGCGAACTTCATGGTCAGGACCGCGCCGATGGAGAAGTTCGGGGCGATGAGGACGCCGGTCTCCGGGGAGTTGTCCAGCCAGCTGTTCAGCTGCGCGAGCCGTTCGTCGGTCCAGCCCGTGGTGCCGACGACGGCGTGGATGCCGTGCCGGAGGCAGAAGTCGAGGTTGCCCATGACCGACGCGGGGGTGGTCAGCTCGACGGCGACCTGGGCGCCCGCCTCGGCGAGGGCCTCCAGTCTGTCGCCCCGGCCCAGGGCCGCCACCAGCTCCAGGTCCTCGGCGGCCTCGACAGCCCGTACGGCCTCGGAGCCGATCCGGCCCTGGGCACCGAGAACGGCTACGCGCAGCTTGCTCATCTTGATTCCTTAGGGGGTGCGAGCGCTTGAGAGGTCAGGAGACCGCTTCGTGGAGGCGGTCCGCCTGCTTGTCCTTGAGCGGGCCGATGACCGAGAGCGAGGGGCGGTGGGTGAGGAGTTCGCCCGCCACCTCCCGTACGTCGTCGGGGGTGACTCCCGCGATACGGGCCAGCATGTCGTCCACCGACATCTGCTCGCCCCAGCACAGCTCGCTCTTGCCGATACGGTTCATCAGCGCGCCGGTGTCCTCCAGGCCGAGGACGGTGGAGCCGGAGAGCTGGCCGATGGCGCGGGCGATCTCGTCGTCGGCCAGGCCGTGGGTGGCGACCCGGTCCAGCTCGTCGCGGCAGAGCTTCAGGACGTCGTGGACCTGGCTGGGCCGGCAGCCCGCGTAGACGCCGAAGAGTCCGCAGTCCGCGAAGCCCGAGGTGTACGAATACACGCTGTAGGCCAGGCCGCGCTTCTCCCGTACCTCCTGGAAGAGGCGGGAGCTCATACCGCCGCCGAGGGCCGTGTTGAGGACCCCGAGGGCCCAGCGGCGGTCGTCGGTGCGGGCGAGGCCGGGCATGCCGAGAACCACGTGGGCCTGCTCGGTCCTGCGGCCGAGCAGCTCGACCTTGCCGGCGGTGCGCAGGGTGCGGGAGCCCTGGCGGGGGGCCAGGGGCACCGCGTCGTGACGGGAGAGGGCGCCGGCCTTCTCGAAGGCGCGGCGGACCTGGCGCACGACCGTGGCGTGGTCGACGTTGCCCGCGGCGGCGACGACCAGGTGCGTGGGGTCGTAGTGCTTCTTGTAGAAGCGGGCGATCTGGCCGCGGTTCAGGGCGTTGATCGTGTCGACGGTGCCGAGGACGGGACGGCCGAGGGGGGTGTCGCCGAGCATGGTGTGCGCGAACAGGTCGTGCACGCAGTCGCCCGGGTCGTCCTCGGTCATCGCGATCTCTTCGAGGATGACGCCGCGCTCGGCGTCGACGTCCTCGGGGGCGATCAGCGAGCCGGTCAGCATGTCGCAGACGACGTCGATGGCGAGCGGCAGGTCGGTGTCGAGGACCCGCGCGTAGTAGCAGGTGTACTCCTTCGCCGTGAAGGCGTTCATCTCGCCGCCGACCGCGTCGATGGCGGAGGAGATGTCGAGGGCGGTGCGCTTGGCGGTGCCCTTGAAGAGGAGGTGTTCGAGGTAGTGGGTCGCGCCGTTGAGGGTGGGCGTCTCGTCGCGGGAGCCGACGTTCGCCCAGATGCCGAAGGTGGCGGACCGGACGGAGGGCAGGGTCTCGGTGACGATCCGCAGACCGCCGGGGAGGACGGTGCGGCGGACCGTTCCGATGCCGTTGCTGCCTTTGAGAAGCGTTTGGGTACGGGCGACGGCCCGCCCCTCGGAGGAGGGGCGGGCCGTCGTCGCGGAACTACGGGACGTCACTTGTCGGTGTCGTCCTTCGTCTCGTCTTCTTCACCCTCGATGACGGGGATGAGGGAGAGCTTGCCGCGGGAGTCGATCTCGGCGATCTCGACCTGGACCTTGGCGCCGACGCCGAGCACGTCCTCGACGTTCTCCACGCGCTTGCCACCGGCGAGCTTGCGGATCTGCGAGATGTGCAGCAGGCCGTCCTTGCCCGGCATGAGCGACACGAACGCACCGAAGGTGGTGGTCTTGACGACCGTGCCCAGGTAGCGCTCGCCGACCTCCGGCATGGTCGGGTTCGCGATGGCGTTGATCGTGGCGCGGGCGGCCTCGGCCTGCGAGCCGACCTGCGCACCGATGTAGATGGTGCCGTCGTCCTCGATCGTGATGTCGGCGCCGGTGTCCTCCTGGATCTGGTTGATCATCTTGCCCTTGGGGCCGATGACCTCACCGATCTTGTCCACCGGGATCTTGACGGTGATGATCCGCGGGGCGTTCGGGGACATCTCGTCCGGGACGTCGATGGCCTCGTTCATGACGTCCAGGATGTGCAGACGGGCGTCACGGGCCTGCTTCAGCGCGGCGGCCAGGACCGAGGCGGGGATGCCGTCGAGCTTGGTGTCGAGCTGGAGCGCGGTCACGAACTGCTTCGTACCGGCGACCTTGAAGTCCATGTCACCGAAGGCGTCCTCCGCACCGAGGATGTCGGTGAGGGCGACGTAGTGGGTCTTGCCGTCGATCTCCTGCGAGATCAGACCCATGGCGATACCGGCGACGGCGGCCTTGAGGGGCACACCGGCGTTCAGCAGGGACATGGTGGAGGCGCAGACCGAGCCCATGGACGTCGAGCCGTTGGAGCCCAGCGCCTCGGAGACCTGGCGGATCGCGTAGGGGAACTCCTCGCGGGTCGGGAGGACCGGCACGATGGCGCGCTCGGCGAGCGCACCGTGGCCGATCTCGCGGCGCTTGGGCGAGCCCACGCGGCCGGTCTCACCGACGGAGTACGGCGGGAAGTTGTAGTTGTGCATGTAGCGCTTGCGGGTCACCGGGGAGAGGGTGTCCAGCTGCTGCTCCATACGGAGCATGTTGAGGGTGGTGACGCCCAGGATCTGGGTCTCGCCCCGCTCGAAGAGCGCCGAGCCGTGCACGCGCGGGATGGCCTCGACCTCGGCGGCGAGCGTACGGATGTCCGTGACGCCACGGCCGTCGATGCGGACCTTGTCCTTGATGACGCGCTCGCGGACCAGCTGCTTGGTCAGCGAGCGGTAGGCGGCGGAGATCTCCTTCTCGCGGCCCTCGAAGGCCGGGAGGAGCTTCTCGGCGGCGATCTCCTTGACGCGGTCCAGCTCGGCCTCGCGCTCCTGCTTGCCGGCGATGGTGAGCGCCTGCTTCAGCTCGGGCGTGACGGCCTTGGCGAGGGCGTCCAGGACGTCGTCCTGGTAGTCCAGGAAGACCGGGAAGTCGCCGACGGGCTTGGCGGCCTTGGACGCCAGGTCGGACTGGGCCTTGCAGAGCGCCTTGATGAAGGGCTTCGCGGCTTCCAGACCGGCGGCGACGATCTCCTCGGTGGGCGCCTCGGCGCCGTCCTTGACGAGCTGGATGGTCTTCTCGGTGGCCTCGGCCTCGACCATCATGATCGCGACGTCGCCGTCGTCCAGGACACGGCCGGCGACGACCATGTCGAAGACGGCGTCCTCCAGCTCGGTGTGGGTCGGGAAGGCGACCCACTGCCCCTTGATCAGGGCGACGCGCGTGGCGCCGATCGGACCGGAGAAGGGCAGGCCCGCGAGCTGGGTGGAGCAGGAGGCGGCGTTGATCGCGACCACGTCGTACAGGTGGTCGGGGTTGAGCGCCATGATCGTCTCGACGATCTGGATCTCGTTGCGCAGGCCCTTCTTGAAGGAGGGGCGCAGCGGGCGGTCGATCAGGCGGCAGGTGAGGATCGCGTCCTCGGAGGGGCGGCCCTCGCGGCGGAAGAAGGAGCCGGGGATCTTGCCCGCGGCGTACTGCCGCTCCTCGACGTCCACCGTGAGGGGGAAGAAGTCCAGGTTGTCCTTGGGCCGCTTGGAGGCGGTGGTGGCCGACAGCACCATGGTGTCGTCGTCCAGGTACGCGACGGCGGAGCCGGCGGCCTGCTTGGCCAGGCGGCCCGTCTCGAAGCGGATGGTGCGGGTGCCGAAGGTGCCGTTGTCGATGACGGCCTCGGCGTAGTGGGTCTCGTTCTCCACTAGTGATTTCTCCATACTCGTCGTCTTTCGTCCTCCCGCCCGTGTGGCGGAGGACGGTGCGGGAGAAGCGCACCGTGTGTGCGGGCCGGTCTTCGATCGAAGCTCCCGGGCATGTTCCCGGGGGCCACTACCGAGGACCGGCGGCGGCGTCGCTGCGCCTCTCCCTGGTACTGCGTGGGTGTTGCGGGGTGTTACAGGTGTTCCGGTGTCCAGGTTACTGAGCTTGACACCGGTCGCGCACGTACGGCAAAGGGAGCGATCCCCTCAGACTCGGGAACCGCTCCCTCTCCACGGCGTACTTACTTGGCGCCGCCGGCCGCACCACGGCGGATGCCGAGGCGGTCGACCAGCGCGCGGAAGCGCTGGATGTCCTTCTTGGCGAGGTACTGCAGGAGGCGGCGACGCTGGCCGACCAGGATCAGCAGACCACGACGGGAGTGGTGGTCGTGCTTGTGCGTCTTGAGGTGCTCGGTCAGGTCCGAGATCCGGCGGGAGAGCATGGCGACCTGGACCTCGGGGGATCCGGTGTCACCCTCCTTCTGGGCGAACTCGGCCATGATCTGCTTCTTCGTAGCGGCGTCGAGCGGCACGCGTACTCCTCTTGATGTTCGAAGCGCCCACGAGTGCCCCTGGTCTTGTTCTCAGGGGAGCTTCCGTGACTCGGAGGCGAAGGTCCGATGAGCGCAGTCCCCAGGATGATCCGGAGAGGCGTACACAAACGGCCACTGGTCAGAGTACCAGCCATTCGGGGCACACCCGGACGGCCCAGTCCGGCGGTCAGCCGGCGAGGGCCGGGCCGGGCGTACGGCGGTCAGCTGGTCAGCGCGCGGATCGAACGGTAGACGTCGAAGACCGCGAGGCAGAGCGGGAGCAGTGTGAGCAGGACGACCGTCTCCGCGATCTCCAGGAAGCGGCCCCAGAACGGGGTGACCCCCTTGCGCGGCACGATCAGCCCGATGGCGGTGATCAGGGCGGCGACGCCCGCGACGGCGGCGGCGAGCCACACCGTACGGATGTCGAGTGCGGCACCGTCCCCGCGCAGCGCGTCGCGCACCAGGGTGAGCGGCGGGTTGAGGGAGAGGCCGAGGCCGAGCAGGACGAGGGAGCCGAGGCCGGCGGCGAGGGCGCAGCCGACCTGGGCGGTGTAGCGGAACAGGTGGGCGCGCATCAGCATGGCGATGCCGGTGGCCAGGGCGAGGAGCTGGCCCCAGACGTTGTCGGAGAAGCCCAGCACCGCGGCCGCCGCCACGGCCACCAGGGCGCAGCCGCCGACCAGGCCGAGCAGCAGTTCGTGGCCGCGGCGGGCCTGGGCGGCGATCCGGGCGGCGTCGACCGCGCCCGGGGGTGTCTGGTCGCCGGTGCCGTAGTCGCCGACGGCGGACCGGGGCGGTTCGAAGCCGATGGGAAGGCGGGCGAAGCGGGTGGAGAGACCGGGCAGGAAGGCCAGGGCGCCGACGGCGAAGGGGGCGCAGACGGCGGCGGCCTCGGTGGGCTTCAGCTCGGCGCTGATCGCGATGAAGGTGACGACGAGGCCGGTGGCGCTCGCGAAGACGGCCGCGACGAACGGGCCGTCGCCGCCGGGTGCGGTGATCATGAGGATGACCGACACCACCAGGACGGCGGCGCAGGCGAGCAGGAACTGCAGCCGCCCCACGCCCTGGCCCGCGGAGAGGGTGAGCAGCCCGGAACCGGCCACGGCCGCGTTCACCACGGCCCCGGTGCCGAGCGCGATGGCCGAGCCCCGGTCGTCGTAGACGCGGGCGCGGACGCAGGCGAGGGCGAGCAGGAGTACGGCGGCGGTGGCGGCCAGGACGCCGGGGAGCCCGTGCATGTCGTGGCGGGGGTCGGCGGTCCACAGCACGAAGCCGAGCAGGCAGAGCAGGACGGCGCCGCCGAAGAGGCCGGCGCCGCGCATGAGGGAGTCGCCCCAGAGGGTGCGGTCCTTGGTGACGGCGGTGGCGACCGCGTCGGAGACGTCGTCGAAGACGGCGGGCGGCAGCGATTCGGAGAAGGGGCGCAGGGCGAGCAGCTCGCCGTCGAGGATGCGGTGGCCGGCCAGCGTACGGGCGCTGTCCAGGACGGTGCCGTCGCGGCGTACGAGGTGGTAGCCGACGGGGGCGCCGGGGGCGGGGCTCTGCCCTGAGAGGCGGAGGATCTCGGGGTAGAGGTCGGCGACGGGCACGTCCTCGGGCAGGGCCACGTCGACCCGGCTGTCGGGGGCGACGACCGTGACCCGGCAGAAGCCGGTGCCGTCGGCGGACGCGGCGCCGTGGCTGGGCCGGCCGCTCGTGGTGGCTGCCGTCCGGTCCGTCATCGTCACCTTGCTGCTCCCCCTGTTGTGCTTCGGCGCTCTGCTGCGTGCTGCTCGGTTTCCGGCGCTTCCGCCGGAAACGCCCTTCAGAACCGCGGATTCAGCCCCGCGTCCCGAATGGCCGCCTTCTTGCGGTAGTTAGCGGATGCGTATACGCATCGCGACACCCTACCGCCATGGGGTCCCCGCTCCGCCAGTAGGATCCAACGCGCGGATGGAGCCCGTCGCCACGGGGGCGCCGATAGGAACACTTCCGTCCGGCAAGGGAATTGGTGAGCTGTGAGCCAGATCGTCGTCAAGCGCCCACCGCGGGCCCTGCCCTCCGAAGTGCCGGTCGAGCAGGTGCAGTTGCAACCTCCGCCGGAGTTGCCCCGCGGTCAGCAGGAGGGCGCGCTGATGCAGCTCCTGCCGATGCTGGGCATGGGCGGCTCGGTCGTCTTCTTCTTCATGACACCGAATCCGATCATGCGGATCATGGGCGTGATCATGATCGCCTCGACGGTCGCCATGGCCATCGCGATGCTGGTGCGCTTCCGGCGGGGTACGCAGGGCCAGCTCGCGGACATGCGGCGGGACTACCTGAAGTATCTGACGCAGACCCGGCGGACGGTGCTGAAGACCGCGCGCAAGCAGCGTGACGCGCAGTTCTACCTGCACCCCTCCCCCGATCAGCTGTGGGCGCTGGTCGCCGAGGGCAGCCGGGTGTGGGAGCGGCGGGTCGGTGACGGGGATTTCGCGCAGGTACGGATCGGGCTCGGCAGCCAGGAGCTGGCGACACCCCTGGTCGCGCCCGAGACGGCGCCGGTCGATGAGCTGGAGCCGCTGACGGCCGGGGCGATGCAGCAGTTCCTGACGACGCACTCCACCCTGGACGGGCTGCCGATGGCGGTGTCGCTGCGGGCGTTCTACCACCTGACGGTGAGCGGCCACGCGGACTCCGCCCGCGCCTCGGCACGGGCGATGGTCGGCGCACTGGCCTCGCTGCACTCCCCCGAGGACCTGGTGATCGGGGTCGCGGCGGGCGCCGAGGCGGCCCCGCACTGGGAGTGGGCCAAGTGGCTCCCCCACGTACAGGACAGGTCCTCGACCGACGGGGCGGGCAGCCGCCGTCTGATCACCGGCGGTGTCCTGGAGCTGGAGCAGCAGCTGGCTGCCCGGCTCGACGGCCGCCCCCGTTTCCAGCCCGGCGGCCCGCCGCTCCTGGAGCAGCCGCACATCGTGGTCGTCCTGGACGGCGACTCGGTGCCCCCGATGTCGGTGCTGGCCTCGGCGGAGGGGCTGCAGGGTGTGACGGTCATCGAGGTGGTGCCGGGCGAGGTGCAGGGGGCGCGCGGCGGCCTCTCCGTCGTGGTGCAGCCGCAGTCGCTCCGGCTGGAGTCGGGGCACGGGCTCGTCTACGACGGGGTGCCCGACCTGCTGAGTCCCGAGGCGGCGGAGGCGCTCGCCCGTCAGCTGGCGCCGCTGCACATGGCGACGGGCGGGGACGACGACGAACCGCTGCTGGCCAACCTGGAGTTCACCGATCTGCTGAACCTGGGGGACGCGGCCTCCGTCGACGTGAGCCGGACCTGGCGGCCGCGCTCCCAGGCGGAGCGGCTGCGGGTGCCGATCGGGGTCGGCGAGGGCGGCGCTCCGGTGATGCTGGACCTCAAGGAGGCGGCGCAGGAGGGGATGGGGCCGCACGGGCTCTGCGTGGGGGCGACGGGTTCCGGCAAGTCGGAGCTGCTGCGCACGCTGGTGCTCGGCCTGGCGGTGACGCACACCTCGGAGACGCTGAACTTCGTCCTCGCGGACTTCAAGGGCGGGGCGACGTTCGCCGGTATGGCGCAGATGCCGCACGTGGCGGCGGTGATCACCAACCTGGCGGACGACCTGACGCTGGTGGACCGCATGGGCGACTCCATCCGCGGTGAGCTGAACCGGCGCCAGGAGATGCTGCGCGACGCGGGCAACTACGCCAACATCCACGACTACGAGAAGGCGCGTTCGGCCGGTGCGCCGCTCCAGCCGATCCCCTCGCTGGTCCTGGTCATCGACGAGTTCAGCGAGCTGCTGACGGCGAAGCCCGACTTCATCGACATGTTCGTGCAGATCGGGCGCATCGGCCGGTCGCTGGGCGTGCATCTGCTGCTGGCGTCGCAGCGGCTGGAGGAGGGTCGGCTGCGCGGGCTGGAGACGTACCTCTCGTACCGCATCGGTCTGCGGACCTTCTCGGCGGCCGAGTCCCGGGCGGCCATCGGTGTACCGGACGCGTACCACCTGCCCAATGTCCCCGGTTCCGGGCTGCTCAAGTTCGGTACGGAGGAGATGGTGCGGTTCAAGGCCGCGTACGTCTCCGGGGTGTACCGGACGGGTGACCGGCAGGCGGCGCTGGCCGGCGGGCCGCTGCCGGTGGACCGGAGGCCGGTCGCGTTCACGGCGGCTCCGGTGCCGGTGCGGTACGTGCAGCCGGACCCGCAGGCCGGGGGCGGGGTGCCGGAGCAGCGGTCGGCGGACGACGACGCGCTGGCGGACACGGTGCTGGACGTGATCGTGCGGCGGCTGGAGGGCCGGGGCGCCTCGGCCCACCAGGTGTGGCTGCCGCCGCTGGACAACCCGCCGACGCTGGACGAGATCCTGCCGGGGCTCTCGGCCGTACCGGGGCGCGGGCTGACGCAGCCCGGGTTCGAGGGGGCGGGGCGTCTCGTCGTACCCCTGGGCGTGATCGACAAGCCGTTCGAGCAGCGGCGCGACACGTTGTACCGGGACTTCTCCGGCGCGGCGGGCCATATGCAGATCACCGGCGGTCCGCAGTCGGGCAAGTCGACCCTGCTGCGGACGCTCATCGCGGGCTTCGCGCTGACCCACACCCCGGAGGAGGTCCAGTTCTACGGGCTCGACTTCGGTGGTGGCGGCCTGTCGTCCATCGCGGGCCTCCCGCACGTCGGCGGGGTCGCCTCGCGCCTGGACCCCGAGCGGGTGCGCCGTACGGTCGCCGAGGTGTACGGGATCCTCTCGCGGCGCGAGGAGTACTTCCGCAGCGCCGGCATCGACTCCATCGCCACTTTCCGGCGGATGCGGGCGCGCGGCGAGATCTCGGTGACGGACCAGCCGTGGGGCGATGTCTTCCTGGTCATCGACGGGTGGGGCAACTTCCGTGCGGACTACGAGGCGCTGGAGAACGCCGCCGTGGACATCGCGGCGCGGGGCCTCGGTTACGGCATCCACCTGATCGTCACGGCATCCCGGTCCCTGGAGGTCCGGGCCAGCCTGAAGGACCACCTGATGAACCGGCTGGAGCTGCGGCTCGGTGACGTCATGGACTCCGAGCTGGACCGCAAGGTCGCGGCCAATGTCCCGGCCGGGGTGCCGGGGCGCGGTCTCATCCCGGAGAAGCTGCACTTCATGGCGGCGGTGCCGCGGATCGACGGCATCAACTCCGACAGCGATCTGTCCGAGGCGACGGCCGCCATGAGCCAGGAGGTCTCCCGCCACTGGACGGCGGCCCCGGCACCGCAGGTCCGTCTCCTCCCGCGCCGGCTCCCGGCCGCCGAGCTCCCGGCGGGCCATGCGGTTCCGGAGCGCGGCATCGCCTTCGGTATCGACGAGAACAACCTGGCGCCGGTCTTCCTCGACTTCGACCACGACCCGTTCTTCCTGATCTTCGGCGAGAGCGAGTCCGGCAAGTCCAACCTGCTGCGGCTGCTGATCAAGCAGCTGACGGAGCGGTACGAGGGCGACGCCTGCAAGTTCTTCGTCGTCGACAACCGGCGCTCGCTGCTGGACGTGACCCCGGCGTCGCATCTGGCGGAGTACATCCCCATGTCCAACAACATGGACCACCACATGGTGGCGCTCCACGACCTGATGAAGCGCCGCACTCCGTCGGCCGACGTCACGGCCCAGGAGCTGCGGGACCGCAGTTGGTGGCGGGGCCCGGCGGTCTACGTGGTCATCGACGACTTCGACCTGGTCTCCACGTCGAGCGGCAACCCGCTGTCGTCCCTCACGGAGCTGCTCCCGTTCGCCCGTGACGTGGGCGTCCGCTTCATCATCGCCCGCAACACGGCGGGGGCGAGCCGGGCTCTGTACGACCCGTTCCTCCAGCGCATGACGGAGCTGGGCGCGCAGGGGGTGCTGCTGTCGGGCGACCCGATGGAGGGGGACATCCTGGGCGGCGTCCGCCCGCGGCCGATGCCGGCGGGGCGGGGGGTCTTCATCACCCGGCGGCGGGGGAACCCGTTGGTGCAGACGGGGTTGGTGGAGGGTCAGTAGGGCGTACCCGTGCAGCACATCAGGGTGGACACCTCCCGCGCGTGTCCACCCTGATGTGTTGTTTGCTGTTCGCTCTTTGCGGTCTGTTTCCCGCCGGATCGGCTGCCAGCTGCTGCCTGATCGGCTGCGGGTCGGGTTGCCGGTCAGCCCCCTGATCGGCTGCTGGATCGACTACCAGTCAGCTCTGATCGGCTACTGGAAGTTCGCCGCGGCCCGCTTGTCACCGCTGCGGTAGGCGGTCTCCGCCTCGCGCACAGCGCGGGAGATCTGCGAGAGGTTCTCCCGGATGCCCGTCGCCTGCGTGTCCCACCGCGTCTGCGCGGAGCGGTAGGCCGACTTGGCCTCGCCCTCCCACAGCTCGGAGACCGAGGCGATCATCGCCTTGATCGCCTTGAGGTCCTGGTCGAGCTGCTTGGCCTGGCGGTCGATGGACGCGGCCGCGAGGTCGAGGCTGGCATAAGTGACGACCGTCGTACCGTCGTTGGCGGCCATGTGGTCCTCCTTCAGTCGAGTTGGGGAATGCCGGTCAGAGGTTGTTCAGGTTCGAGGTCCGGGCCGTGGCCGCGGCGTCGCCCGAGTAGCCGTCGACGACGTCGACGCCCATGAGGGCGGCCTTGATCTCGTCCTCGGTGTTGCCCGAGATCGTACGGGCGGCCTTGATGGCCTCCTGGAAGCGGAGCAGCTCGTTGCCGATGCCGACCATCGCGTTGTTGATCTGGGTCTGCTTCTGGTTGAAGTGACCTGCCCCGATGCCCTTCCAGGCGCCTTCGAGGCTGTCGATCGTCGCGTGCAGCTGTCGGAGCTGGCCCTTCACCGAGTCGAACCTCTCGGTGAGGGCGTTCTCGAGCCTGAGAAGGGCTTCGGCTGAGACCTTCTGATCTGCGGACATGACTTTCCTTTCCTGCCAGTTGATGGTGCGAGGCCGGCATGGCTCGCCAGCCGGTACATGTGAGGAACCCTGCGGTCAGGCCGCGCCGCGTCTGCGGACGAGGGCGAAGACCACTCCCCCGAGGACGGCCACGCCTGCGATCCCGCCGAGGATCAGGCCGAGGGGGGCGCCGTCGTCACCCGGCGCCTGCGCCTTGCTGTCGCCTGCGGCGACGGTTTCGTCGGCCTCGCTGCCCTTGCCGCTCTGGGCGGGCTGGCCTGAGGGGGGCGGTGAGGCCGGGGAGCCGGTGGTGCGCTCGTTGGTGAGCGGGCTGATGTCGGGGTCGCCGGGGTCGCCCTTGCCCTTGAGGATGTTCATCGCGGGGCGGATGAGGCCGTGGCCGAGGTAGGAGCTGCGGTCGCCCTTCTTCCAGTCGCGACTGGCGGTATCGAAGAGCACGTTGAGAACTTGATTCGCGGTCCAGTCGGGGTTGGCAGACCAGACGAGGGCAGCGGAGGCGGAAGCAATAGCGGTTGCGGCGCTGGTTCCGCCGTCTCCGTCGCAGTAACGCTGAAAGGACTTATCACACCAGTGGGGAATTTCTTGCCCGGGAGCAGCAATATTGACCGTATTCCCGTGCTGCGAATATTTCGCCACCTTTCCGTCCCGGTCAGCAGCAGCGACCCCCACCACCTGAGGATACCCAGCCGGATACTCCTCCTGATTGCGCCCTGAACCGTCATTACCAACGGCTGCAAAGAATAGCTTTCCCTTGCTCTCAGCGTACTCGACTGCTTCTCGCTCTTCGGGCGAGGAATACGGGCTACTGACGGACATGCTGATGATCTTTGCATCGCTGTCAGCCGCAGCCCTGATGGCGTCTTCGACGTCACGGGCGTTGACGGAATTCCTGTTCTGAAATTCTGTATCGCTGACGCGCATAGGGATGATCTTCGCTCCGGGGGCAAGTCCCTTCAGACCGCCTCCAGCCCCCGTCCCGGCAATCAGCTCGGCCATATTCGTGCCGTGCCCGTCGTAGTCGTCGTTCTCATCGCCAGCAGCCCCTGTGGCATCAAGCCCTTTGAGGACCTGGCCCTTCAGAGACGGAGTGTTCGGGTTGACGCCGGAGTCGATGACAGCGACTTTGATGCCTTCGCCTGTCGTGATCTTCCACATCTCCTCAGCCTGCAAGGCCTTGAGGTACCACTGCTTGGACTGCACGTCCGCAGCTGCTGCAGGCTGCGCCAAACCGGCGAAGACCACACTCCACGAAGCGACCGCGGCCAGTGCGCCGAGCACACGCCCCTGGGGCCGGCCCATTCCTGCTGTCATTCCGACTTCCGAACCTTCCCTGAGTGCTGCTACTCGACCACCGGTGGCACGGCTCCGCGTCGCCGGGCCGCCCATGTCTCTTCGTCTTCCGTCAGGTAGTCCGGACGCGTCGACCCGGTGTTCTCCTCATCCTTCCGGTCAGTCTTCCGGCGGCTGGCAGGGCCACGGACCAGACCTGTGCCGCCTGCGGTGAAGCCCTTGGCCCCGGAGCCTGACGCCCCTCTGGAGGCATTACCAGTCGCGCCGGGGGCGCCGATCACAGTTCCTCGCGGCACGCCACGTGCTCCGCCACTTCCGGCTGTACCGGAGACAGCCCGCTGCGGAGTGCCGCCCACGATGCCGTTGCCTTGTCCCGTACGGGTGCTTCCGGGCGCAGCCGTACCACCGTGGGCCGCGATGGGACGGCCGCCTGTGATCCCGGGCTGACCAGCCATCGGAAGCTGCGTAGCTCCACCGAAGCGCCCCGTCGCTGATGGCCCGCTGGCCATCGGACTCGGTCGGCCGACGGGCGTGCCAGTGCCACCCCCTGATGTGGGACCGGCGCCGGTGGAAGTGGGCTTACCCGGGCCTACTGCGGACTGGCTCGCGAACCGGGGCGCACCCACCGGTCCCGTAGCCCTCGAGGGGCCTGGCGGCACCGAGTTCCCGAGACTGGGCGCCATAGGCGGCGTTGGTGTACTGCTCGGACCCGGACTGTTGGTGATCGAGGGCGCGGGTGTGGTGCCGATGGCGGTATTCGGCGCGGTAGGCGTTGTGACGCTGTTGATCTCCGTGGACGTGTTCTTGTCCAACACGGGCGCAGGCCCCAGATACTCGGCCGAAGGCCGACTGACGGAGCTGCCTGGACCGTCGGGCCCTCCTGTGCTCGCACGCACCGCAGAGCCCGGTACCGGAGCGTCACCCAAACGCTCCCCGCCCGTAGGCGCGCCACCCTCTGCGGAAGAATTCTTCCGCAGAGTGCGTGGCTTCGGCACGTCGATACCCAGCCGCTGATCGAACCGCGGCGGCTCCTGCGCAGCCAGCACCTCTTCCGACACCGCGTAGTACGACGCCAGCCGGTTGATCTGGTTGATGGCCTCCTGGCGGTTCTTCTCCACCGCCATGGCCTCCGCGTACACCGGGTTGGTCTCGGTCCGGGCCGGGAACAGGATGTCGTCCACGTCCGTCTGGATCATCCGGCGGTCGCGCGGCGGCATGGAGTTGCGTACCGACGCCAGGCCCGTGCCCGCCACCGTGATCTGCGTGCCCGCCGCGTCCGCGAAGTCGCTGAGCTTCGTGGCGTGGCCGACCAGGCCCTTGCCCCACTTGCGGAACGCCTCGCCGGACTCGCCCTGCCAGTCGACCTTGTCGATGTGGTCGCCCAACTCCTTCGCCGCACTCCGGATCGCGTCCCTGGCCTTCCAGAGCGCCTCGCCCGCGCTCTCCAGGTCCGCCGGGTTGGAGTTCTCCACCAGGTCGATGATGGCGTTGAGGTCGTGTCCCTCGAAGGAGGTACGGCCTCCGGTGCCGCCACCGCCGGGGGCGAAGAGGTTCAGGACCTTCCTGCCCAGCTCCGTCGCGTCGGTGACGACCAGTTGGGTCCTGACGCGGCCCTCGTCCTGCTTCTGCTGTTGGGCAGGGGTCAGCTCGGGCTGCTTCTCGTCGCTCACTTCGACTCCCACCCGAGATCGGACTGCCCTCGATCGTTCTCCGTTTCAGGCTTGACAGCGCCCTTGCGCTCCAAGTCGATCCGCGTCTGGATCTCGTGGAACCGCCGCCTCGTGTCGTCGTCCACGTTGTCGAAGCCCACCGCCGCCGCGTGCACGCCCAGGCTCAGGTACTCGATCTGGTCGCCGAGCGACTTGGAGAGCGAGACCAGGGACTGGTGGACGCGGTTGTACTGGGTGTAGAGGCCGTCCGCCTCGGCGAAGCGGGCGTTGGGGCCGCTCAAGGAGGCGCGGGACACCGTCTGTGCCGCCACCTTCGACTTGCCGGCCGCCGAGCCCTCGAGGTCCGCGAGTACGGCGTCCACCCGCTTCTTGAAGGTCTCCAGCGCGCCTACACCACGCCTGAGATCACCGCCTGGACCGGTCACAGTGCCGTCCTCCCCGTTGTGCATCCCCGTTTGCTCGGACCGTTCGGCGTTGCTATCGCATCGACACGGTCGGAGCCCATCTCATCCGGCAACTCTAGTCACTGCGTGGCGCCGGGCCAATCGGGTTGGCTGCCACGTGACTTGTCTCATGCGTCAGCCGCCGCCCGCCACCCGCCTCATCCGGCGGTTCCTGTCCCGTACGGCTACTGCCGCACCGGCGATCGCGGCCACCAGGACGCCGCCGCCCACGACGACGTACGTCGCCAGGCGGGCGTTGCGTTCGTCGGCCGTCTCGCCCAGGTGGAACTCGGCCGGGGTGGGGGCTTCGCCTTTGCTCATGCCCTCGCGGGCGACCGGGCGGTCGATGGGCTTGTCGTCCTCGGTCAGGGCGCGCACCGGGTCGACGACGCCCCAGCCGACGTGGCGGTCGTGGCCCGCCACCGAGCGTTCCGCCGTCTGCTGGATCTGGGCGACGATCTGGCGCTGCGTCCACTCGGGGTGCTTGGCCTTGATGAGGGCGGCGACCCCGGCGACGTACGGGGCGGAGAAGCTGGTGCCGTTGTCGGCGCAGTGGCCGCCGCCGGGGACGGTGGAGATCATGTCCACGCCGGGGGCGGCGATGCCGACGAACCCGCCGCCCTGGGAGAAGTAGGCGCGTTCGTTGTTCCGGTCCGAGGAGGCGACGGCCAGGACGCCTTCGTACGAGGCCGGGTAGGTCGGCTTCACCTTGCCGTCCACCCCGTCGTTGCCCGCCGAGGCGACGACCACGATCTCCTTGGACAGGGCGTGGTCCACCGCCTGCTTCAGGAGCGGGGTCGGCGCCACGGCGTCGGCGGTGTCCTGGGAGATGTTGATGATGTCGGCCTCCGCCTTGTCGGCGGCGTAGCGGATGGCCTCGGCCAGGGTCTCCGCCGTGCCGTTGCCGTCGGCGTCGTTCTGCTGGATCGGGATGATCGTGGCATCGGGGGCGAGACCGGTGAAGCCCGTGCCCTTCGCCTCGCGTGCGGCGATGATGCCGGCGACCTTGGTGCCGTGCCCCACCGTGTCCGTGGTGCCGTCCTCCTTGCCGCGCTCCAGCTCTCTGCCGTCCTTCGTCTTGAGGCCCTTCCGCATCATGTTGCGGCCCGCCTTGACGTCCACGGCGCTCTTCAGCTGAGGGTTCCTCACGTCGACGCCGGTATCGATGACGGCCACCCGTACCCCCTTACCGGTGGACTGCTTCCACAGCTCGTCCATCAGCACGCGCTGCAACGACCAGGGGCGGCCCGCGTACATCTTCGAGGGGAACGTGCACTGCGTCGTGTCGTCCGCCGTGGCGGTGGGGAACGGCAGGGCTACCAGGAGGAGGCCTGTCGCCGTCGCCACCTTGAGGAGGCGGCCCATACCCGGGCCCGGACCCGCCGTACTCATGAGCCCTGCGGCTGGCTCGCCGCGCCCGTCGAGAGCCTGGGGCCCGTCGGCAGGAACGTGGACCAGACGGCCGGTACCGGGGTGGGGTCGACGTCCTTGTAGCCGAGCAGGTTCTGTGCCTGCTGTGCCTCCTGGCGGCGCGCCTGCTGCTCCTTCTCCGAGCCGGAGGCGCCGATGCCGGAGTCGTCCTGGCCGCTGTCGCTGTTGGACTGCATCGCGTAGCGCAGGCCGGTGTCGGTGACCAGGAAGAGGAAGCCCACATCGGTCTTCGAGCCCTTGAACTGGCGGAAGAACTCACCTGATCCGGGCGTCACGTAGGCGCTGGAGGAGCCGGTGGGCAGCGTCGCCGGGAATCCCGTACCGGCCCAGGTCGAGAGGGTGGTGGCGCCGTTGTCGGCGTCGACGTCGCGCAGGACGTTGCACACGGTGTTCCGACTTCCCTTCCCGACGTCCGGTGAGTTGACGGGCTTCGGCTCGTGGGCGGGCCAGTCGAGCTCCGCGCCGAAGGCCTGGCCCGGCGAGAAGTCGGCGGCGCTCACCGGCTTCTCCCGGCCGGCCTGGCCGAGCGTCGACAGGTCCCGGCTGCTGAGCAGGAGCTTGGCGATGAAGTCCGAGACCGGGGCGACCCTGCCGGGCAGGACGACATAGCTCTGGGTCCTGGTTCCGGCGGTGGCGGCCAGGACCATGCCGACCTTGTTGGTGGCGGCGTCCAGGGTGCCCGGGGCGTTCGCCGGGTCGCCCGGCTTGCCGTCCAGGGTGGGGAAGGTGATCCGGTCACCGCGGTGCAGCGTGGCCAGCCAGGCGGCGGAGACGCGCTGGGGCTTGGCGTTCTGGCCGACCAGGGTGCGCAGCAGCAGTTCGTCGTCGGGGAGCGGGTAGGCCTTGCCTACGGCGTCGACGAGATAGCGGGTCCGGTCGGGGGCGGGCCCCTCGACGTACATGACCTCGCCGCCGCGCAGCCGTGAGGCGCCCTCGGTCTTGTTCTTCTCGCGCTCGGCGAGGACGAAGGCCGCCTTCTGGATGGCCTGGCCGCCCTCGCCGGGCCGCTCGCAGACCGCCCACCGCTTGGCGGCCCCGGCGTCCTTGGGGTCGGGCAGCCGGTCGGGGGCGTACGGGATGCCGAGGGTCGCGCCGTGCGGGATCGTGCCGTTGTCCAGCACCGATTCGTCGACGTTGACGACCGTGCCCTTGTCCTGGGCGAGCAGGAGCTTGGCCGAGGACATGTTCAGGACGGGGTGGAGCTGCTTCTTGCCGTTGGTCGTCAACACCACATAACGGGTGGTGGACTTGCTGGCGATGATGACGTTCTCGTGCGGGGTGTCCCAGCCCTTGGGGGCCACCGGCTTGAACATGCCCCAGGCGCCGAAGCCGGCGAGGACGACGACGCCGATGATCGCTCCCGGCAGGACCGCGCGCAGGGGGCGCGGCGCGCCTTCCTCGGAGCCGGTCGGGTTGGGTTGCAGGAACTGTGCGATCAGCCTTCGCTTCGCAAAGGTGTAGGCGTTGAGCTCGTCCCGCCGTGATGCCATGTTCCGCTGCCCCTTCTCCCCGATGGTCGACCAGGGTGCCATACGCACCGTCGGCCCCCGCTGTCGCACCGGGCCCCTACTATGCCCCCAGGGGTTCGGCCCCCACTGCTCAGGTAGGGTGACCAACCGATCAACACCCGTACGGAAAACGGCGAATACGGGACACGAGGGGGCAACGCGGCAATGGGTGCAGCCACGCGCGAGCGTACTGGGCGGTCCGGCCGCCGGGCCTCCGGTCCTTCCCGACGGCAACGCAGCAACGGTGGCGGCGGGTCTGCCGCCACTCCCCCCGCCGCCACGTCGGGCGCCCCCGCGGCCACCACCCTGCGCGCCATGGCACGCACCGACCGGGTGAGGCCCCTGCGCCGGCAGCTGGTGATCATCGAGGCGGCGCTCTCGGTGGCCGTGGTGGGTGTCGTGCTGGGTGGTGCGTGGCTGGTGCCCGCCGGGGTGCTGACCGCACTTCTGGTGCTGCTCGCGGTGGTACGCCGCCGGGGCCGCGCGCTCCAGGACTGGCTGTCGGGCGCCCTCAGGCTGAAGGCGCGGCGGCGGGCGGCCTCGGCGGCGGGCCCCGACGCGGAGCCGATGCTCGCCCCGGTCGCGGAGAACGTCCCCGGCTTCGCTCCCTACATCTATGTCGACCGGGACCACCGCACGGTCGGCATGCTCGGTGACGGCACCTTCCTGACCGCCGCGGTCCGGGTGGAGGCGAGCGGTGAGGCGCTGCGGCCCGCGTTCGGCGCCCGCTCGCTCCCGCTGTCGCTGCTCGGTGACGTCCTCCGGGTCGACGACGTCGTGCTGGAGTCGGCCCAGTTGGTGCAGCAGGTGCGGGCCGCTCCCGCGCCCCATCTGCCGCAGCAGTCGGTGGCCCGCCTCTCCTACGGGCCGCTCCAGGACCGGACCGGGGCGCCCGCGCTCCGGATGACCTGGGTGGCGGTGAAGCTGGACCCGGAGCTGTGCCGGGAGGCCATCGAGGCGCGCGGCGGCGGGATCGAGGGGGCCCAGCGCGCCCTGGTGCGGGCCGCGGACCATGTGGCGAGCCGGATCACGGGGGCCGGGTTCCGGGCGGTGGTGCTGGACCAGGACGAGCTGAACTCGGCCGTCGCCACGTCCGCCTGCGCCAATCCCCTGCTGTCGGGCCGCGCCGGACGTCCGGACTCCGCACCGCAGCGGCGCACGATGGAGACCTCGCGGGTCTGGCGGTGCGACGACCGGTGGCACACCACGTATGCCGTGGACCGCTGGCCCCAGTTGGGCCGGGGGGCGACACCGCTCCCGCAGCTGGTCGCCCTGCTGACGTCGGTCCCCGCGTACGCCACGACCTTCAGCCTGACCGTACGGCGCGGAGCGCGGCAGGGTGAGACGAGCGTCAGCGGCCATGTCCGGGTGACCGGCGGGTCGGACACCGAACTCGTCGGCGTACGCAGGACGTTGGAGCAGGCCGCCCGGCACGCCAAGGTCGGGCTGGCGCGGCTGGACCGCGAACAGCTGCCGGGTGTGCTGGCGACGCTTCCGCTGGGAGGGGCCCGGTGAGGGGCGGATCGAGGGCGGACGGTTCCAGGAGAGGCGGGGCAGCGGCTGTGGGGCGCGGAATGGCGGGGCGGATCGGGGCCAGGCGCGGGCTGCTCGGCCCCCGCCACGCGGGCCACACCGTGCCCACCGACCATCTGGGCGCCCTGTCGCTCCCGGTCGGTGACGACGGCGTGATCATCGGCGACGACGCCGAGGGGCGCCCGCAGTTGATCGGGTTCCACCGCCCGGCCCCGTACGACGTCACGCTCATCGGCGGCCTGTGGACGGCGCAGGTGCTGGCGCTGCGGGCCGCGGGCACCGGCGCCCGGGTGGCGGTCGAGACCGGCCGGGTGCAGGCCTGGACCACGCTGGCCCAGGCAGCGGGCGCCGGGCTGGAGTGCGTCTCCCTGTACGACGTGGGGCGGGTTCCGCCGACGGGCGCCACGGTCGGCAGCCCCGTGGTGGTGATCCGGGACTGCGGCATGCGGCCACCGCGCGGCCGGGTCATCTCCTCCCCCTGGCAGTCCGTGCTGACGCTGCTCCCCTATCTCAGCCCCGTGGCGCCCCGGTTGATGCGCTCGTCGGCGCTCGTGGGCATCCAGCGGGTCTCGCCCGACGAGGCCGAGCAGATCGGCCGCATCCTGGGGCTCGCCCGGGCCGAGAGCGAGGCGCTGCCGACACTGGCGGACGGGGTGACGCTCTGGGTGGCGGGGCGCGAGCACCACTGGGTGATGACGAGCGCGACGGACGCGGAGACAGGTCTGCTGGGTACCGCTCGCCGGATGGACTGATTCCTCTCCCGTTCGCCTCTCATGGACCCCTCCCGCCGGGGAGCATGGACCACGCAGTACCACAGGCAGTTCGACAGTTCGATGGGAAGGAACGCCGACATGGGCACCCAGCAGGAAAAGGACGAGCTCTACGCTCTGGACATCTCGGGCGTGGAGTGGCTGTGCGCTCCCGGCACCGAGCAGGAGGAGGAGCGGGTCGAGATCGCGCATCTGCCCGGTGGCGCGGTCGCCATGCGCTCCTCTCTGGACCCCGACACCGTGCTGCGGTACACGGAGGCGGAGTGGCGGGCGTTCGTCCTGGGTGCGCGCGACGGCGAGTTCGACCTCACGTAGGCGCCGTCGGCGGTACGGGGGTGGGGGGGGGGGGGGGGGGGGGGGGGGGGGGGGGGGGGGGGGGGGGGGGGGGGGGGGGGGGGGTTGTTGGTTGGGGGGGGGGGGGAGGGGGGGGGAGACCAGGGGGGGGCGCTGGGGGGGGGGGGGGGGTGGCGCCCGCCCCCCCCCGCCACCCTTCGCCGTTCTCTGCCGCTCTTGCCGCTCTTGCCGTTCTTCGCCGTTCTTTGCCGGGCGGTACGGCCTGCCGGAGTGCCCCCGATGGCGATTAGGGTGGGTGGGGCGCGGCAGAAGAAACCTGCGAGCGGGTTGTGCGCGTCGCAAGGGGGAGAGCCGGGCGTACCGGGCCCATGAGACCGGTCGCCCCCACCCACCACGGCACAAGGGTGCTCGACCACACCAGGAGGCACAGTGAACAGCGATCGGGACGAGATCCGCGGCGGATGGAACACGCCCGTCGACGAGTCGTCCGACGCGGATCCCGCCGAGATGACGGGTGAGTTCACCATCGACTACACCCCTCCCGCCTGGTACACGCAGAACGCGGCGGGGGATTCGTCGGGCGGCGCGGGCTCCCATCTGGCCCCGCCTCCGCCGCCGCACGGGGCTCCCGTGTCCGTACCGGCACAGCCGTCCCCGGGCGGCTTCGACCCCGACTGGGCGCCTGCTCCCCCGGCCCCGCCGACCTCGTCGGCTCCGGATGTCCCGTCCGTCCCTCCTGCGGCTCCGGCCTCGCCTGTGGTGGACGCGCCCGCCGATCCGGTCGGGCCCGTTGTTCCCGGTGCGCCCACGCCTCCTGCCACCCCGGCCGCACCCGCCGCACCCGCCGCCTCTGCCGAGGGGGCCGGTGACGACCCGGGCACGTTCGGGGGTGGCGACGTGGAGAGCGGTGCCACGATGCGGTTCTCCCCGGCCGCCCTGAAGCGGGAGATCGCTGAGCGCGAGGCGGCGGCGGAGGCTTCCCGTACGGAGGGGGGTGCGGACTCCTCCCGTACGGAGGCGAGTTCCACGGCCGCCGACGGTACGGGCTCCGATCCGGCCCCCGCCGACCACGCGGTGACCGGGGACTCCGACACGGACACCGACGCCGGCACCAAGGTGTCGGCCGAAGCGGACGAGCCGAAGTCGGCGGACGCCACCGACGTGGCCGCATCCGACGACAAGGCGGACGCCACGGCGGACAGCGGCGACGCCCCCGCCGACGCCGTACCGCAGGACGCGGCTCCCGGAAACGCGACTCCCGAAGACGCCGCTCTCGAAGACGCCCCGCCCGCAGAGTCGCCCACCGCACCGTCCGCCGCACCGCCCGCGCCGCAGGCCTCCGCCGCGCCGGTGCCGTGGTCCGCACCCGTCGAGGGGAACGCGCTGCCGCCGCTGCCGCCCGCCTTCCAGCCGGCCGCGCCCCAGCCCACCGCACCGCAGCCCGCGGCCCAGTGGCCCGCGCCCGTGCCGCCCGCCGACGCCCCCGGGGGCTACGGCTTCCCGCAGGCGCCCCAGCAGCAGCCACCCCAGCCGCCCCATCAGCTCCCCGGCCAGGGCCCGCACGGCACACCGGCCGTTCCGGGCGGCGCCCCCCTGCCACCGCAGGCCCACCCCCAGGCACCTCAGGCACCTCAGGCTCCCCAGGGCGCGGGCGGCTACGGCTTCCCGCAGCAACAGCAGCCGCACCAGCTCCCGCCGCAGGGCACCCCAGGCGGTTACGGCTTCCCGCAAGGCACCCCGGGGTCGGGAGGTTACGGCTTCCCGCAGCCCCAGCCGCCCCAGGCCCCGGCCGCCGACACACCCCAGCAACAGCAGCACCAGCAGTCGGCCCCCCTCCCGGCGCAGGCGGCCCCCCACGTGCCCGCGCCCGCCGCCCCCGCCTCCCCGCAGCAGCCGGAGCCGTACCAGCAGCACGGCCAGCAGCAGGGACAGCACCAGGGGCAGCCGCCCGCCGACCCGCGTACCGGTGGCGCCTGGCCCACCCCGGTCACGCACGACCAGCGCGAGCGTTCGGTGCCGGGCGCGCCACTGGGCTACACCGCCGCCGTCGAGCTGTCCTCCGACCGGCTCGTGCGGGGCAAGCAGAAGGCGAAGAGCAGCCGCACCCCCTCCGCCGCCTCCCGGTTCAAGCTGGGCGGCAAGAAGGAGGAGGCCGAGCGGCTGCGCAAGCTGGAGCTGATCCGTACGCCCGTGCTCTCCTGCTACCGCATCGCCGTCATCAGCCTCAAGGGGGGCGTCGGCAAGACCACCACCACGACCGCCCTGGGCTCCACTCTGGCCACCGAGCGGCAGGACAAGATCCTGGCGATCGATGCCAACCCGGACGCGGGCACGCTGGGGCGCCGGGTGCGCCGCGAGACCGGCGCGACCATCCGCGACCTGGTCCAGGCGATCCCGTACCTCAACTCGTACATGGACATCCGGCGGTTCACCTCGCAGGCGCCCTCCGGCCTGGAGATCATCGCCAACGACGTGGACCCGGCCGTCTCCACGACGTTCAACGACGAGGACTACCGGCGCGCGATCGACGTACTCGGCAAGCAGTACCCGATCATCCTCACCGACTCGGGCACCGGCCTCCTCTACAGCGCGATGCGCGGGGTGCTGGACCTGGCCGATCAGCTGATCATCATCTCGACGCCCTCGGTCGACGGTGCCTCCAGCGCCTCCACCACGCTGGACTGGCTCTCCGCGCACGGGTACGCGGAGCTGGTGCAGCGGTCGCTCACCGTCATCTCGGGGGTCCGCGAGACCGGCAAGATGATCAAGGTCGACGACATCGTGCAGCACTTCGAGACGCGCTGCCGGGGTGTCGTGGTCGTTCCGTTCGACGAGCACCTGGCGGCGGGCGCCGAGGTCGACCTCGACATGATGCGGCCGAAGACCCGGGAGGCGTACTTCAACCTCTCGGCCCTCGTCGCGGAGGACTTCGCCCGCGCTCAGCAGCAGCAGGGACTGTGGACCTCGGACGGCCAGAACCCGCCCCCGCAGTACGCCCCGCCGCTGCCGGGCCGGCAGGGCTACCCGGCCCCTGGCCGGCCGATGCCGGGACAGGGACCGGGCGCGCCGATGCCCGGCCAGCAGGGCCACACCCCGCAGCAGCCCTACCCGCCCCAGCAGCAGCCGGGCCCCGGCGGACAGCAGCCGTACGCCCCCCAGCAGCCCGGCCCCGGCCAGCCCTACCACCAGCCTCACCCCGGCCAGCCGGGCCACCCCGGTCAGCCGATGCCCGGGCAGCCCCCGTACCCCGGCCGGCCGCAACCGCCCTACGGGGAGCACCAGGCGGCCGGGCAGCCGGGCGTACCGCAGCCCCCGCAGCAGCCCTACTCCCCGCAGCCCGGACCGCAGAGCGGCTGGCAGCCGCTCCCCCCGCAGACCCAGCCGGGAACACCCCAGCACGCCCAGCAGGCGGCACCGGACCAGCCCGGCGCGCCCCAGCCCGCACCCGGCGCACCGGGCCACCCCGGCGCGTCGGCCCAGGCCCGATCAGGTGACCCGCGGGCCCAATCGGGTGGACCCGCCCCCGTCACCCCGCCGCAGGAGCAGCCGAGCGGCCGGGACAACCCGGAGGGCCGGCCCGATCCGCAGGGTCCGGTGCCGCCCGCGGGCTGGCAGCAGACGCCTCCGCAGCCGCCGCAGGCTCCTCACCAGTGAGGCGTTAGAGGTGTAGACCAATAAGGGCCCGTACCGTGCGCACGGTACGGGCCCTTCGGGTTGTTTCCGCAGCCCACACGCGGTTTGACGGACCGTTGACGAGCCTCCCGACCGCTGATAGACCTTCGCTTCACCAACTGGCGAACCAGAGATCAACCCGCCTGCTCAAGCGAGTGATGACGCGAGGTCACCGTCCATGGTCACAAGAGTCCCCTCCCGCACCCCCCGGCCCGGCAGGCGTCTGCGTACGCTGCTGGCCTCGGGCGCGGCCGCCCTGGCGCTCACCGCCGGGGCCGTCGTCCCGGGAAACCCGCTCGCACCCGCACCCTCCGAGGCCCGCGCCGACGACGGGAAGACGACGCTCACGGTCGCCGTCGCGCAGAGCGTCGACTCGCTGAGCCCGTTCCTCGCCCAGCGGCTGCTGAGCACGAGCATCCACCGGCTCATGTACGACTACCTGACCAACTACGACGCCAAGGACAGCCGGGCGATCCCCGGGCTCGCCACCGCCTGGGAGCCGTCAGCGGACAAGCTGACGTGGACGTACACGATCCGCTCGGACTCGAAGTGGTCCGACGGGCAGCAGGCCACCGCCGAGGACGCGGCCTGGACCTTCAACAAGATGATGACCGACGAGGGGGCGGCCACCTCCAACGGCAGCTTCGTCGGCAACTTCGAGGAGGTGACCGCGCCCGGCAAGGACAAGCTGGTCATCAGGCTCAAGGAGCCGCAGGCCACCATGGCCGCGCTGGACGTGCCGATCGTCCCGAAGCACGTCTGGGAGAAGGTCGAGGACTTCTCCAGGTTCAACAACGACAAGGACTTCCCCGTCGTCGGGAACGGCCCGTTCATCCTGACGGACTACAAGGTCGACAGCTATGTGAAGCTCAAGGCCAACAAGGACTTCTGGCGCGGCGCGCCCAAGTTCGACGAGCTGGTCTTCCGCTACTACAAGGACCAGGACGCGGCCGTCGCCGCCCTGCGCAAGGGTGAGGTGTCCTTCGTCGCGGGCAGCCCCAGCCTGACCCCGGCCCAGGCCGCCTCGCTGGAGAACGCCCCGGACATCAAGGTGAACGACGCCCCGGGCCGCCGCTTCTTCGCACTGGCCGTCAACCCCGGAGCCCGTACCAGGGACGGCCAGAAGTTCGGTGACGGGCATCCGGCGCTCCTGGACCAGAAGGTGCGGCACGCGCTGTTCAAGGCCGTCGACCGGAAGACCATCGTCGACAGGGTCTTCCAGGGCCGCGCCGTGGAGGGCGAGGGGTACATCCCGCCGCGCTTCGCGGACTACTTCTGGAAGCCGTCGGCCGAGCAGAAGCTCAGCTACGACCCCGCGGCGGCCGCCGCCCTGCTGGACGAGGCCGGGTACCGGAAGAACAGCGCGGGCAAGCGCGTCGGCCAGGACGGCAGGCCGCTGGACTTCCGTATCCTCTGCCACGCCACCGACCCCAACGACAAGGCGATCGGCAAGTACCTCCAGGAGTGGTGGGGCGATCTGGGCATCGGGCTGAAGGTCGACTGCCTCGACAACGTCTCCGACCCCTGGTACGCGGGTGAGTACGACCTCGCCTTCGACGGCTGGTCCGTCAACCCCGACCCCGACTTCGTCCTCTCCATCCACACCTGCGCCGCGCTGCCCACCAAGGCGAAGGAGTCGGCGGCGACCGACAACTTCATCTGCGACCGGCAGTACGACGAGCTGTACAAGAAGCAACTGGCCGAGTACGACACCGCCAAGCGGGCGGATCTGGTCCGGCGACTGGAGTCGCGGCTGTACGACACCGGGTACATGAACGTCATGGCGTACCCGAATGCCGTCGAGGCCTACCGCACCGACCACATCGCGTCCATCACCACCATGCCGTCGGACGGGGGCAACATCTACGGCCAGGACGGCTACTGGAGCTGGTGGTCGGCGGTCCCGGCCGCAGGCGCCTCCTCGTCGGCCTCCTCCGACTCCGGTGGCTCCTCCACCGGGGTGCTCGTCGGGGTCGGGATCGCCGTCGTCGTCCTCGTCGGTGGCGGACTGCTGTTCGCCATGCGCCGCCGCTCCACCGCGGAAGACCGTGAGTAGTCCATGAGCTCAGAATCCACCCCCGCGCTGGTCGAAGGCGCGGCGGGCGTGGAGAGCACCGCATCCGGCGGCCCGGCTCCGGCCGGGCCGCCGGCCCGCTCCCCGCGCTCCCGCACCACGGCCGCCTACCTCCGCTACGCGGCGGGGAAGCTGGCCGGGGCGGCCGTCTCCCTCTTCGCCGTCCTCGTCACCAGCTTCTTCCTCTTCCGGCTGATCCCGGGGGACCCGGTCAAGCAGATGACCGGCGGCCGTCAGGTGTCGACCGAACAGATCGCGGCGATGCGCCGTGAGTTCGGGCTCGACCTGCCGCTGTGGCAGCAGTTCACGCAGTACTGCGGCAAGGCCCTGACCGGCGACTTCGGTACGTCGTACCAGTTCCGGGCCCCCGTCATGGACAAGATCACCGAGGCGCTGCCCGCGACCCTGCTGCTCACCGGCACCGCGTTCGTGATCTACACCCTGCTCGGCATCTGGCTCGGCGCCCGCTCGGCCTGGCGCAACGGCTCCGCCGGGGACCGGGCCAACACGGCGTTCGCGCTGACGCTGTACTCGGTGCCCTCGTTCTGGCTCGGCCTCCTCCTCATCATCACGCTGTCGGTCGGCATCGGCCCGGTCCCGGGGCTCTTCCCGACCGGAGGAATGGAGTCCGGCTCGACCACCGGCTTCGACCGCGTCCTCGACATCGCCCACCACATGGTGCTCCCGGTCATCACACTGGTGGCGGTGGAGTACGCGCGGACCCTGCTGGTGATGCGCTCCTCGCTGCTGGACGAGATGGGCGGCGACTACCTGACCACGGCCCGCGCCAAAGGGCTGCGGGACGACCTCGTGCGCCGGAAGCACGCCGTGCCGAACGCGATGCTGCCGACGGTGACGCTGCTCTTCGTGAACCTCGGCACGACGGTGGCGGGGGCGATCCTGGTGGAGACGGTCTTCTCGTGGCCGGGGCTCGGCGGCCTCTTCTACCAGGCACTGAGCGTGCCGGACCTGCCGTTGGTGCAGGCGCTGTTCTTCGTCTTCGCCTCCGCGGTGATCCTGATGAACACGCTGGCCGATGTGATCTATCCGCTGCTCGATCCCCGGGTGGGCCGATGACTCCCTCGACCGACACAGACCAAGCCGTACGGCCGGACAGCCCCCGCGCACTCACCCGGGCCCGGCGCCGCCAGGCCGCACTCCGCTTCTGGCAGCGGTACCGCACCCACCGCGCCGGCCTCGTCGGCCTCGCCGTGCTCGTGGTCATCGCCCTGCTGGCGCTGACCGCCCCGCTCCTGGTGGGGGCCGACTCCAAGAGCGTGACCGGCGCGCCCGGCGCCCCGATGGAGGCGCCGAGCGGTGCCTTCCCGCTCGGGACCGACCAGTTCGGCCGCAGCCTGCTCGCCCTGATGCTCTGGGGAACGCGGGTGTCGCTGACGGTCGGTCTGCTGGCCGCCTTCCTCTCCGTGGCGATCGGGACCCTGATCGGCATCACGGCGGGCCACTTCAAGGGCTGGTACGCCACGGTCGTCATGCGCATCACCGACTGGTTCCTGGTGATGCCGACGCTCGTCCTGGCCATCGCCCTGGCCACGGTCCTCTCCCGGTCGATCTGGACGACGATCCTCGCGATCGGCGTGACGACCTGGCCCACCACCGCCCGACTGGTCCGGGCGCAGACGCTCGCCGTCGAGTCCCGCCCGTACATCGAACGCTCGCGGGCGCTCGGCGGCGGGCACGGGCACATCATGTCCCGCCATGTCCTGCCGAACGTCATGCCGCTGGTGCTCGCCCAGACCACGCTGGTGATCTCCACCGCCATCCTCACCGAGGCGACCCTCGCCTTCCTCGGGCTGAGCGACCCGACGATCGTCTCCTGGGGCGGGCTGCTCCAGGACGCCCGGGAGGCGGGTGCGGTCAGCTCGGGCAACTGGTGGTACCTCGCCCCGCCCGGACTCGCCATCGCCGTGGTCGCGCTCGCCTTCACGCTCTGCGGCCGGGCCATCGAGTCCGTGCTCAACCCGAAGCTGGGGGTGTCCCGTTGACCGCCACGACCACCACGACCGGCCCGGAGCCGTCCGCATCACCCGGCCTCTCGAAGCCCGTCGGTGACCCGCCGCTGCTGGAGGTGCGGGACCTGACCGTCACCTACGGCGGCACCGTCCCCGCCGTGCGCGGCGTCGATCTGCGGGTGGAGTCCGGGCAGAAGCTCGGCATCGCCGGGGAGTCCGGCTGCGGCAAGTCCACGCTGGCTCTGGCCCTGCTCCGCCTCCTGCCCACGACGGCGAAGCTCAGCGGGGAGATCCTGCTCGACGGCGAGGACGTCCTCACCATGAAGTGGGGGCGGCTGCGGGCGGTCCGCTGGGCGGGGGCGTCGATCGTCTTCCAGGGCGCGATGCACTCGCTGAACGCGGTCCACCGGGTCGGCGACCAGATCACGGAGCCGATCCTGCTGCACGGCAAGGCCACCCCGGCCGCCGCCCGCAAGCGCGCCGGGGAGCTGCTGGAGCAGGTGGGGCTGCCCGCTGCCCGGGCCCGGGCGTACCCGCACGAGCTGTCCGGCGGTCAGCGGCAGCGCGTGATGATCGCGATGGCGCTGGCCTGCGACCCGCGCCTGATCGTCGCGGACGAGCCGACGACGGCCCTGGACGTGATGATCCAGGCCCAGATCCTGCGCCTGATCGAGCAGTTGGTGGCCGACCAGGATGTCGGTCTGATCATGATCAGCCACGACCTGGCGGTGCTGGCGGACACCTGCGACCGGCTCTCGGTGATGTACGCGGGCCGGGTCGTCGAGGAGGGCCCGGCCCGGCAGGTGTACGCGCAGGCGCGCCACCCGTACGGCCGGGCGCTCTCCGCCGCCTTCCCGAGGATCGGCGACCTGGCCTCCCGGCGCGCCCCGCGCGGTCTGCCGGGCGACCCGCCGGACCCGGCGGCGCTGCCGGGCGGCTGTACGTTCCACCCGCGCTGCCCGGTGGCGCTGGACTCCTGCGCCACGGAGGACCAGGAGCTGCGGGAGGCCGGGGGCGAGCGGCGGGCGGCGTGCGTGCTGGTGGACACTCCCGCGACCGACGATTCGAGGAACACCGCATGAGCACAGTCCCTCTCCTCAGCGCCGAAGCCCTGAAGGTCTCCTTCCCCGGCCGGCGCGGGGCCGCCACCGCCCGCGCGGTCGACGGCGTCGATCTCGATATCCGGCCCGGCGAGATCGTGGCGCTGGTCGGTGAGTCGGGGTGCGGCAAGACGACGCTCGCCCGCTCGCTGCTCGGCCTGGTCCCGCCCACCGCCGGCCGGGTCACCTTCGCCGGAGCCCCGATGGACTACGCGGGCCGGGCTCTCAAGGCGTACCGGAAGCGCGTGCAGCTGGTGCTCCAGGACCCCAGCGGCTCACTCAACCCCCGGCACACGGTGTACGAGGCGGTGGCGGAGGGGCTGCGCATCCACGGGTACGCGGGCGACGAGCGGGCGGCCGTCTCGGAAGCCCTCTCCCGGGCCGGGCTGCGACCGCCCGAGCGGTTCTTCCTGCGCTACCCGCACGAGCTGTCGGGCGGCCAGCGCCAGCGCGTGGTGATCGCCGGGGCCCTGGTCCTGGAGCCGGAGCTGATCGTGGCCGACGAACCGGTGGCGTCGCTGGACGCGTCGGTACGGGGCGAGATCCTGGCCCTCCTCCTGCGCCTCCGTGACGAACTGGGCCTCTCGGCGCTCGTCGTCACCCATGACCTGGGGCTCGCGTGGAACATCGCTGACCGGGTGGCGGTGATGTACCTCGGCCGGATCGTCGAGACGGGCCCGGTCGAGCAGTTGCTCACGGCCCCTCAACACCCGTACACCCAGGCCCTGTTGTCCGTCCTCCCGGAGGCGGATGGCGAACCGGTCGTCCTGACCGGCGAACCCCCGGACCCCTCGAAGGTGCCCTCCGGCTGCCGCTTCCACGTCCGCTGCCAGGTGCTCGCCTCCGGCGAGGCGGAGCGGGCGGGGGTGGCGGAGGCGTGCCGCACGGTGGAGCTGTCGGTGCTGAACGGCGGGGCGGACACCCAGGTGGCGTGCCACTGGGCGGCGGCGTGCGGCGCCCGGTCCTGACGCTCGTGCGGAGATGCTCTACGCCCTGCCCCCGTGGTGGATCGCCCCCGTCAGTTCACCCAGCGGGCGCCCCGTGCCGCCCCAGCGGTGCTGGATGATCTCGGCGGCGATGGAGACGGCCGTCTCCTCCGGCGTACGGGCTCCGAGGTCGAGGCCCACGGGTGAGGCGAGGCGGGACAGGTGTGCCTCGTCCACGCCGGTCTCGCGGAGCCGGGCGAGGCGGTCGTCGTGGGTGCGGCGGCTGCCCATGACGCCGATGTACGCGGCGGGGGTGCGCAGGGCGGCGACCAGCAGCGGCACGTCGAACTTCGGGTCGTGGGTGAGGACGCAGATCACCGTACGGGCGTCGACCTCGGTCGCCTCCAGGTAGTCGTGCGGCCAGGCGCACACCACCTCGTCGGCGGTCGGGAAGCGTTCTGGGGTGGCGAAGGCGGGGCGGGCGTCGCAGACGGTGACCCGGTAGCCGAGGAAGGAGCCGATGCGGGCGGTGGCCGCCGCGTGGTCGATGGCGCCGAAGACGAGCATGCGGGGCGGCGGGGTGTGGGACCGGACGAAGACCGCGACCTCGGCCATCCGGCGCTGGCCGTGCGCCCCGTACCAGTGGATGCCCGTGAGGCCCTGCTCCAGCAGTCCCCGGGCGTCGTCCGTGACAGCCGCGTCGAGCCCCTCGGATCCCAGCGTGCCGTGCACGGCGTCGGCGCGGACGGTCAGGCGGGCGCCGGTCTCCGCGGCGCCGGAGAGGACCGTGGCCTCCGCGACCGGCACGTCGGCGGCGATCAGGTCAAGGAGGGCGGCGAGATGGGCCAGCTCGGCGTCCGAGGCGTACGCGCGCACCAGCACCTCGATCGTGCCGCCGCACGTCAGCCCGACGCCGAACGCCTCGTCGTCGCTGATCCCGTACGCGACCACGCGCGACGGGGCCCCGGCCAGCACCCCGCGGGCGGCCTCGTACACATCGGCCTCGACGCAGCCCCCGGAGACGCTGCCGAGCACGGTGCCCGCCGCGTCGACGGCCATGACCGCGCCCGGCTCGCGGGGCGCGCTGCCGTGCACGGCGACGACGGTCGCCAGGGCGAGGGGCGTACCGGCGGCGCAGCGGGAGCGGAGGCCGGGCAGGATGTCACGCACCCTGCCAGCATCCGCCGTCCCCGGCCCGGGTGCACGGGGAAGGGGTGCGTCAGTGGGTGCGGTCGTAGGCGGCGACCAGCTCGCTGCACCGCTTCACATCGGCGGACATCGCCACCAGGAGGTCGTCGATCGTGTCGAACTTCAGCATCCCGCGGACGTAGGCGAGGAAGTCGACGGCCACGTGCAGCCCGTACAGGTCGAGGCCGACGCGGTCGATCGCGTACGCCTCCACCGTGCGCTCGGTGCCGTCGAACTGCGGGTTGGTGCCGACCGAGATGGCCGCGGGCATCGACTCGCCGTCGACCTCCAGCCATCCCGCGTAGACGCCGTCGGCGGGGATCGCCGTATGCGGAAGGGTCTCCACGTTGGCCGTGGGGAAGCCCAGCTCACGGCCGCGCTGGGCGCCGCGCACCACGATGCCCTCCACCCGGTGCGGGCGGCCGAGGATCTCGGCGGCGCCCGTGACGTCGCCCTCGGCGACCAGGCTGCGGGTGAGGGTGGAGGAGAACGGCCGGCCGTCACCGGCCGCACCGGTCACGAACAGGTCGATGACCTCGACGGTGTAGTCGTAGGTGGCGCCCAGCTCGGTGAGCAGGGCCACGTTCCCGGCGGCCTTGTGGCCGAAGCGGAAGTTGGGGCCCTCGATGACGGCCTTCGCGTGGAGCTTGTCGACGAGGACCTTCACGATGAAGTCGGCGGGCGCCAGCTTCGAGAACTCCGCGGTGAACGGCAGGATCAGCACCGCGTCCACGCCCAGCTCCGCCATGAGTTCGGCGCGGCGGTGGTGCGGGGCGAGCAGCGGCGGGTGGCTGCCTGGACGGACGACCTCGCTGGGGTGCGGGTCGAAGGTGACCACGACGGACGGGACTCCCAGCTCACGGGCGCGCTCGACGGCCCGGCCGATGATCAGCTGGTGTCCGCGGTGCACGCCGTCGTAGGAGCCGATGGTGACGACGCTGCGCCCCCAGTCCTGGGGGATGTCCTCCAAGCCACGCCAGCGCTGCACTGTGACCGCTCCTCGCCCGAACCTGTGTACGTGTGTAGGTGTGCCGTTACGCAGGTCTAAGACTGCCATGCTCACGCCCCGCCGCCTGCATCGGCATCGGCATCGCCTGACGTGATGTCTCCAACGCCTCCACCGTGCGCCGGGCGCTGGGGCCGACCACCACGGCCCACTCCTGCGGGGCTTCGGTGAGCCAGCGGAGGACGAGGGCGGCGAATCCGGGCACGTCACGGGCGAGTTCGACCAGGCTGCGGTCGAAGCGGGCTGCGCCTTGGGGGGTGCGGACGAGGAGCATGCCGGTGCGGTGGACGAGCGCGCGCGTACGGAACTCGGGGCGGCTGTGGAGCCCGTCGGCGGCGGCCCGGAGGAGGGCGTCCAGTACGTGCGGGTCGCGTCCGGTGGTCTGCTCGAACTCCAGCAGGACCTCCAGCAGCTCGGCCCGCAGCGGCCGGGAGGCGGTGGACCCGGCCCCGGCGAGGACCCGGGCGAGGGCGGCGCGTACGGGGGGCGGGGCGGGGCGGTCCCGGAGCAGGCCGGTGACCAGGGGCAGGAGCAGGGCACGGGCGGCGGGGCCGTGTTCGAGGCGGAGGTCCACGTACTCGGCGGCGTGGGTGCCGTCCTCGGGGTGGGCGTCGACGTATTCGCGTACGAGCCCGGCGACGTGCAGCGCGAGCGCGGGGGTGTCGAGCCCGGCGAGGGCCCGCAGCACCGCCGCCGCGCCCTCGCCCGGATGGGCCAGGCGGGCGCGGAGGGCGGCCAGGACCGGCTCGGGGTGGGCCGGGAAGATCTCCGCGAGCAGCTCCACGGTGAGGCCGGGGGCACCGTGGGCGAAGAGGCGGAGGGCCTGCGGGAGGTGGTGGCCCCGCGACGTCGGGTCCCGGACGAGGAGGGTCAGGGCGGCCGGATGCAGCTCCCGGTCCTCCGGGCGCCCCACCAGGATCTCGGCGGCGGAGCGGAGCAGGGCCCGGTCGCCCTCGGCGGTGATCCGGGGCTGGAGGAGTCCGGCGTACCGGGCGGCGGCGGAGCGTCGGGCCGGGCGGTCCTCGTCCCCGGCCCACCGCTCGACGGCCCGGCAGAGCGCGGTGGGTTCGTCCTCCGCGAGGGCGGCGAGCAGCTCACCGGCCCGGGCGTGCGGAGTGGCGATCAAGGCGTCGACGAGGTCGTCGACGGCCAGGGCCCGGCGGGCGTGGAGCAGGGCCTGCGCGGCGTCGGCCACGGTGGGGCGCAGGCCCCCCTCCTTCGGTGCTCCGGGGCCGCCGCCGGCGAACAGCAGCGGCCGCTCGTCGGTGAACCAGCGGCAGAGCAGCGGCTGCACGGTGGAGGGGTCGTAGCCCAGGCGGCGGGCCACCGCGTCGAGATACCGCTCGTCGCCGTCGGTTCGGGGCACCCCGTCGGCGGGCACCAGGCGGCGGAGGAGGTCGATCCGGTCCTCCTCGGGCAGCCGGAGCCGCCGCCAGAACCAGGGGCCGAACTCGCCGTACGCCCCCGGGACCGCCGGTCCCCCGGCGGCTCCCGCCGTGGCGGCCGAGCAGCGGGTGATGCGGCCGGCGAGGACCCGCAGGACGCCCAGGTACGGGCGTGCGTCGGGCACCCGGAGCAGGCTGCCGCCGAGCAGGTGCGCCGCCCACCAGGCGGCGTCCTCGTCCCGGGGGCCGCGGTGGGCCGGGGGGCCCTCGCCGCGCTGTCCCTCGTACGTCCACAGCCGGTCCAGCGCCTCGATCAGGTCGGCCATCCGGTGCGCGAGGGCGGCGGTGCCCTGGCGGCGGCCGAGAAGCACCATCGCCTGGATCACCGGCCCGATCCGGTGCCGGGGCACGGGGAGGGAGCGGGGCTCCTCGTCGGCCGCGTGGGGCCCGTCGCCGAAGCGGGGCTCCCCGGCCGGGCCGAGCGCCCCGCCGGCACCGGGCCGAGCGACGACACCGGTCTCGCGGACAGCACCGTTCCCCTGGACACCACCGGCACCACCAGCACGCCGCCCGCCCGGCCCATCGGCATCCTGGCGCCCATCAGCGGCACGCCTCCCACCCGCACCACCGGGCCCACGCCCCCCGCTCCCCCGGTGCCAGCGGTGCACCAGGGAGCGCAGGGCCGCGTCCAGGTCCAGGTGAGCGCCCTGGACCCAGTCGCCCAGTTCCTCGTGGGCGAAGCGGTAGCCGGCCCCCGCCGGGACGAGGAGTCCCTCCGTGAGCACGGCCGAGGCCCACCCGGTGCGCCAGGGGAAGATCTCCTCGAACGCCTCCCGGTCCAGCTCCCCCTGTCCCGGGCCCAGACAGCGCCGGGCCGCCTCGTGGACCTGGCCCGCGACCCGGGCGGCCAGCCTGCGTACGGCGGTGCCCCGGGGCTGCTCACCGGCGGCGGCCGCGATCCGGACCGCGATGCGCACGCACATGAGGTCCAGGTGGGCGCCGAAGACGTCCTCCGTGTCGGGGCGGCCCTGGACGCCGGGCGGCAGGGCCTCGCGGACCTCCGCGAACAGCCGCAGGGTGAGCGGGTGCCGGTCGTGGCCCGGGGCGAGGGCGTGCGGCGGGATGTCGAACCGCTCCCTGGCCTGTTCGGCCTGGGCCCGGGTGAGGTCGGCCAGACGCAGGGAGGGCGGGAGGCCGCGGGCGGGGCGGCGGGGGTGGTGCAGGGCGTCCGGCGGGTGGAGGGCCCCGGCGGTCTCCCAGTGCTCGGGGCGGCAGGCGACGACGAGCCGGACGCGGTGCTCGCGCAGCCAGCGCGCGGTCCCCGCCGTCCACTCGGGCAGCCGGTGGGCCAGCAGCGGCGGCATCTCCTCGGGGCCGTCCAGGACCACCAGAAGGGGGTGGCCCGCGTCGGCGGCGAGGCGGGCGACGCGCTCGGCCGTGGCCGTGGCCATGTCACCGAGGGCCCCGGCCGCGGCGACGATCCGGGCCGAGCGGGTCAGCGTACGGTCGGCCGCGTCCGCCACGGAGGTGTCGTCGGCGAGCAGATCGGCGCCGCGCAGCCAGAGGGTGGGGGCGGGCGTCCCCCGGTCGGCCCGGCGGGCGGCGAGGGCGGCCAGCTCGGTGGTACGGCCGGTGCCGGGCCCGCCGACGAGGCCCAGGACCGTGCCCGTACCGGCTTCGAAGGCGGCGAACTCCGCGTGGATGTCCGCGCGCTCGACCGGGGCGGTGCGCGGGTCGGGCCCGTCGGCCGAGCCGACGGAGGTGGCGGTGAGCTGGAGGACCCCGGCGAGGTTGAGGTCGGGGCCGTAGGCGGGGGCGGCGGTGGCGTTGCGCGCGAGGAGGGCGTCGAGGGTGGCGTCGGCGCCGCGCGGGAGGGGCAGGGCGAGCCCGGCGGACTCGTACGGGGTGGTGAGGGCGGTGGACAGCAGGCCTAGGACCGCGCCCGTGGCCGGGTCCGTGACCGGTCCACCGATGGCCGCGCCGCCCGAACGCAGGGCGTCGCGCCCGTCGGTGCCGAGGGCCAGCTCCAGGGCGGCGGGGACCGGATGGGTGCCGTCCGGGGCGGTGTAGGTGGCGGGGGCCGTGCCGAGGACGCGGGCCTCGCGGCGGCCGTGGGCGGCGATCCCGACATAGCTTCCGGGCTCGATCCGCTCCCGTACGGCGATGGGCAGCGGCTCCACGTCGAGCGTGCCGGGGCCGCCCGTACGCAGGAGGGCGAGGCCGAGGGCGGGGAGCGGAGTGATGTCGTCGGGGCCGACGGAGCAGGTGCGGCCGCCGGTGCCGTGCAGGAGGTACGGGCCGGCGGCGGCGGTGGCCTGGTGGGCGGTGACGATCGTGCCGCGGTCGTCCGCGACGAAGCCCGTCCCCCGCGGCCGGCCGGCCTGATCACAGATTCTCACCAGCGTCGACCGGTCCCCACTGCCCATGGATCCGACGGTAGGCCGCCGGTGATCGTACGGAGTAGCGCGCTGGGCGAAAGCGCCCCCCGCGCCCCCGACATTCACTCCGAGCGCCCGTCCAATGGGGTGAATAGCCGTGACCTGGGCGGAGCAGGGATGGTCCGGGGGTGGGGGAGGTGGAGCGGGCACCGGTGGGGGGTGGGTGCCCGCTCCACATGCATCCGGCGATCCGTCCCCGGGGTCCGGGGACCAATCCCGTGGTCCGGGGATCAGGCGAAGACGGCGAGGCTCTTGGCCCTGCCCTTCTCCTCCTCCACCAGCACGAGGAACGCCCCGTCCGGTCCGAAGACCGCGACCGGGCCCGGCGGGTAGGAGGGCATGTCCAGCCGTACGCCGTTGAGGAGCAGCCGGGCGCGCTTCTCGTCGACGTCCCAGCGCGGGAAGGCGGACGCGGCGGCCTCGGCGACCGGCATGACCGTCAGCTCCTCCTGGTGCTGGTCGAGCGTGCGGGCCGTGTCCAGTCCGTACGGGCCGACGCGGGTGCGGCGCAGCGCGGTGAGGTGGCCTCCCACGCCGAGTCCGGCGCCGAGGTCCCGGGCGAGGGCGCGGATGTACGTCCCCGAGGAGCAGACGACGGAGACGACCAGGTCCAGGACGGGGGTGCCGTCCTCGGCGACGGCCTCGCGGACGTCGTACACGCGGAAGGAGGAGATGGTCACCGGGCGGGCCGGGATCTCGAACTCCTCGCCGCCGCGCACCCGCGCGTAGGACCGCTTGCCGTCGATCTTGATGGCGCTGACCTTGGACGGGACCTGCATGATCGCGCCGGTCAGGGCCGCCACCCCGGCGTCGATCCCCTCACGGGTCACGCCGGAGGCGTCGGTGGAGGAGGTGATCTCGCCCTCGGCGTCGTCGGTGACGGTGTCCTGGCCGAGCCGGATCGTGCCCAGGTACTCCTTCTCGGTCAGCGCGAGGTGGCCGAGCAGCTTGGTGGCCCGCTGGACGCCGAGCACCAGGACTCCGGTCGCCATCGGGTCCAGCGTTCCGGCGTGGCCGACGCGGCGGGTGCGGGCGATGCCCCGCATCTTGGCCACGACGTCGTGCGAAGTGAAGCCGGACGGCTTGTCGACGATGACAAGGCCGTCCGGCGTCGGGTTCTGGTCGGTCATGCGGAGGCCGGGCCCTCGTTCTTCTCGGAGGGGCCGTCGGACTCGTCCTCGTCCTCCGGCTTGCGGTACGGGTCGGCGTCACCGGCGTACGTCGCGCCCGTGGACACCTGGCGCACCTCCGCGTCCTTGGCGCGCGCCTTGTCGAGGAGGTCCTCGATGGTGCGGGCGTTGTCCGGGAGGGCGTCGGGGACGAAGGCCAGGGTCGGCGTGAACCGGACTCCGGTCTGCCGGCCGACCTCGGAGCGCAGGACGCCCTTGGCGCTCTCCAGCGCCGCGGCGGAGGCCGCGCGCTCCTCGTCGTCGCCGTAGACCGTGTAGAAGACCGTGGCCTCCCGCAGGTCGCCGGTGACCCGGGCGTCCGTGATCGTCACGAAGCCCAGCCGCGGATCCTTGATTCGCCGGTCCAGGGTCTCCGCGACCACGACCTGGATGCGATCGGCCAGCTTGCGGGCCCGCGCGTTGTCGGTCACCGGTCCGTCACTCTTCCTTCTGGTGTTCGCTTGCGTGTCAGTCTTCGTCACTGTGCAGCCGCCGTCTCACCGACAGCAGCTCCACCTCGGGGCGGGCGGCCACCAGCCGCTCGCACCGGTCCAGCACGTCCGTCAGGTGTCCGGTATCACCGGAGACCACGGCGAGGCCGATCTCGGCCCTGCGGTGGAGATCCTGCCCGCCGGTCTCCGCCGCACTCACCGCGTACTTGCGCTGGAGTTCGGCGACGATCGGACGGACGACGGAGCGTTTCTCCTTCAACGACCGTACGTCGCCGAGGAGCAGATCGAAGGACAGGGTCCCCACATACATGTGTGTCCGGATGTCCCGCCGGTTCGGGTTCGTGCCCCGCCAGAGCTTGGCGGGGACATCAGAACCGTACCGGAACGGCCGGGGCCGATCGACGGAAATTCGACCCGTCGACCGGCCCCGACCGTGGTGGGAGCGGACCGGGGGCGGACCCCCGGAACACTCCTCGATCCCTGCGGATCAGCCTCGCGGCTTCTCGCGCATCTCGTACGTCGCGATGACGTCGTCGATCTTGATGTCGTTGAAGTTCCCGAGGTTGATACCGCCCTCGAAGCCTTCGCGGATCTCGGTGACGTCGTCCTTGAAGCGGCGCAGACCGGAGATGTTGAGGTTCTCCGCGATGACCTTGCCATCGCGCAGCAGGCGCGCCTTGGTGTTGCGCTTGACCTCGCCGGAGCGGACCAGCACACCGGCGATGTTGCCCAGCTTGGACGAGCGGAAGATCTCGCGGATCTCCGCCGTACCGAGCTCGACCTCTTCGTACTCCGGCTTGAGCATGCCCTTGAGGGCCGCTTCGATCTCTTCGATCGCCTGGTAGATGACCGAGTAGTACCGGACGTCCACGCCTTCGCGCTCGGCCATCTGCTGCGCACGCCCGGCGGCGCGCACGTTGAAGCCGATGACGATGGCGTCGGAGCCGGTCGCCAGGTCGATGTCCGACTCGGTGACCGCACCCACACCGCGGTGCAGGACCCGGATGTCGACCTCTTCACCGACGTCGAGCTGGAGCAGCGAGGACTCCAGGGCCTCCACCGAACCGGACGCGTCGCCCTTGATGATGAGGTTGAGTTCCTGGACCAGACCGGCCTTGAGCGCCTCGTCCAGGTTCTCCAGGGAGAACCTGACGCCCTTGCGGGCGAAGTTGGCGTTGCGCTCGCGGGCGGCGCGCTTCTCGGCGATCTGACGGGCCGTACGGTCCTCGTCGACGACCAGGAAGTTGTCGCCGGCGCCCGGGACGTTGGTGAGGCCGAGGACGAGGACCGGGGTCGAGGGACCCGCCTCCTCCACGTTCTGACCGTTGTCGTCGAGCATGGCGCGCACGCGGCCGTAGGCGTCGCCCACGACCATCGTGTCGCCGATGCGCAGCGTTCCGCGCTGGACCAGGACGGTCGAGACGGCACCGCGACCGCGGTCGAGGTGGGACTCGATGGCGATGCCCTGCGCGTCCTGGTCGGGGTTGGCCCGCAGGTCGAGCGAGGCGTCGGCGGTGAGGACGACGGCCTCCAGCAGCGCCTCGATGTTGAGGCCCTGCTTGGCGGAGATGTCGACGAACATGGTGTCGCCGCCGTACTCCTCGGCCACCAGACCGAACTCGGTGAGCTGACCGCGCACCTTGGTCGGGTCGGCGCCCTCGACGTCGATCTTGTTGACCGCGACCACGATCGGCACCTCGGCCGCCTTGGCGTGGTTCAGCGCCTCGATCGTCTGCGGCATCACACCGTCGTTGGCCGCCACCACGAGGATCGCGATGTCGGTCGACTTCGCACCACGGGCACGCATGGCGGTGAACGCCTCGTGACCCGGGGTGTCGATGAAGGTGATCTTGCGGTCCTCGCCGTTGACCTCGGAGGAGACCTGGTAGGCACCGATGTGCTGGGTGATGCCACCGGCCTCGCCCGCGACCACGTTGGTCTTGCGGATCGCGTCCAGGAGTCGGGTCTTACCGTGGTCGACGTGACCCATGACGGTCACCACCGGCGGACGGGAGACCAGGGCCTCTTCGCCGCCCTCGTCCTCGCCGAACTCGATGTCGAAGGACTCGAGCAGCTCGCGGTCCTCCTCCTCCGGGCTGACGATCTCCAGGACGTAGTTCATCTCCTCGGCGAGGAGACGCAGCGTGTCGTCGGAGACGGACTGCGTGGCCGTCACCATCTCGCCGAGGTTCATCATCACGGCGACGAGCGACGCCGGGTTGGCGTTGATCTTCTCCGCGAAGTCGGTGAGCGAGGCACCGCGCGACAGCCGGACGGCCTGTCCGTTGCCGCGGGGCAGCATGACGCCGCCGACCGACGGGGCCTGCATGGCCTCGTACTCCTGGCGCCTCTGCCGCTTCGACTTGCGGCCACGCCGCGCGGGACCGCCGGGACGGCCGAACGCACCCTGCGTGCCACCACGGCCACCGGGACCACCCGGACGACCGCCGAAGCCGGGACGACCGCCGAAGCCGCCGCCACCACCGGGACGACCGGCACCGCCGCCGCCACCACCGGGACCGGCCGGACGGCCGGCGAAGCCGCCGCCGCCACCACCGGGACGACCGGCGAAGCCGCCGCCACCGGGACGACCGCCACCGGCACCGCCGGGACGACCGCCGCCGCCGGGACCACGGCCGCCGCCACCGGGACCGGGGCGCGGGCCGGCAGCGGGACGCTGCGGCATCATGCCCGGGTTGGGGCGGTTACCGGCGGGACCGGCACCGGGACGCGGGGCCTGCGGACGGGGCATGCCGCCCGGAGTGGGACGGGCACCGCCCTGGGCCTGGCCGCCCTGGGGGCGCGGGGCGCCGCCGGGGCCGCCCTGCGGACGCGGGGCGCCGGGGCGCTCCTGGCCGCCGCCGGGGCGCGGGGCGCCGCCGGGACGGGGCGCCGAGGGGCGCGCCATGCCGGTGGAGCCGCCGGAGGTGAAGGGGTTGTTGCCCGGACGGGGACCGGCCGGACGGCCGCCGCCGGGGCGCGGGGCACCCTGGCCCGCGGGACGCGCGGGGCGGTCGCCGCCGCGCTCGCCACCGCGGCCGCCGTCACGCTGGCCGCCGTCGCGCTGACCGCCGGCCGGGGCCGGACGGGCGGGGGCGGGACGCGGGCCCGGGGTGGCGCCCGTGGGCCGCGGGGCGGCCGGACGCTCGGGGGCCGGGGCCGGAGCCGAGAACTCGGCGGCCGGGACCGGGGTCACCGGGGCCGCCTTCGGCGCGGGCTTCGGGCCCGGACGCGGGGCGGGGGACGGCGCGGAGGGCGCCGCCGGAGAGCTGCTGGGGGCCTCGGCGGCGGCCGGCTTGGGAGCCGGTGCGCCGGGCTTGGGGGCAGCGGGACGTGCCGCAGCGGCCGGGGAGGGCGCTGCGGGCTTCGCGGGCGTCGCCTTGCGGGGCGCACCCGGCTTCGCAGCGGACTTGCCGGCGTTGCCGCCGGGCCCCTGCAGTGCGTCGGTCAACTTACGTACAACCGGCGCCTCGATCGTCGAGGACGCCGAACGGACGAATTCACCGAGTTCTTGGAGCTTGGCCATGACGACCTTGCTCTCGACGCCGAACTCCTTGGCGAGTTCGTATACCCGGACCTTAGCCACTTCGCTCCTTTTAGGTCCGGGTTACCGCCGGACCGTCGCTACTTCATGGGCGTACTCATCGCGTACTCATCGAGTGCTCATCGCAATCTCGACCTACTTCCAACTCGCGAGGTACCTGACCGCACGGGGTCCCGTGCCGTTCACTTTCTTACGATGTCGCCCGCTCGACGAACCGCGTGAGTTCCGCGGTGTCGAACGGCCCCTTGGCCTTGAAGGCCCGGGGGAATGCCCGGCGGCGAACCGCCAGGTCGAGACAGACAGAGGTGGGGTGCACGTAAGCACCCCGGCCGGGCAGCGTACCGCGTGGATCGGGGGCGCAGGCGCCCTCGTCCACCACGATCCGCAGCAGCTCGCTCTTGGCCGCTCGCTCCCGGCATCCCACACAGGTCCGCTCGGGGCAAGCGCCGGCTTGCGTCCGGCCAGACACGATTAAGTCTACCTCCCCGCACCGACCTCACCCCGCGGGGGCGAAAATCGAACGGATGTTGTCGTGATCTCAGCGTCGTACGGCCAAGATCTATTCCCTGGAGCGACTCCGGGTCAACGCCTTTCCGAGCGCTCCCGGGCCCGCTCGGCCCGCTCGCGGTCGGCGTTCTCCCGCTCCTCGTCGGT
This sequence comes from Streptomyces sp. NPDC043746, assembly GCF_056436485.1. Classification (NCBI taxonomy): domain Bacteria; kingdom Bacillati; phylum Actinomycetota; class Actinomycetes; order Kitasatosporales; family Streptomycetaceae; genus Streptomyces; species Streptomyces sp. NPDC043746. Next base: position 51,630 of record NZ_JBWKCM010000026.1, on the reverse strand, counting down.
CTCGGTGTCCGGCCGGATGTCGATGCGCCAGCCGGTGAGGCGGGCGGCGAGGCGGGCGTTCTGGCCCTCCTTGCCGATCGCCAGCGACAGCTGGTAGTCCGGCACGGTGACCCGGGCGGAGCGGGCGCCGAGGTCGACGATCTCGACCTTGCTCACCCGGGCGGGCGAGAGCGCGTTGGCGACCATCTCGGCCGGGTCGTCCGACCAGTCCACGATGTCGATCTTCTCGCCGTGCAGCTCGGCCATGACGTTGCGCACCCGGCCGCCCATGGGGCCGATGCAGGCCCCCTTGGCGTTGAGGCCCGAACGGGTGGAGCGAACCGCGATCTTGGTGCGGTGGCCGGCCTCGCGGGCGATCGCGGAGATCTCGACGGAACCGTCGGCGATCTCCGGGACCTCCAGCGCGAAGAGCTTCTTCACCAGGTTGGGGTGGGTGCGCGAGAGCGTCACGGAGGGGCCGCGGACGCCCTTGACGACCCGGACGACGTACGTACGCAGGCGCAGGCCGTGCGTGTACTCCTCGCCCGGCACCTGCTCCTGGACCGGAAGGATGGCTTCCAGCTTGCCGATGTCGACCAGGACGTTCCTGGGGTCCTTGCCCTGCTGGACGACGCCGGTGACGACATCGCCCTCGTGGCCCGCGTACTCCCCGAAGGTCTTGTCGTCCTCGGCGTCGCGCAGCCGCTGCAGGATGACCTGCTTGGCGGTGGACGCGGCGATCCGGCCGAAGCCGGAGGGGGTGTCGTCGAACTCCTTGGGCTCCTGGCCCTCTTCGAGGTCGGCCGGGTCCTCGGTGGCCCAGACCGTCACATGGCCGCGCTCGTCGATCTTCACGCGGGCCCGGCGGTAGCTGCCGTCGGTGCGGTGGTACGCGATGAGGAGGGCCGACTCGATCGCCCCGACGAGCACGTCGAACGGGATCTCCTTGTCCTGCGCCAAGCCCTTCAGAAGCTTCACATCGATGTCCACGGCTACGCCTCCTCTTCCTTCTTGTCCTTGCGGTTGAATTCGATCTCCACGCGCGCCTTGGCGATCTCGTCGAAGGCGAGGCGGCGGGCGGTGGGCTTGCGACCCTTGACACCGGGCACTTCCAGGTCGAGCCCGTCCTCGTCGACGGCGAGGATACGGGCGACCAGCTCACCGGAGCCCTCGGCGGCGAGGTGGAAGCGGGCCAGTCGGCCGGTGGCGCGGACGTAGTGGCGGGGCTCGGAGAGCGGGCGCTCGGCGCCGGGGGAGCTGACTTCGAGGACGTACTCGCCCTCGCCCATCACATCGCTCTCGTCCAGCTTCTGGGAGATCGCGCGGCTCAGCTCCGCGCAGGTGTCCAGCTCCACGCCCTCGTCCGAGTCGACGATGATCCGCAGCACTCCGCGGCGGCCGGCCCGGGACACCTCGATCTCCTCGAGGTCCAGCTGCTGTGCGCTGACGAGCGGTTCCAGCAGCCCGCGCAGCCTCTCGCTCTGGGTGGTGCTCATCCGGGTGACTCCTCGGCCGCGTGTGCTGTTGTGGGGATCGTGCTGTGTCAGGTCAAAGGGTATCCGGTCGCCAGGGGTGTTGCCGTCCGCCTGCCCTGTTGCCGCGGGTACGCTCGCCTGCGGTGATCAGTTCAGGACAGATCCTGTCAGGATCGGTCCCGGCCCGAAGGAGAAACGTGCGGCGCACGGGGACGACCCGCAGGGGGGCGCTCACCGCGACGGGGGCTCTCGCACTGGGTGCGGTGCTGACCGGCTGCGGGGAGGACGACAAGGGCACGGACGCGGGCAGCCCCGTGCTCACCGAGACCGAGGCGGTCCGGGCCGACCGGGCGCTGCGCCGGGGCGCGGCCCGCACCGGCGCCCTGGCGCTCGCCCACTACGACCTGGTCACCGAGGCCCACCCGGGCACCGCGGCAGGCCTGGCGCCCCTGCGGACGGCCGTGCGGCAGCACATCGGGGCCGTGTCGGCGGGGCGCCCGCAGCCGCCCGCCGCCGCACCGGGCCCGGTCTCCACCGACCCCCGTACGGCCCTGAAGGAGCTGGCCGCCGCCGAGCGCCGCCGGGCCGACGCCCACGCCGAGGCGCTGCTCACCGCGGAACCGGAGCTGGCCCGGCTGCTGGCCTCCGTGGCGGCGGGCGCCGCGGCACACGCCTATCTGCTGACGGAGCTGGCCAAGGAGACCGCGTCATGACCCTACCCTCCGAGGACGAGGCCCCCTCCCCCGCGCTCATCGCCGCCCAGGCCGCGCTGGCCGCCGAACACGCGGCGGTCTACGGGTACGGGGTGCTCGGCGGCCGGGTCGAGGCGGAGCGGCGCACCGAGGCGCGCGCGGCGTACGACGGGCACCGCGCACGCCGGGACACGCTCGTGCGCACCGTGCGTGACCTGGGCGGTGCGCCGGTCGCCGCCGACGCCGCGTACGCTCTGCCCTTCGCGGTTGCCGACACCGCGTCGGCCCTGCGTCTCGCCGCCGTCCTGGAGGACCGGGTGGCGGGCGTCTGCGCCGATCTCGTACGGGCCACCGAAGGGCCCGCGCGCGCCGAGGCGGCGGGCGCCCTCCGGGAGGCCGCCGTACGGGCGGCCCGCTGGCGGGGCGGCAACGTAGCCTTTCCGGGGCTCGCCGAGCGGGCTCCGGACACCGATCCGGCGGAGACGGGCCCGGTGGAGGCCGCGGGGGCACAGGCCCCCCGGGGCCGGGGCTGACCGAAGGACCGGAAAGGGAACAAAGGACGTATGGGTTGCGAACCGCCGCAGCGCCTGGTGCGCGCGCTCGGCGAGATGTACGGGGACGCCACGGCCGCCGACTGGCTGGACCGGCTCCCCGCGCTCACCGAACGGGCCGTCGGCGCCGCCGGGCCGGACCTCGCCGTGGAGCGGGTGGCCGCCCCCGGCGGGCGCAGCGGCCTGGTGCTCCTGGTGCGGCGGGCCGACGGGACCCCGGCGGCGCTGAAGATCGCCCCGCCGCCCGCCGAACCGGAGCGGGAGAGGGCGGCACTGGCGCACTGGAACGGCTGGGGCGCGGTGAAGCTGCTGGAGCCGGACGAGGAGCTGTCGAGCTCCGGGGCGCTGCTGCTGGAGCGGCTGCGCCACGAGGTGTCGCTGCGTTCGCTGCCCGAGGCCAAAGCGCTCCTGGAGGCGGCGGGCACGCTCCGGCGGCTCTGGGTGGAGCCGCCGGCCGGCCATCCCTTCGAGACCGTGACCGAGCGGACCGGGCGGCAGACCGAGGGCATGCGGGCGGCGGCCGAGACGGACCCGGCGCTCGCACCCCTGGTGGAAGCGGCCCTCGCGGCCCGTACGGAACTGGTGTCGGCCTCCCCTGAACTCCTCCTCCTGCACGGCAACTTCCGGCAGAGCAAGGTACTCGCGGGCGAGCGCGCCCCCTGGCTGACGGTGGGTCCGGAGCCGCTGGTGGGCGAGCGGGCCTACGACCTGGCGCGGCTGGTACGGGACCGGGCGGAGGACCTGGTCGCCTCCCCGGGCGGCGGGGCGAGCGCCCGGCGCCGGGTGAAGAAGCTGGCGGAGTCCCTGGAGGTGGACCAGGCGCGGTTGCACGGCTGGACGCTGTTCCGGGCGGTCGAGTCGGGCACCCGCGCGCTGGCGGAGGGCCGGCGGCAGATGGGCGAGGTCAACCTGGAGTTCGCGGGCTGGCTGTAGGCGGTGAGGACATAGGTGGGGGCCCCGGGCCGGCGGTGTGCCGGGAGCCCTCGCCGTGCGGGGGGGTCCGGGCGCCCCAGGACGCTGCCGGTGTCCCTGCACGGGGCCCCTCTTGCGCGTTTCCGTACGTTTCCGTACGGCGGGGACTTCCGGCACCCCTCACCCGTCCCCGTACGGCGAAGGCCCCCGCGCGACCGCTTGAACCCAAGCCGTGCGCGGGGGCCTTCGTCCCCGTACGGGTCAGGCCAGGTCGGCCGCCAGGCGGGCGATCGCCTCGTCGACGGTCAGCTCCTCGCGCTCGCCGGTGCGGCGGTCCTTCAGCTCCAGGACACCGTCGGCGGAGCGGCGCCCGGCGACCAGGATCTTGGGCACGCCGATCAGCTCGGAGTCGGTGAACTTCACGCCGGGCGAGACGCCGGGGCGGTCGTCGACCAGGACGCGCAGGCCCGCCGCGCTCAGCTTCTCCGAGACCTCCAGGGCCAGCTCCGTCTGGAGGGCCTTGCCCGCGGCGACGACGTGGACGTCGGCCGGGGCGACCTCGCGGGGCCAGCACAGGCCCTTGTCGTCGGCGGTCTGCTCGGTGAGCGCGGCCACGGCGCGGGAGACGCCGATGCCGTACGAGCCCATCGTGACGCGGACGGGCTTGCCCTGCTGGCCGAGCACGTCGAGCTGGAAGGTGTCGGCGTACTTGCGGCCGAGCTGGAAGATGTGGCCGATCTCGATGGCGCGGTCCAGGGTGAGGCCGGTGCCGCAGTCGGGGCAGGGGTCGCCCTCCTCGACCACGACGACGTCCAGGTACTCGTCGACCTCGAAGTCACGGCCCGCGACGACGTTCTTCGCGTGCTTGCCCTCCTTGTTGGCGCCGGTGATCCAGGCGGTGCCGGGGGCGACGCGGGGGTCGGCCAGGTAGCGGACCTTCTCCAGGCCCTGGGGGCCGACGTAGCCGCGTACGAGGTCGTCACGGCCGACGAAGTCCTCGGCGGTGACCAGCTCGACGACGGCGGGTGCCAGGTGCTCTCCCAGCTTGCCGAGGTCGACCTCGCGGTGGCCGGGGACACCGACGGCCACGATCTCGCCGTCCACCTTGACCAGCAGGTTCTTCAGGGTGGCCGAGGCGGGCACGCCCAGGTGCTCGGCCAGGGTCTCGATGGTCGGGGTGTCGGGGGTGTCCAACTCCTCGACCGCGCCGTGCTCCGAGCCGTCGACCGGGGCGAGCGCGAAGGTCACGGCCTCGGTGTTGGCGGCGTAGTCGCAGTTCGGGCAGTCCGCGAAGGTGTCCTCACCGGCGGCGGCGGGCGCCAGGAACTCCTCGGAGGCCGAGCCGCCCATCGCGCCGGAGACGGCGGAGACGATGCGGTGGTCCAGGCCCAGGCGCTCGAAGATCTTGATGTACGCGGCCCGGTGCAGGGCGTAGGAGTGCGCCAGGCCCTCGTCGGTGGTGTCGAAGCTGTACGAGTCCTTCATCTGGAACTCGCGGCCGCGGAGCACACCGGAGCGGGGGCGGGCCTCGTCGCGGTACTTCGTCTGGATCTGGTAGAGCATCACCGGCAGGTCCTTGTAGGACGTGCACTGGTCCTTGACGGTCTGGGTGAAGATCTCCTCGTGGGTGGGGCCGAGGAGGTAGTCGCCGCCCTTGCGGTCCTTGAGGCGGAAGAGCAGGTCGCCGTACTCGTCCCAGCGGCCGGACGCCTCGTAGGGCTCCTTGGGCAGCAGGGCGGGCAGCAGGACTTCCTGGGCGCCGATGGCGTCCATCTCCTCGCGGACCACGGTGGAGATGTTGTCCAGGACCTTCTTGCCGAGCGGCAGCCAGGTCCAGATGCCGGCCGCGTTGCGGCGGACGTAACCGGCCCGGACCAGCAGCTTGTGGCTGAGCGTCTCGGCGTCCGCCGGGTCGTCGCGCAGTGTCTTGATCATCAATCGGGACATGCGCTGGACCTGGGCCATGGTGAACTCCTGCTCGCGAAAGTGGTGAGCCCGAGGTTAACCGGGCGGTGCGGGCGGGCGGAAATCCATTCGGCCCGGGGGGCGCAGCAGCGGCAGGGGCGCGCCCATGACCGCGTATGGGAGCGGGGCGCTGGGGAAGACCACGCGGCGGGCCAGGTCCCGGTAGCCGAGGGCGTGGTAGAGCACGCGGGCCGGGCTGTCCCTGTCGATCGCGGAGAGGATCGAGCGGGGCTGCGGGACGGCGTCGGTGATGGTGGTGATCAGGGCGCGGCCGAGACCGCGCTGCTGGTGGTCGGGGTGGACGTGCAGCTCCGTGATGACGAAGGAGTCGTCGAGCCAGCCGTCGGAGCCGGTGGCCCGGAGGTAGGGCTCGACGACGGTGGACCACCAGTGGGCCCGGTCGTTGGGCAGCCCGTAGACGAAGCCGACGAGCCGCCCGTCGGGGGTGAGGGCGCCGAGTGCGCGGGCCTGGGGGTGGTCCAGGTGGCGCAGGACGATGTGGCGGCGTACGTCGATCTCGTCCTGGCTCAGCCCGAAGGCGACGGCCTGGACGTGGAGGGCTTCGTCGACGCGTGCGGCCAGGTCGATCGGCCCGACCTCGATGCCGGGGTCCGCGGGGCCCTGCGCGGTGACTGGTGCCATGCGCGAACCCTACTGGCCGGGGCGGGCGGGCCGGTACGCGCTGCGGCCGGGAACGGTGGGCGCGTGACCGGAAGGCGCGGACGCCGGGATCAGAACAGCACGCTCATGAACGTGCCCGTCTCGCGGAAGCCGACGCGGTGGTAGGCCTTGCGGGCGGGGGTGTTGTAGTCGTTCACGTACAGGCTGACGACGGGGGCGACATCGGCCAGGGCGTAGCGCAGGACGGCCGCCATGCCGGTCTCGGAGAGGCCCTTGCCGCGGTGTTCGGGGGCCACCCAGACGCCCTGGATCTGGCAGGCCTGGGGGGTGGCGGCGCCGATCTCCGCCTTGAAGACGACCTTGCCGTCGTCGATCCGGGCGAAGGAGCGTCCGGCGCCGATGAGTTCGGCGACCCGCGCCTGGTAGAGGAGGCCGCCGTCGCCGGCCAGCGGGGAGATGCCGACCTCCTCGGTGAACATCGCGACGCAGGCCGGCATCAGGACCTCCATCTCGTCCTTGCGGATGCGGCGGACGAGCGGGTCGGGGGTGATGTCGGCGGAGGGGCTCTCGGTGACCATGAGGGGCTGGTTGGCGCGGACCTCGCGGGCGGGGCCCCAGCCCGGCTCCAGGAGCCGCCAGAGCAGGGCGGTGGGTTCGGCGGGGCCGACGATGGAGGAGCAGCGGCGGCCGGCCCGGCGGGCCCGGTCGGCGAAGGCGCGTACGGCCTCGGGCCCGGCGCAGATGGGGACCAGGTTGGCACCGGCGTAACAGAGCGAGCGGAGCCTGCCGTCGGCGTACCAGCCCCACATCTCGCCGCCCAGGCGCCAGGGGTCGAGCCCCGCGACCTGGACCCGGGACGTGACGAAGGCGTTGGCCACGGGCTCGCTCTCCAGGATGGCGAGCGCTGCGCCGAGGTCGCTGGGTTCGAGGACCCGGGTGGTGGTCTGCGTCAACACGAGGGGGCCTCACCATGCGGTCTGCTGATTTCCGCACTGTACCCAACAAGCCTCTTGAACGCTGCCCGGGTCCGTATCCGGGGATCTCACGGACGTCCTGGACATGCCGCCGCCCCGCCGGGCACCGGGCCGGGCGGGGCGGTGAAGGGCTGGGCTGCGGCAGGTCAGGCGCCGATGGAGACCTGGGGCTCGCCGGAGGGGATGCCGTCCTTCTCCATCTGCTCAGCGATCTTGAGGGCTTCCTCGATGAGGGTCTCGACGATCTTCGACTCGGGCACGGTCTTGATGACCTCGCCCTTGACGAAGATCTGGCCCTTGCCGTTGCCGGAGGCGACGCCGAGGTCGGCCTCGCGGGCCTCGCCGGGGCCGTTGACGACACAGCCCATGACGGCGACGCGCAGCGGGACCTCCATGCCCTCCAGACCGGCGCTGACCTGGTCGGCGAGCTTGTAGACGTCGACCTGGGCGCGGCCGCAGGAGGGGCAGGAGACGATCTCCAGGCGGCGCTGCTTGAGGTTGAGCGCCTCCAGGATCTGCAAACCGACCTTGACCTCCTCGGCGGGCGGGGCCGAGAGGGAGACGCGGATGGTGTCGCCGATGCCCTCGGAGAGCAGCGCGCCGAACGCCACGGCCGACTTGATGGTCCCCTGGAAGGCCGGTCCGGCCTCGGTGACGCCGAGGTGGAGCGGGTAGTCGCTCTGAGCGGCGAGCTGGCGGTAGGCGTTGACCATGACGACCGGGTCGTTGTGCTTGACCGAGATCTTGATGTCGCCGAAGCCGTGCTCCTCGAAGAGGGACGCCTCCCACAGGGCCGACTCGACGAGGGCCTCGGGGGTGGCCTTGCCGTACTTCTTCAGGAGCCGCGCGTCCAGGGAGCCGGCGTTGACGCCGATCCGGATCGGGGTGCCCGTCTCGCCGGCCGCCTTGGCGATCTCCTTGACCTTGTCGTCGAACTGCTTGATGTTGCCGGGGTTCACGCGGACCGCGGCGCAGCCGGCGTCGATGGCGGCGAAGACGTACTTCGGCTGGAAGTGGATGTCCGCGATCACCGGGATCTGCGACTTCTTCGCGATGGTGGCGAGCGCGTCGGCGTCGTCCTGGGTCGGGCAGGCGACCCGGACGATCTGGCAGCCGGAGGCCGTCAGCTCGGCGATCTGCTGGAGCGTGGCACCGATGTCCGACGTACGCGTCGTCGTCATCGACTGCACGGAAACGGGCGCGTCACCGCCGACCGCGACCGAGCCGACCTGGATCTGTCGGCTGACCCTTCGGTCGGCGAGCTTGGTCGGAACGGCCGGCATTCCGAGAGAAATCGCAGTCATGCGCTGTGCATCCCCAAGGTGTGGATCAAGGTCCCGATGTCGGCGGGCTCCAGGCTTCGAGGTTACGGCACCGGAGCCAGGACGCACGCACCGTCTGGACAAGTCAACCAGATGGTGACCGACCGGACACGACGCGTGTGCCCGGTGGCCACGGGTGGTGCGGAAGGGGCGCCCCCCTCCGCACCGCACGGGGCGACCCCCTGGGCACCCCCATGTGTCGGACCGTCAAGTGATCTTGACCGGATTCACGATGTCGGCCACCAGGACCAGCAGCGTGAAGCAGATGAAGAGCCCCGCGACCACATAGGCGACCGGCATCAGCTTGGCCACGTCGAACGGGCCCGGGTCCGGGCGCCGGAAGACCTTGGCCACGTTGCGCCGCAGCGACTCCCAGAGCGCCCCCGCGATGTGCCCGCCGTCCAGGGGCAGCAGCGGCAGCATGTTGAAGAGGAACAGCGACAGGTTGAACCCCGCTAGCAGGAACAGCATCATCGCGACCTGGTTCTGGGCCGGGATGTCGAGGTTCATCACCTCGCCGCCGATCCGGGCCGCGCCGACCACGCCGACCGGCGAGTCGTCGGCGCGCTGGCCGTCGCTGAAGGCCGCGTTCCACAGGTCGGGGATCTTGGAGGGCAGCGCGATGATCGCGTCGACGCCGTTCTCGATCATGTCGCCCATGCGGACGACGGAGTCGCCGAAGGAGAGCGGCACGATCTCGGTCTGGGCGGCGAAGCCGAGGTAGCCGGCCTTGATGTACTGGTCGGGGATGACCTCGCCCCTGCCGTCCTTCTTCGCGACGGCGTTCTCGCGCAGGACGGCGTTGAGGGTCAGCTCCTGGCCGCCGCGCTCGACGGTGAGGGTGGCGGGGCCGATGGTCTTGCGGATGCGGTCCGAGAGGGTGGTCCAGTCGTCGACCTTCTCCCCGTCGAAGGCGACGATCCTGTCGCCCTCCTTCAGCCCCGCGGCCTTGGCCGGGGAGACCGGGTCGGTGTCCTTGCAGGTGTCGCGCTTCTCGCTCTGCGAGATCACGCACTGCTGGACGCCGGCGACCTCGGTGGTCTGCGTCTGGAAGCCGAAGGTCATCGCGACGCCCATGAAGATCGCGACGGCGAGGACGAGGTTCATGAACGGGCCGGCGAACATCACGATGACGCGCTTCCACGGCTTGCGCGTGTAGAAGAGCCGCTTCTCGTCGCCGGGCTCCAGCTCCTCGTACGCGGCGGTGCGGGCGTCCTCGATCATGCCGCGCCACGGTGAGGTCGAGCGGGCTTCGAGGCGGCCGTCGGCGCCGGGCGGGAACATCCCGATCATGCGGATGTAGCCGCCGGCCGGGATGGCCTTGATCCCGTACTCGGTGTCGCCCTTCTGCTTCGACCAGAGCGTGGGCCCGAATCCGACCATGTACTGCGGGACCCGGATGCCGAACATCTTGGCCGTGGAGAGGTGGCCCAGCTCGTGCCAGGCGATGGAGAACAGCAGGCCCACGACGAAGACGGCGATCCCCAGGACCGTCAGCAGGATCGAGGTCAGACTCATGCGCGCGCCTCCGCTGTCGCTTTCGCCGAGAGTTCCCGGGCCCGTGCGCGGGCCCAGGCTTCCGCTTCCAGGACGTCCGCGAGGCTGAGCGGGGTTCCCGGGGCGGGGGTGCCGTGTTCGGTCACCACAGCGGTGACCGTGTCCATGATTCCGTTGAAGGGCAGCTGTCCGGCGAGGAAGGCGTCGACGCACTCCTCGTTGGCCGCGTTGAAGACCGCGGGGGCGGTGGAGCCGAGCGTGCCGACGTGCCGGGCGAGGCCGACGGACGGGAAGGCCTCGGTGTCCAGCGGGAAGAACTCCCAGGTGGAGGCCTTCGTCCAGTCGAAGGCGGGGGCGGCGTCCGGGACGCGCTCGGGCCAGCCGAGGCCGATGGCGATGGGGCCGCCCATGTCGGGCGGGGTGGCCTGGGCGAGGGTCGAGCCGTCGGTGAACTCGACCATGGAGTGCACGTAGGACTGCGGGTGGACCACGACCTCGATGCGGTCGAAGGGGATGTCGTAGAGGAGGTGCGCCTCGATGACCTCGAGACCCTTGTTGACCAGCGTCGCGGAGTTGACCGTGATGACCGGCCCCATCGCCCAGGTGGGGTGGGTCAGGGCCTGCTCGCGGGTGACGTCGGCCAGCTCCTCACGCGTACGGCCCCGGAAGGGCCCGCCGGAGGCGGTGACGACGAGTTTGCGGACGTCGGCGCGCTTGCCGGCCGCCAGCGCCTGGAAGAGCGCGGCGTGCTCGGAGTCGACCGGGATGATCTGGCCGGGGGCGGCGAGCGCCTTCACCAGCGGGCCGCCGACGATCAGCGACTCCTTGTTGGCGAGGGCGAGCGTGCGGCCCGCCTCCAGCGCGGCCAGTGTCGGGGCGAGCCCGATGGAGCCGGTGATGCCGTTGAGCACGGTGTGGCAGTCGCTCGCGGCGAGCGTGGCCGCGGCGTCGGACCCGGCGAGGATCCCGGGCAGCGGTTCCCCGGCCCCGTACCGCTCGCGCAGCGCCTCGCGCAGGGCGGGGACGGCACCCGGGTCGGCGACGGCGACCGTGTTCACCCGCAGGAGGTGCGCCTGCTCGGCGAGGAGGGCGGTCCGGCCTCCGGCGGCGGAGAGCGCGGTGACCCGGAAGCGGTCGGGGTTGCGCAGGACCAGGTCGATGGCCTGGGTGCCGATGGACCCGGTGGAGCCGAGGATCACCAGATCCCGGCGGCCGTCCGCGGTGTCGAAAAGAAGATGCGGATCGGCGAGGGGGGCGGGGCTGTCGCTCATGCCCCCCATTGTTGCCGCTCCGACTGTGTGCGTGGACAGCGCGTCCCGGTGGGGCGCGGATCGGGTACGGAGGGGGCGTGCACCGGCCTACGGGCACGCCCCCCTCTCACGGTCCCGGGTCGGCCCGGGAGCTGCCGTCGGCTACGGCTCCGGGCTCAGCGCGCGGACTGCCGTGAGGCGCGGCCCCGGGCTCAGCGGACGGGCCGGTGCTGGTTGTCGCGGGCGGAGGGGCCGGGGGCGGCGTCCGCGATCCAGGGGCCCTCGCCGCTGGGGTCGATGACGCCTTCCTCCAGCCAGGCGTACGTTCCGGACAGGACCCCGTCCACCACGCGTCGGTCCAGATCGTCGGTGTTGGACCAGAGCCGGCCGAACAGCTCCTCCACCCGGATGCGGGCCTGCTCGCAGAAGGCGTCCGCGAGCTGGTACGCCTCCCGGCCGTGCTCCCCCGCGCCGCGCAGATGCTCCGCGCGGACGCAGGCGGCGCTCATGGCGAAGAGTTCGGCGCCGATGTCGACGACCCGGCCGAGGAACCCCTGCTTGGTCTCCATCCGCCCCTGCCAGCGGGACATGGCGTAGAAGGTGGACCGGGCGAGCTTGCGCGAGGAGCGCTCGACGTACCGCAGGTGTCCGGAGAGGTCGCGGTGGCCGGGCGGATGGAACTCCCCGTACGTACGCGGCAGCTGCCCGGCCCCGGTCACCAGCTGGGGCAGCCAACGGGCGTAGAACGCGGCGGCGTTGGCACCGGCCTTGGCCTTGTCGGCGAGCGGTTTGTCGGGGTCGATGATGTCACCGGCGACCTTGAGGTGGGCGTCGACGGCCTCGCGGGCGATCAGCAGGTGCATGATCTCGGTGGAGCCCTCGAAGATCCGGTTGATGCGCATGTCGCGGAGCATCTGTTCGGCCGGGACGGCCCGCTCGCCTCGTGCGGCCAGCGACTCGGCGGTCTCGAAGCCGCGCCCGCCGCGGATCTGGACCAGTTCGTCGGCGATGAGCCAGCCCATCTCGGAGCCGTACAGCTTGGCGAGGGCGGCCTCGATACGGATGTCGTTGCGGTCCTCGTCGGCCATCTGCGAGGAGAGGTCGACGATCGCCTCCAGGGCGAAGGTGGTGGCCGCGATGAAGGAGATCTTCGCGCCGACCGCCTCGTGCTTGGCGACGGGCCGCCCCCACTGCTCCCGGACGGCGGACCATTCACGGGCGATCTTCAGAGACCACTTGCCCACGCCCACACACATGGCGGGCAGCGAGAGGCGCCCGGTGTTGAGGGTGGTCAGGGCGATCTTCAGCCCGGCGCCCTCGGGCCCGATCCGATGCGCGGCGGGGACCCTGACCTGGTGGAAGCGGGTGACGCCGTTCTCGATGCCGCGGAGCCCCATGAAGGCGTTGCGGTGCTCCACGGTGACGCCGGGGGCATCGGCGTCGACGACGAAGGCGGTGATGCCGCCGGGGTGCCCCTCGGACGCGGGAACCCGGGCCATGACGACGAGCAGATCGGCAACGACCCCGTTCGTGGTCCAGAGCTTCACCCCGTCCAGGAGGTAGTCGTTCCCGTCGGGTACGGCGGTGGTGGCGAGGCGGGCGGGGTCGGAGCCCACGTCGGGCTCGGTGAGCAGGAACGCGGAGATGTCGGTGGTGGCGAGCCGGGGCAGGAAGGCGTCCCTCTGCTCCTGGGTACCGAAGATCTTGAGTGGCTGCGGTACGCCGATCGACTGATGCGCCGAGAGCAGCGCCCCGACGGCGGGGCTCGCCGAGCCGACCAGGGCGAGCGCCTTGTTGTAGTACACCTGGGTGAGCCCGAGACCGCCGTACCTGGTCTCGATCTTCATCCCGAGGGCGCCGAGCCGCTTGAGCCCGACCACCACCTCGTCGGGGATCTTCGCCTCGCGCTCGATCCGGGCGCCGTCGACATGCGCCTCGCAGAAGGCCCGCAGCCGCGCCAGGAACTCCTCGCCGCGCCGGATGTCGTCGGGCGGCGGCAGGGGGTGCGGGTGGATCAGGTCGAGCCGGAACCGCCCCAGGAACAGCTCCTTGGCGAAACTGGGCTTACGCCAGTCCTGCTCCCGGGCGGCCTCCGCGACCCGGCGCGCCTCACGCTCGGTGACCTTGGGGGCCTTGGGGGCCTTGGGGGTGTTGTGTGGTGCGGACATGGGGCCTCACCTCGCTGGGCGTCACCAGGACGGACGGGCCCTTGGACGCGCGGACTCCGTAGGGGCTGAGCTGCTCTCTGGTCCGTATGTAACCCGTTTACCCGCACTTCGGCACCCGCACCAGCCCTCGCGCAGGCGGTGGGGACGGAGGGGGATCGCATCCTGTTCGCGCCGCACGAGCCCTGGAGGCCGCAGGCCGCCGACACCCTGCCATCGGGCTTCGCGTCCCGGCGGACGGTGCCCGCTTCCCGGTACGCGGCTGAGTTCGCGCCCTGGACGGACACCGGCCGCGTCAGCCGAGGCGACCGGGTGACGGGAGCATCGGAGCCGTCGCCGCTTCGAACCCGCCTCCAGGCCCCCGGCGGCCCCGGACGGCGCGGGGGGTCACCGCCGGGACTCCAGAGCGCCCAGCACGTAGGCCATGTGCCGACGACCGGCCGCGATCAGGACCGGCACCCCGTCGCTCTCGCACTCGAGAACCAGTGTGCCCGCCCCGAGGTGCGAGGCCTCGGGGTCGCTCCAGTACCGCGGGCGCAGCCGTACCGGGACCAGGTCCGGGCACAGTTCCTGGCGCTCCTCCGTGGTGAACTCGTCCTCCGCCGACGCCAGATATCCGGGACCCACCACGAGTGCGGCCGCGTCCGCATGGCCGCGAAGAGCATCGCCCCACACCGAACCGAGGAAGGCCCGCTCCTCTTCGGGTATGCGTGGGGGCAGGGTGAGAGCGCCGTCACCACGCTGACGCCGGGACAGCACCCGAGCGGCCGCCGCGCAGAGCACGGCCACCGAAATCGCCGCGATCCCGGCCAGGCCGAAGACCTCACGAGGTCCCGCGGCGAACAACGTAGCCGACGCGCAGATGAGGCCGAGTGCGGCAAGGCCTCCCACCGGCACGGTGACCTGCCAGGGGAAGGCCCTCCGCGACACCGTGGAGTGCCGACCCCACCAGTAGGTCCGCCACAGGGCGCCCAGAGCCCAACCGGCGGAAAGGGTGCCCAGGACCCAGGGCTCCTCGTAGTCGTCGCGCACATCCGCCGTCGTGTACCGGTGCCCGGGCTCGGCCGGCACGTCGACATACCGGATCTGCCCCCGCCAGTAGGTGGCCTCGATCGTGGTTCCGGCACGTACCGCGTCGGCGTCCGAGGGCCTGCCTTCCAGACGGGTGCGCGTGGTCCTCCCGTCCGCCTCGGAGAGGTGGAGCCAGTAGGTGCGCGTCTTCTTCCAGTCCTTCCGGGGCTCGGTCCGTTCGACGCGTGCCCCCACCGTCCACAGGCAGCCGTCCTCCCGCCCGCTGTGGTGGGCACAGGGGGAAGCCGCTTCGAACGCCTTTCTCCCACTCAGCGCGTCCGGCATCAGAAGCGCCAGCAGCCAGACCGCCAGGAGCGTGTACAGGCACGCGTCGAAAGCGGCCCTGCCCACGGCCTCCCGGTTCATGGCACCACGTCTTCCCACCGTCACTCCTGCTGTCACCCCGGCATTCTCCGTCGTGGCTGGTGACGGCGAGAACCGGGGTCCGTTCGGCCGGTACCCCCTACGCGCGAACGGCCGGAGCCCCCGCACAGTGGGCTCCGGCCGTTCGGTTCGCCGTCCCCGCCCGCTCTCGCTGTCCGGGCGGAAGGGCGGGCGGGGGGCGTCGGTGGGGGGTTAGAGGGCGAGGCCCGTGAGGACCAGGACGCGCTCGTAGGTGTAGTCGTCCATCGCGTAGCGGACGCCCTCGCGGCCGACGCCGGACTGCTTGGCGCCGCCGTACGGCATCTGGTCGGCGCGGTACGAGGGGACGTCTCCGATGATCACGCCGCCGACCTCCAGGGCGCGGTGGGCGCGGAAGGCGGTCTGGAGGTCGTGGGTGAAGACGCCTGCCTGGAGGCCGTACTTGGAGGAGTTGACGGCGGCGAACGCCTCGGCCTCGCCGTCGACCTTCTGGAGGGACATGACCGGGCCGAAGACCTCCTCGCAGGCGAGCTGCACGTCGTCGGAGAGGCCCGCGAGGACCGTGGGGGCGTAGGTGGCGCCGTCGCGCTTGCCGCCGGTGAGGAGTTCGGCGCCGCCCTGGACCGCCTCGTCGACCCAGGACTCGACGCGCTTGGCGGCATCCTCGCTGACCAGCGGGCCCACGTCGGTGGCGGCGTCGGCCGGGTCGCCGGTGACCAGGGCCTCGACGGCGGCGACGATCCTGGGCACCAGGCGGTCGTAGACCGAGGCGTCCGCGATGACCCGCTGCACCGAGATGCAGGACTGGCCGCCCTGGTAGTTGGAGAAGGTGGCGATCCGGGTCGCCGCCCAGTCCAGGTCCTCGTCCGAGGCGTAGTCGCCGAGCACGACCGCCGCGCCGTTGCCGCCCAGCTCCAGGGTGCAGTGCTTGCGCGGCACCGACTCCATGATCGCG
Source organism: Streptomyces sp. NPDC043746 (assembly GCF_056436485.1). Taxonomy (NCBI): domain Bacteria; kingdom Bacillati; phylum Actinomycetota; class Actinomycetes; order Kitasatosporales; family Streptomycetaceae; genus Streptomyces; species Streptomyces sp. NPDC043746. The sequence continues at coordinate 35,838 of NZ_JBWKCM010000026.1, read as the reverse complement.
TAACCGACCGGGCCCGAGCCGGTGAAGGAGATGACCGGAAGGCGCTCGTCCTGGACCAGGGCGGGCATCTTGTCGTTCGGGACCGTCAGGACGGACCAGGAGCCCGCCGGGAGGTCCGTCTCGGCCAGCAGCTCGCCCAGGATCAGGGAGGAGATCGGGGTCGCCGGGGCCGGCTTCAGGATGATCGGGGCGCCGACGGCGATGGCCGGGGCCACCTTGTGGGCGCTGAGGTTGAGGGGGAAGTTGAAGGGGGCGATGCCGAGGACCGCCCCGCGCGGGAAGCGGCGGACCAGTCCGAGGCGGCCGGTGCCGCCGAGGTCGGTGTCCAGGCGCTGCGCCTCGCCGCCGTTGAAGCGGCGGGCCTCCTCGGCTGCGAACCGGAACACCGAGATCGCCCGGCCGACCTCACCGCGGGCCCACTTGATCGGCTTGCCGTTCTCCGCCGAGATCAGCTGCGCGATCTCCTCGGTGCGCTCCCCCAGCCGCCGTACGACGTGGTCGAGCGCGGCCGCCCGTACGTGGGCCGGGGTCGCCGCGAACTCGTCGCGTACGGCGTGGGCGGCGGCGACGGCCTCCTCCACCTGGGCGTCGGTCGGCACGCTGACGGTGCCGACGAGCCGTCCGTCGTACGGGTTGGTGACGTCGAAGCTGTCGGCACCGGTGGCCTGGCGGCCGGCCACCCAGAAGGCGTGGGGCGAAGTCATGGAGGTTCCGGCCCTTCGGAGGTCGTGAGGAGGTCGGGACAAACGTCGTGGGGTGCCCGGGGAGGCTCCCCCAGTGGTCCCACGGTAGGGCGGGCCGACCCCGATGGCGTTTAGCCGGGGTGGAGTGGGGTGGGTCGCCGCTGCTACGGATTGGCAGGGAGCGCGCCCCCGGGGGCTACTCTTCCGGCGGCGTCGCCGCCTCCGTCGCCTTCAGCGCCAGCCACAGCTCCATCCGCACGTCCGGGTCGTCCAGCGAGCGGCCCAGGATCTCCTCCACCCGGCGCATCCGGTAGCGCAGGGTGTGGCGGTGGACGCCGAGGTCGGCGGCGGCGGCGTCCCACTGGCCGTGCCGGGAGAGCCAGGCGCGCAGGGAGGCCACGAGGTCGCCGCGGCCCTTGGCGTCGTGCTCGTGGAGGGCGCGGAGCATGCCGTCGGCGAAGGCCCGTACGGCGTCGTCCGCCAGGAGCGGGAGCACCGAGCCGGCGGCCAGCTCCTCGTGCTCGACCAGGGCCCTGCCCCGGCGGCGGGCGACCGAGAGGGCCTGCTCGGCCTGCTTGTACGCGGCGGAGACGGCGATCGGTCCGCAGGGAGCGGAGAGGCCCACGATCACGTCGCTGTCCTCGGCGCTCCCCTCGCGCGGCGCGCGGTCGTCCTGGGCCTCGGCGTAGGCCGCGCAGGCGGCGACCGCCGCGCCGCCGTCGGCCGCCAGGACCACCACGCGCTCGCCTTCCGGGACCATGAGCAGCGCCTCGCCGGTGCGGGCGGCGGCCGCCTCCATGGTCTCGGTGAGCAGTTCGTGCGCGGCCGGCGCGGCGGCCTCCGCGATCAGCAGCCGGAAGGGGGCGTCGAGCAGCCCGCCGTACAGGTCTCCGGCGACCGCGCGGGCGTGGTCGGGCTGGCCGGCCAGCAGCATGCGCAGGACGGCGGCGCCCAGGCGCTGTTCGGCGCCCTGGAGGGAGCGGGAGCGGGCGGTGGTGAGGGTGAGCAGGGCGACGGCGGAGTGGACGGCGTACCGCTCGGCGGTGCCGAGCGCCGCTCCCGTACCGACGGCCAGGGCGCCGCGTGCCCGGCGGCCGGTGCCCAGAGACTGGAGTTCGACCCGGTCCTCGCTGTCGGCGACGACGATGCTGGCCGGGGCCGGGCGGTCCCGCAGCCGCTGGACGTCCGGGGTGAGGCGGGCGGCGCGGCGGGACGCCCAGTCGGGGGCGGCGGCGAGGACGGCGCCGGAGGTGTCGTACAGCGCGGCCCACCCGTCGACGTGCGCGGCGAGACGGGCGAGGAGATCGGCGGGGCCGTCCCCGGCGAGCGCGGCCTTCGTCAGCTCGCGCTGGGCCTCGAAACCGGCGGTCACCGCGCGGTACTGGTCGGCGGCGATGGCTGCGGAGACGGCCTTGCTGATGGCGAGGAACGGGGTGCGGCGGGGCACTTCGAGGAGTGGGAGGCCCGCTTCCTCTGCGGCCTCGACGAGTGCGTGCGGGATGTCGTCGTAGTTCACGCCGACCCCGAAGCCGACCCCCGCGACCCCGGCCCCGGCCAGCCGCCGCACGTACCGCCGCATCGACTCGGCGTTCTCGGCGTCCAGGTTGGTGGCGGTCACCAGGAGCAGTTCGCCGCCGTCCATGTACGGGACGGGGTCGGCCAGCTCGCTGGCGTGGGCCCAGCGCACCGGGGTGTCCAACCGGTCCGCCCCGGCCCGCACCGTGAGCTTGAGCGCCGAGTGCTGGACGAGCGAGGCGAGTGTGGGGGGCATGGACCGGGACCCTCGGTGTCGGTGGCGCCCGGCCGGCGAGGGGGTTCGCCGGCCGGGTGTGCGGTGGGCTTGGCGGTGGTGGTTCTGCGTGCGGTCGGTGGTGTGTGCCGGGAGCGGAGATGCCTGACGCAGCCGTCGGGCATTTCGCCGTCCCGTATGAACGGCTGCCACCGATTCTGCCAGGGCGGCAGAGTTCCGGTAACCGCTCTCAGCGGTCCCCGTCGACGCAGGAGGCCCTTGTCAGCCGCCCAGCTCCACCAGCAGCGGTGGCGCGTGCTCGCCCTCCACCGTCGTCAGCCGGATCACCGCGTGCCCGGCGGGGACCGCGTACGCCAGCTCGGAGGCCGACCAGCGCTCCTTCTCCACCTGCCGTACGGTCACCGCGTCCGTGGTCACCGCCTTCCCCGTGACGAGCTTGCGCAGTGCGTGCAGGGCGCGGGTGAAGGGCTGGTCCGCGAAGACGGTGTGCTGAGCGACCTCGCGCGTCTCCACCCACTCCTTGCCCCAGGCCTCCGCGAACCGCTTGCCGTCCCAGGTGGTGATGCCGGAGAAGGCGGCCGTGCAGCCGACCGCGCCGAGCAGCGGGGTGTGCAGGGCCTCGGGGACGTCGTCGACGGTACGGAGGGTGAGGACGGCGCCCGCGTTGACCGAACGCAGTCGGCGGATGCCGCGTACGGTCTCGGCGGTCACCGCGTGGGTCGCGTCGTCCAGCACCAGCCCCGCGAAGAGCGTGGTGTCGGTCCGGGCCGCCGTGATCGCGGTGAACTGGGCGAGGAGCAGCCGGGTGAGGAGGCGGCAGGCCTCCGCGTGGCCGCGCTCGGGCAGGTCGACGCGGACCCGCAGCGGGTATCGGCCGAGCGAGCGCAGTTCGAAGGGGCGGGAGTCGGGGCCGGTGGCGAAGAACCCGGCGAACGCGGGCCGGTCCAGCAGGGCGACCCGGTCCGCGAGCACGGGCGCCGGGTCGCCGGGGCCGCCCGCCTGCCGGGCCCTGGCCTCCAGCTCGCGGAGCATCGCGTGGTGCCCGGCGGCTTCGAGGGTGGCGCGGAGCGCGGCGAGGGCGGCCGGGGTTCCGTCCAGGAGTTCCCGCAGCTCCGGTACGGAGGGGAAGTGGCCGTGGGCCGCCCGGTAGGGGCCGAGCAGCTGGGCGAGGACGGTGGCGGCGCGGCGGCTGTCCAGGCTGCCGACGTCTCCGACGAGCCCTTCCGCGAGCACGGCGGCGGCCTCGTCGGGGTCGGTGGTGCCGCCGTAGAGGTCCAGGTCGTGGGCGGAGGCGGGGTTGCCGACGCGGACGACGACGTCGAAGGCCTCGTCCGGGCCGAGCGGCGCCCCCGCGCCGCCGACGGCGAGGACGGCCGCCTGTCCGGCCAGGGCGCGCAGCCCGAGGGCCTCGACGACGGGGCGCACCAGCCGGTCGGACTTGCCGGAGCCGGGCGGTCCGACGGCCAGCAGCGAGGTGCCGAGCAGGGTGGGGTCCAGGGCGAGGCCGGTGGAGCGGCGGGCGTAGGGGTTGTGCGGGTCCTCGGCGCAGCGCCCGATGCGGACCTGGCCGGTGAGCACGTCGTGGCGGGCGGTACGGCGGGGCAGGTCGCGCCGGCCCGAGGGGTGCAGGGCGGCGGCTCCCCCGGTACGCAGGACGGCCTCGGCCAGGGGGGCGAGCCGGTCGGGGCTGCGGGTGGCCTGCGCCCAGGCGTGGCGGAGGCGGGCCACGTCCACGTCGTTCATCCGGCCGGTGCGGACCTCGGCGGTGAGGGTGTCGGCCGCGTCGGTCCAGCCGGCCGCGCGCAGTTCGGGCCAGCGGTCGGCGGAGGTCGCGGTGGCGGGGGCCGGGTCGTCGGCAGGGGCCGGGGTGCCGGTCCCCCTGCGGGCGGCGATGAGCTCGCGCCAGTGGCCGAGGCGGGCGAAGGGCCAGAGGACGGCGGCGGCGATCAGGCCGTAGATGATGTTGACGACGGTCTGGCTCTGGTAGATCTCGCCGCCCGCGACGGCGGCGACGAGGACCAGGGCCGGGCGGACGACCGGCAGGGTCTCGTTCCAGACGAGCAGCTGGGTGAGGCCCGCCGCCACGGCCGCCGCGAGGGCGAGGAAGGGCTGCCCGCGGTTGACGACATGGCGGCGGAACAGCTCGGAGAAGTTGCCGATCCGGCCGCAGCCGTAGGCGAGGAGCCCGAAGAGGAGGGCCCCGTACACGGTGAGGGCGTCGGAGCCCTCGACGGTGCGGGGGCCGCCGGATGCGCCCGGATACCACCACTCGCCCGGGGTGAAGAGCTTGAGCGGGACGAGCCGGTACGGGAGGTAGCCGTTGCGCCAGAGCGACCAGAGGAGGAGGGCGGAGAGCAGGGCGATGAGGGCGCCCACGACGAGCGACCGGTCGGAGACCTCCTCCCCCTGCTCGGGCGGGCGAGGAGTGAACCCGAACCGCCAGACGCCCGGGGCCTCGCGGGGGCGGGGCGTCCGCAGCCAGACGTCGAGGGCGGGGGCCCCGGCCGTCGGCTGTTCGACGGGGGGAGGCGGGGCGGCCGGTCGGGCGGGGGGCGGTCCGGGCGGGAGCGGAGGGGAGGTCCACGCGGAGGGCTTCGCGGGCCGCGGTGCCGGGGGCCGGCCGGGAGACGGCGCCGGGGGCGGGCCGTCGGGCGTCCGGTCCCACGGCTCCCCGGACGCGGGCCGTCCCGCCCGAGGCTCCCCCGTCGGCGGTGGTGGCACCGCCGGGCGAGGCGCCCTGTCCGCGCCCGTGTCCCGTACGCCCCGCGCGCCCTCGTCGTCCATGAACCACTGCCCCCTTGACCTGCCGGTCCGTCCGCTGCCCCGGTCAATCTAGTGCGCGCGCACGGGGAGTTCAGCAACCCGCCCGAAGAGTGACCGTCCCGAGCCGTCCCGGCCGGCCCCCGCACCCGCATCGCGCCAGGTCGGCGGGGTCCGGGCCGCCGTCCTGTCCGCCGCGGACAACGACACGTGCGCACCACTCCCGATCGGAGCATGCCTGGTCCCCTCCCCCGCCCCTAGCCTGCAGAAAACAAGAGCGTCCGAAACACCCCCAGGAGCCCCTCATGACCGCCATTCCGCAGGAGCGCCGCGTCGTCACTGCCATCCCCGGCCCGAAGTCGGCCGAGCTCCAGGCTCGCCGTGTCGCGGCCGTCGCCGCAGGTGTGGGCTCCACCCTGCCGGTCTTCACCGCCCGCGCGGGCGGCGGGATCATCGAGGACGTGGACGGCAACCGGCTGATCGACTTCGGCTCCGGCATCGCCGTGACCTCGGTCGGCGCCTCCGCCGAGGCCGTCGTACGCCGTGCCTCCGCGCAGCTCGCGGACTTCACCCACACCTGTTTCATGGTCACGCCGTACGAGGGGTACGTCGAGGTCTGCGAGCAGCTGGCCGAGCTGACGCCGGGCGACCACGCGAAGAAGTCGGCGCTGTTCAACTCGGGCGCGGAGGCCGTCGAGAACGCGGTGAAGATCGCCCGCGCCTACACCAAGCGCACCGCCGTCGTCGTCTTCGACCACGGCTACCACGGCCGGACGAACCTCACGATGGCGCTGACGGCGAAGAACATGCCGTACAAGCAGGGCTTCGGTCCGTTCGCCCCCGAGGTCTACCGCGTCCCGGTCGCCTACGGCTACCGCTGGCCGACCGGCGCCGAGAACGCCGGCGCCGAGGCGTCGGCCCAGGCCATCGACGAGATCACCAAGCAGATCGGGGCGGAGAACGTCGCCGCGATCATCATCGAGCCGGTCCTCGGCGAGGGCGGCTTCATCGAGCCGGCCAAGGGCTTCCTCCCGGCGATCGCGCAGTTCGCCAAGGAGAACGGCATCGTCTTCGTCGCGGACGAGATCCAGTCCGGCTTCTGCCGCACCGGCCAGTGGTTCGCCTGCGAGGACGAGGGCATCGTCCCGGACCTGATCACCACCGCCAAGGGCATCGCGGGCGGTCTGCCGCTCTCCGCCGTGACCGGCCGCGCCGAGATCATGGACGCCGCGCACGCGGGCGGTCTGGGCGGTACGTACGGGGGCAACCCGGTCGCCTGCGCCGGTGCGCTCGGCGCCATCGAGACGATGCGCGAGCTGGACCTGAACGGGAAGGCCAAGCGGATCGAGGAGGTCATGAAGGGCCGCCTCGCCGAGATGCGGGCGAAGCTCCCGAACGGCGACATCATCGGCGACATCCGGGGCCGTGGCGCGATGATCGCGATCGAGCTGGTGAAGTCCGGCACGAAGGACCCGAACCCGGAGGCGGCCGGCGCGCTCGCCAAGGCCTGCCACGCCGAGGGCGTCATGGTCCTGACCTGTGGCACCTACGGCAACGTGCTGCGCTTCCTGCCGCCGCTGGTGATCGGCGAGGACCTGCTGGGCGAGGGCCTGGACGTCATCGAGCAGGCGTTCGGCACGCTCTGATTCCTCGAACCCGGGCGCGTACGGCCGCGGCCCCGCGCCGCTGCCGCACGGCGTCCGGGTGAGGGCCTGTGAAGAAGGTGTGCGGGGGCGATGGCGGGTGGCGGCTGCGACTGTCGGCCGCCCCCTCACTGCCGTACGGTTTCCGCAGATGAGAGAAACACATCGCCCGCGGGAGACCGCGGGGGATTCCGGGCCGGAGCTTCCCCGGCACCGTCCCGGGCGTGCCTCTGCGCACGGCACCGGAGCCTCCGGCTCCGGGGTTCCTCACCGATCGGACGGCCGCCCGCCCCACACCCCCCGGGGCGCGCGGCGACCCGGTCCCGCCGGCCATCCCGGAACAACCCCCCCTGTTCCCGGGTGGCCGGCCTTTCTTCTCCTCGCCCCGCTGGTGGCCCTGTTCGGGCTGATCACCTGGCAGGTGGCGGTCGGCGGCCCGCTGGTCCGGCTGGACGAACGCGTCGGCGAGAGCCTGTTCGGGCGGGGGCCCGCCGCCCTGACCCAGCTCTTCTCCGACCTCGGCGGGGTGCCGGTGGCGCTCCCGGTGCTGGTCTGCGCGATCGTGTACGCGCTGTGGCGCGGAGCCCGGCGGCTGCCGGTGTACGCGGCCCTCACCATGGCGGCCGTGCCCGCCCTGGTGGTCCCGCTGAAGGTGGCCACCGCCCGGCAGGGCCCGCTGACCGAGGCCGTCAACTACTACCCCTCGGGCCATACGGCGACGGCGGCGGTGGCGTACGGGGCGTGCGCCCTGCTCCTCCTCGCCCTCCCCCGCCCGGCGTGGCTGCGCGCATGGATGCCGCCCGTCGCCGCGGTGCTGCTGACCGCGGCGACGGGCGTCGGACTGGTGCTGCACGGCTACCACTGGCCCCTGGACGTGCTGGCGAGCTGGTGCCTGGGGCCGGTGCTGCTGGCGCCGCTGTGGTGGGCGGTCCGACGGGCCCGAAGCCGCAGGTCCTGAGCTGGGACATGGGTGATGCCCGGCGCCGCGGTCCTCTTCACCCCGGCGACGGGCATCGGTCTGGTGGGCGTACGGCCGGGTGCGGTCGGCCGTACGCCGGTCGGTCAGCGGCCGAAGTAGGTGTCGAAGTTGCGGGAGAACTCTCCGTTGTTGAACCGGTCCCAGTTGATCGACCAGGCCATCAGGCCGCGCAGGTCCGCCCAGGTGCCGTGGGTCTGGTAGGAGCCGCAGCCGGTCTTCTTGATCAGGCAGTCGAGCGCCTTGTTGACGTCGGCCGGTGAGGTGTGGCCGTTGCCCGCGTGGGTGGAGGCCGGGAGGCCGATGGCGACCTGGTCGGGACGGAGGCCCGGGAAGACGCGGCTGGTGTCGCCCGCCACCGGGAAGCCGGCGAGCAGCATGTCGGTCATCGCGATGTGGAAGTCCGCGCCTCCCATCGAGTGGTACCGGTTGTCCAGCCCCATGATCGGGCCCGAGTTGTAGTCCTGGACGTGCAGCAGGGTCAGGTCGTCACGCAGGGCGTGGATGACCGGGAGGTACGCGCCGGCGCGCGGGTCCTGGCCGCCCCAGGGGCCGGAGCCGTAGAACTGGTAGCCCAGCTGGACGAAGAAGGTCTCGGGCGCCATCGTCAGGATGAAGTCGGAGCCGTACTTCGCCTTGAGGGTCTTCACCGCCGAGATCAGGTTGACGATCACCGGCGAGGTCGGGGCGCGGAAATCGGTGTCCCCGGTGTTCAGGGAGAGCGAGTTGCCCTCGAAGTCGATGTCCAGGCCGTCGAGTCCGTAGGTGTCGATGATCTTCGAGACCGAGGTGACGAAGGCGTCCCGGGCGGCGGTGGAGGCGAGCCGCACCTGGCCGTTCTGGCCGCCGATGGAGATCAGGACCTTCTTGCCCGCGGCCTGCTTGGCCTTGATCGCGGCCTTGAAGTCCGCCTCGGACTCGACGTTCGGGCACTCGGTGACCGGGCAGAGCGAGAAGCGGATGTCGCCGGAGGTGACGGTGGTGGGCTCACCGAACGCGAGGTTGATGACGTCCCAGGAGTCGGGCACGTCCGCCATGCGGGTGTAGCCGGAGCCGTTGGCGAAGCTGGAGTGGAGGTAGCCGACGAGCGCCCGCGCGGGCAGCCTGCCGTCGCCGCCGCCCTCGGTGGTGGTCACGGCGAGAGCGGCCGACTTCGCGGACTCACCGGCCGCGTTGGTGGCGGTGACCTGGAAGGTGTACGCGGTGGAGGGGGTCAGCCCGGTCACGGTGGCGGCGTTCCCGGTGACCGAGGCCGCCCTCGTACCGCCTCGGTAGACGTGGTATCCGGTGGCGCCGGGGACGGCGTTCCAGGAGAGGGCGACCGAGGAGGAGGTGAGCGCGGTGGTCCGCAGGCCCGCGGGGGCGGCCGGGACGACCACGGGGTCGCCGCCGGGGCCGACGAGGGTGAGGTCGTCGACGTAGTGGGCGGGGGTGCCGTACCAGCCGTGGGTGTAGACGCTGACGGAGGTGGTGTTGGGGCCCGTGGTGAAGCTGGTGGTGAGCTGCTTCCAGGCGCCGGAGGACTGGGTCCAGGTGGAGACATCGGTGGTGCCGGTGCCGGTGGCGCCGAGGTAGACGTGGCTGCCCTGCACCCAGGCGCTCAGCGTGTAACGGGAGTTGGGCTTCACCGTGACGCTCTGGGAGCACCGGGCGTTGTCGCTGCCCGCCGGGGTCGCCTTGAGGGCCGCCGTGCCGCTGCGTACGGGGGTGGAGACCGCGGCCCCGCTGGCGGCGGTGCAGCTCCAGCCGTCGAGGCCCGCCTCGAAGCCGCCGTTGCGGACCACGTCCACATCGGCCGCGCTCGCTGCCGGTGCCGTGGCGACCAGGGCACCGGCGGCGAGCACCGCGGCCGTACAGGTGGCCAGAAGTCCGGAGAATCTGACGGTTGGTCCGGTGCGTCCCACAACAGCCTCCGTGCAGGGGGGAATGGGGTGTGGCGTGCGCACAACATGGTCCAGACCAATCAGGTTGTCAAGACCTCTGACAGCCGGTCACTCCTCCTCGCGGTCGCTCCGGGCCGCCGGAGGCCACCCGCCTCCGCGGCCCTGCCGCCCCGCCGCGGCCCCGGCCGCCTCGTGCATCGCCAGCTCCAGCAGCCCGGCGTCCGTGAGGGTCCCCGACCCGTCCGGCGGAATCAGCCAGCGCACTCCCCCTGCCGCCCGGCCCGGGTGCGGGACGACGATCCAGGTGCCGGGGCCCGCGCCCCGGATGCCGGTGCCGAGCCAGCGGGACGCGGTGCCGGGCGGGACGAAGAAGCCCATGCGGGACTCACCGAAGTCGGCGAGGACCGGGCCCGGCCGGTCGACGAGACGGGTGAGCACGTCCAGCGTCGGATATCCCAGCTCCCCCGGCAGGATCAGCACGTCCCAGCGCTTGCCGGCGGGAAGGAGCGCGATCCCCTGCGGATCGCGCCCCCACTCCCACCGGCAGGCGGCCGGATCCGGTGCCACCGATGTGAGCCACTCGACCGCGGCCCTGGTCTCCGAGCCAGTCATGACCTGCCTCCCGTTGACGTGGGCACCGGCAGGGTGCCGCCGGTGCGTTCACGTGCGAGAGAGCGTCGGGCGGCAACTATGACGCGGGTTCGGGCTACTTGTCGGCAGTGAACCGGGTCACACTGTTGGACAGGGTGTCAGCTGTCGAAGCCGAGCCCCAGCTTGTCCATGGTCTTCAGCCACAGGTTGCGCCGCCCCCCGCGGGCGTCGGCGCGGGCGAGCGACCGCCGGGTGATCTCGATCCCCGCCCAGGCGAACGGCTCCGGCGGGAACGGCATCGGCTTCGAGCGGACCATGTCGAGGCGGGTCCGCTCGGTCTCCTCACCGGCGAGCAGATCGAGCATCACATCGGCCCCGAAACGCGTCGATCCGACGCCGAGACCCGTATATCCGGCGGCGTACGCGACCCGCCCCTGATGGGCCGTGCCGAAGAACGCGGTGAAGCGGGAACAGGTGTCGATCGCGCCGCCCCAGGCGTGCGAGAAATTCACCCCGGAAAGCTGCGGAAAACAGTCGAAGAACTGCCCGGCGAGCTTCAGGAACGTCTCCGGACGCTGGTCCAGATCGGCGCTGAGCTTTCCGCCGTACGGATAGATCGCGTCGTAGCCGCCCCACAGGATCCGGTTGTCGGCGGAGAGCCGGAAGTAATGGAACTGATTGGCGCTGTCACCGAGTCCCTGGCGGCCCTTCCAGCCGATGGATTCCAGCTGCTCGGGGGTGAGCGGCTCGGTCATCAGCGCGTAGTCGTAGACCGGCACGGTGTACGGGCGGATCCGCTTGACGAGTGAGGGGAAGATGTTGGTGCCGAGCGCGACCCGGCGGGCGAAGATCCGCCCGTACGGTGTCCGCACCGCCATCCCCTCGCCGGAGCGGACCAGGTCCAGGCCCCGGGTGCCCTCGTAGATCCGTACGCCCAGCTCCCGGCAGGCCCGCTTCAGGCCCCAGGCGAGCTTGGCCGGGTGCAGCATCGCCACCCCGCGCCGGTCCCAGAGGCCGCCGAGGAAGGTGGGCGAGTCGACCTCGGCGCGCAGGGCGTCGCGGTCCAGGAAGTCCACGCCCGTGATGCCGAGCGCGACGATCTCCTGATGCCATTCCCGCAGCTCTTCGAGCTGGTAGGGCTCGGTGGCGACATCGATCTCGCCGGTCCGCTCGAACTCGCAGTCGATGCCGTAGCGGGCGACGGCTCCCTCGATGGCGTCGAGGTTCCGCGCCCCCAGCTCCTCCAGCCTGCCGATCTCGTCAGGCCACCGCTCCACGCCGTTGGCCAGGCCGTGGGTGAGGGAGGCGGCGCAGAAGCCGCCGTTGCGGCCCGAGGCGGCCCAGCCCACCTCGTGCCCCTCGATGAGGACGACGTCCCGCTCCGGCTCGCGCTCCTTGGCGATGAGCGCGGTCCACAGTCCGCTGTAGCCGCCGCCGACGACCAGGAGGTCGGTGTGCTCGTCGCCGGTGAGGGCGGGGAGCGCGGCGGGCTTCTCCGGGTCGTCGAGCCAGTAGGAGACCGGCTTGGCGCCGGAGAGGGATTGTGCAGCGATACGCATGGCAGCTGGGGCCATGGTTTCCAACTCCTTCAGGGATGTTCAGTTCCGTGCACTGCTCTTCCGGCGGCTCGCGATGAGCTGGCCGACGAGCACCACCATGACCGCAATGATGAACATGGCGGTGCCGATGACGTTGATCTGGACGGGCGTGCCGCGCTGTGCCGAGCCCCAGACGAACATGGGGAAGGTGACGGTGGAGCCCGCGTTGAAATTCGTGATGATGAAATCGTCGAAGGAGAGCGCGAAGGCGAGCAGCGCACCCGCCGCGATTCCGGGGGCGGCAATCGGAAGGGTCACCCGGACAAAAGTCTGTACGGGTCCCGCGTACAGGTCGCGGGCGGCTTCCTCCAGCCGCGGGTCCATCGACATCACCCGCGCCTTGACGGCGGTCACCACGAAGCTGAGGCAGAACATGATGTGCGCGATCAGCACGGTCCAGAAGCCCAGCTGGGCGCCCATGTTGAGGAAGAGGGTGAGCAGCGAGGCGGCCATGACGACCTCGGGCATCGCCATCGGCAGGAAGATCAGCGAGCTGATCGCGCCGCGCGCCCGGAAGCGGTAGCGGACCAGCGCGAAGGCGACCGCCGTGCCGAGCGCGGTGGCACCCAGGGTGGCCCAGAAGGCGATCTGGAGGGAGAGCGAGAGCGAGCCGCAGAGGTCCGCGACCCCGCAGGGGTCCTTCCAGGCGTCCAGCGAGAACCGCTGCCACTCGTAGTTGAACCGCCCGTTGGGCTTGTTGAACGAGAACACCATCACGACGATGTTCGGCAGGATCATGTACGCGAGGGTCAGCAGACCCGCGATGACGACCAGGTTCCGGCGTATCCAGCGCAGTACGGGCATCAGACCAGGTCCTCCGTCCCGGAGCGGCGGATGTAGAAGGTGACCATCAGCAGGACGATCGCCATGAGGATGAACGAGAGCGCGGCTGCCGTCGGATAGTCCAGGACCCGCAGGAACTGGCTCTGGATGACGCTGCCGACCATCTTGGTGTCGGTGGAGCCCAGCAGTTCGGCGTTGACGTAGTCGCCGCTGGCCGGGATGAAGGTCAGCAGGGTGCCGGAGACGACGCCGGGCATGGAGAGCGGGAACGTCACCTTCCGGAAGGTGGTGGCGGGGGTGGCGTAGAGGTCGCCCGCCGCCTCGTGCAGCCGGCCGTCGATCCGCTCCAGCGAGGTGTAGAGCGGCAGGATCATGAACGGCAGGAAGTTGTACGTCAGACCGCAGACGACCGCCATGGGCGTGGCGAGGACCCGGCTGGACTCGGTCCAGCCGAGCCAGCTGGTCACGTCCAGGACGTGCAGGGTGTTGAGCACGTCCACGACCGCGCCGCCGTCGGCGAGGATCGTCTTCCAGGCCAGCGTACGGATGAGGAAGCTGGTGAAGAACGGGGCGATGACCAGCACCAGCACCAGGTTGCGCCAGCGGCCCGCCTTGAAGGCGATGAGATAGGCCAGCGGGTAGCCGAGCAGCAGGCAGAGGAGCGTGGCGGTGCCCGCGTACAGCAGGGACCGGATGAACTGCGGGTAGTACTCGCGCAGCGCGTCCACGTACGTCTGGAAGTGCCAGGTCACCTCGAAGCCCTGCTCCAGGGAGCCGGTCTGTACGGAGGTGGAGGCCTGGTAGACCAGTGGCAGGGCGAAGAAGACGAGCAGCCAGAGGATGCCGGGGAGCAGCAGCCAGTAGGGGACGAGCCGTTTGCGGGTGGAGGGCTTGCGGAGCGTCAGCTCCCGGGGTCCCTCAGGGGTCGGCGCGGGCGGCGCCTCGGTGGCGCTCACTCCGCGTCCTCCACACTGGTGGCGCCCGCGTCGATGTCCTGGGCGGCGTCGAGGCCGAAGGTGTGGGCCGGGTTCCAGTGGAGGACGACCTCGGCGCCGGGGACCAGGCGCGTATCGCGCTCGATGTTCTGCTCGTACACCTGAAGCGCCGTTCCGGCCGGGCTCTCGACGACGTACTGCGTGGAGACGCCGATGAAGCTGGAGTCGGTGATGCGGCCGGTGACCCGGTTGCGGCCCGCGGCGACGGTGTCGGCGTCGTCCGCGTGGGCGAGGGATATCTTCTCGGGCCGGATGCCGAGGAGGAGTCGGCCGCCGCTGCTGGTGGGGGCCGAACACCGCTCGCGGGGCAGCGTGAGCTTGCCGCCCCCGGCCGCCACGACCAGGTCGCTTCCGGTGGAGACGATCTCGCCCTCGATGAGGTTGGATGTGCCGAGGAAGTTGGCGACGAAGGTGGTGCGGGGGTTCTCGTAGAGGTCGGCGGGGGCGCCGAGCTGTTCGACCCGGCCGCCGTTCATCACCGCGACGGTGTCGGCCATGGTCATGGCCTCCTCCTGGTCGTGGGTGACGTGGACGAAGGTGATGCCGACCTCGGTCTGGATGCGCTTCAGCTCCAGCTGCATCTGGCGGCGGAGCTTGAGGTCGAGGGCGCCGAGCGGCTCGTCGAGCAGCAGGACCTGGGGGTGGTTGATGAGCGCGCGGGCGACGGCGACGCGCTGCTGCTGGCCGCCGGAGAGCTGGTGCGGTTTGCGGCGGGCGAAGTCCCCGAGCTGGACGAGCTCCAGCATCTCGTCGACCTGCTTCTTCACCGACTTGATGCCGCGCCTGCGGAGCCCGAAGGCCACGTTCTCGGCGATGTCCAGGTGCGGGAAGAGGGCGTAGCTCTGGAAGACGGTGTTGACCGGCCGCTTGTACGGGGGCAGGTCGGTGATGTCCTTCTCCCCGAGGAGCACCGTGCCGGTGGTGGCCTCCTCCAGCCCCGCGATCATCCGCAGGGTGGTGGTCTTGCCGCAGCCGGATGCGCCGAGCAGGGCGAAGAAGGAGCCCTGGGGGACGGTCAGGTCGAGCGGGTGCACGGCGGTGAAGGAGCCGTAGGTCTTGCTGATACCGGCGAGGCGGACATCGCCGCCGGCGGCCTGCTGCTGTGTCATGGGTCGCGGTCCCAGTGTGTTCGGGGGAGGTGAGGAAGGGGGTGACCTGGCGGTAGGGGCACGGCCCGCGGCGGGGCCGGCGGCCGGGGCGCCGGGTCAGGCGCCGATGAGTTTGGCGAACTTCTCCTCGTACGCCGTCTCTTCCTCCGTACTCAGGGAGCGGAAGGCGCGGGACTTCGACGCCATCTCCTTGTCGGGGAGGATCAGGGTGTTGGAGGCCATCGACTCGTCGATCCTGGCGAGTTCCTCGCGTACGCCGTCGACCGGGCAGACGTAGTTGATGTACGCGGCGAGCCGGGCGGCGACCGGAGGCTCGTAGTAGTAGTCGATGAGCTTCTCGGCGTTGGTCTTGTGCCGGGCCTGGGCGGGGACCAGGAGGCTGTCGCTGGAGATGATGTATCCGGCGGCCGGGATGGCGAACTCGATGTCCGGGTTGTCGGCCTGGAGCTGGATGATGTCCCCGGCCCAGCCGACGCAGGCGGCGATGTCGCCCTTGCTGAGGTCGGCGGTGTAGTCGTTGCCGGTGAAGCGGCGGATCTGCTTCTTGTCGACGGCCTTCTGGAGCCGCCCGATCGCCCCGTCGAAGTCGGCGTCGGTGAACTTCCCCGGGTCCTTGCCCTGGTCGAGGAGGGTCATGCCGACGGTGTCGCGCATCTCGGAGAGGAAGGAGACGCGGCCCTTGAGCTTGGGGTCGTCGAGGAGCTGGGTGACGGAGTCGACCTTGCGCCCGCCGGTCGCCTTCTTGTTGTACGCGATGACCGTGGGGATGCCGGTCCAGGGGTAGGAGTAGGCGCGGCCCGGGTCCCAGTCGGGGCTGCGGAACTGGGCGGAGACGTTGGCGAAGGCGTGCGGGAGGTTGGAGGCGTCGAGCTTCTGGGCCCAGCCGAGCCGGATGATCCGGGCGGCCAGCCAGTCGGTGACGCAGATGAGGTCGCGTCCGGTGTCCTGCCCGGCCGCGAGCTGCGGTTTGATCTTCCCGAAGAACTCGACGTTGTCGTTGATGTCCTCGGTGTACTTGACCTTGATCCCGGTCCGCCTGGTGAAGGCCGCGAGGGTGGGGCGGCTCTTCTCGTCGTCGCTGACGTCCATGTACTCGGTCCAGTTGGAGAAGTTCACCACCTTCTCCCGCTCCGAGTGGTCGTCGGCGGCGGCCGCTCCCTCGGCGCGTCCGGCGGGCGGGATGCCGCAGGCGCCGAGGGTGGCTATGCCGCCCAGGGCGAGGGCGCCCATGCCGGAGGCGCGCAGCAGGGAGCGGCGGGTGAGGGCGCCCCTGCCGTTGGTCAAGGACCGCCTCATGGCCGCCAGTTGGACCGGCGTGAGGCGCTCGGGCTCGTAACTCTCCATACGCGTTTGCCCTTTCGGGTGGGAGGCCGCGGGGGCCCGCGGTCGCGGTCGGGCCCCCGGGGTGCGGCAGCTGCTATCGGTCCCCGAAGATCGTGCGGTGCCAGTCCTTGCGGGCGACCGCGGTGTTGTCGTACATGACGTGCTTGACCTGCGTGTACTCCTCGAAGGAGTACGCCGACATGTCCTTGCCGAAGCCGCTGGCCTTGTATCCGCCGTGCGGCATCTCGGAGAGGATCGGGATGTGGTCGTTCACCCACACACAGCCCGCCTGGATCTCGCGGGTGGCGCGGTTCGCGCGGTACAGGTCGCGGGTCCAGGCGGAGGCGGCCAGTCCGTACGGGGTGTCGTTGGCGAGGGCGATGCCCTCGTCGTCGGTGTCGAAGGGGAGGACGACCAGGACCGGGCCGAAGATCTCCGACTGGACGGCCTCGCTGTCCTGGGCGGCGTCCACGATCAGGGTCGGCCGGTAGTACGCGCCGCCCGCCAGCTCGCCGCCGGGGGCCTCGCCGCCGGTGACGACCCGGGCGTAGCCGCGGGCGCGCTCGACGAAGGCGGCGACCCGGTCGCGCTGGGCGTGGCTGATCAGGGGGCCGAGGTCGGTGGTGGGGGCGAAGGGGTCGCCGAGCCGGACGGTCTCCATGAGGGCGGCGACATCGCGGACGAAGGCCTCGTAGAGCGGGCGCTGGACGTAGGCACGGGTGGCGGCGGTGCAGTCCTGGCCGGTGTTGATGAGCGATCCGGCGACCGCGCCGTGGACGGCGGCCTCCAGGTCGGCGTCGTCGAAGACCACGAAGGGGGCTTTGCCGCCCAGCTCCAGGTGGAGGCGTTTGACGGTGGCGGTGGCGATCTGGGCGACCCGCTTGCCGACGGCGGTGGAGCCGGTGAAGGAGGTCATCACGACGTCCGGGTGGCCCACCAGGTGTTCGCCCACGTCCTTGCCGGCACCGGTGACGATGTTGACGACCCCGTCGGGGACACCGGCCTCGGTGGCGGCCTGGGCGAACATCAGCGAGGTGAGCGGGGTCAGCTCGGCGGGCTTGAGCACGACGGTGTTGCCCGCGGCGACGGCCGGGAGGATCTTCCAGGCGGCCATCTGGAGCGGGTAGTTCCAGGGGGCGATGGAGCCGACGACTCCGATCGCCTCACGGCGTACGTACGAGGTGTGGTCGCCGTCGTACTCGGCGGCGGCCTTGCCCTCCAGATGGCGGGCGGCGCCCGCGAAGAAGGCGGCGTTGTCGACGGTGCCGGGGACGTCGAACTCGGTGGAGAGCTTGAGCGGCTTGCCGCACTGGAGGGACTCGGCGTACGCGAAGTCGTCGGCCTGCTCGGCCAGGACGGCGGCGAACCTGTGCATCGCCTCGGAGCGCTCGCCGGGGGTGGCACCCGACCAGCCGGGGAAGGCGGCGCGGGCGGCGGCGACGGCCGCGTCCACGTCGTCGGTGCCCGCCAGCTCGTAGCGGAGCACGCTCGCACCGGTCGCGGGGTCCACGATGTCGTGGTGGCGGCCGGACGTGCCCGGGAGCAGCTTGCCGCCGATGTACTGCGCACCTTCCGCGAAGCGGTCCTGGACTGCGAAGCCGTTGCTCATGACGCTCTCCTCCGCCGATGTACCCGCTGGGCGGGGTCGGCGTAGCCTCTTCGTGAATTGAGTGCCGATCCTGACAGAGGGGGCCGACCCCAACAAGTGATTCCGTTGTTGCCTTTTGGTTACGCGACGGAATCTGTCGACCATGTGTCGTGTCGGTGCGGAAATCCCCGTACGGAGTGTCAGTGGCGGATGCCACACTCACATGTCATGGGACCGATCGATGTGCTTCTGGCCGACGTGGCGCAGGGCAAGCGGGTGAAGTATCTGCCGTTCTGGGGCCACCGCCCGCGCCCGGACGGGCGGCTGGGGGCCAGTTGTCTGAGCCAGTGGTGGCCCTCGCCGTTCACGGTGGACGGGGTCACGTACGCCAGCGCCGAGCACTGGATGATGGCCGGCAAGGCCCGCGTCTTCGGGGACGCGGAGGCCGAGAAGGCGGCGGTGTCCGCGACGAGCCCGGCGGCGGCGAAGAAGGCCGGACGGCTGGTGCGCGGCTTCGACGAGGACGTGTGGATACGGGAGCGGTTCGCCCTGGTCGTCGAAGGCAGCGTCCACAAGTTCGGGCAGGACCCGGAGCTGGCCGGCTATCTGCTGGGGACCGGCGACCGGGTGCTGGTGGAGGCATCCCCGCTGGACCGGATCTGGGGCATCGGGCTGGCCGCGGACGACGAGCGGGTGGAGCGGCCGCGGGAGTGGCGGGGGCTGAATCTGCTGGGCTTCGCGCTGATGGAGGCGCGCAAGCGGCTGCGGACCGGCTGAGGCCTGGGTCGTACGGGGCCTGGTGCGCGGGTCCGTAAGGGCTGTCCCGCAATCCCCGGCGGGGACAGCCCTTAGCCGCCGGTTCGCGACGGAGCGCGAGCCCGGAAGCACCGGCACGCGCTGGTGGCCCGGCGTGCGTCGGCGGGCGGGTCCGTACGCGGCGCCGGGCCGCTCGGTAGGTGTCGGCGCGCGCCCCCACGACAGCGCCGCCCGGCCCGGCGGGGAGGGGTTCCCCGCCGGGCCGGGCGGCGGATGCGCGACGCGGTCCGGGCCGGTGGGCGCGGGCCGGTGCTAGCCGCGGCCCTCGATGACCAGCGACGTGGCGAACGGGTCGTCCTCGTAGCTGTCCTCGAAGTCCTCGCCGGTGGCGACGGCCCAGGCGATGAAGCCGAGGATCACCGCACCGAGCACGATGCCGACCGAGCCCGTGATGATCCCGGCGATCGCCATGCCCCGGTTGGTCGCCTCGCCGCGCTTGGCCCGGCCGAGGCCGATGATGCCGAAGATCAGCGCGAGGATGCCGAGGACGATGTTCAGCCCGTACAGGCAGAAGCCGACCACCGAGATGATGCCGAGCACCAGCGCGGCCGTTCCGAGCCCGTTGGAGGGCTGGGGCCCCCAGGGCTGCTGGCCGCCGTAGGCGTCGTACCCCGGGTAGCCGCCGTACGGCTGCGCCGGGGGTGCGGGATAGCCGTACTGCCCGGCGGTCGGGGGCTGTGCCGCCTGGCCGGGGCCGCCCGGGCCGGTCGGCGGCGGCGGTACGGCCGAGGGCGGCGGGCCGAAGCCACCGCCCGCCGGTATCGGTCCGGTGCCGTCCGGGGCCGGGCCCGCGCTCGGCATCGACGTCACGGTCTGCTGGTCGTGGACGGCGGCCGGTGGCGGGGTGGCGGCGTCCTTCTTGCCCAGCTCCACCCGGCTGTCCGGCGGTGCCCACGGATCGCGCGGCGCGGCCCCGCCCCCGGGCTGCTCTGTGTTGTCTGACATGGGCCTCCCCCATCGTGATCCCGTCATGCTACGGCCCGGTCCCGCGCCACCTCACCCCGCCTACGATGATCGGTGCGGTCGGCCGGAGCCTCCGGGACTCCGCCGCCGTACACGCCGAACCGGGAGAGAGACACATGACCGATCCGCACCCCTTCATCGCCGGGCTGCCCAAGGCCGAGCTGCATGTCCACCACGTGGGGTCCGCCTCGCCCCGGATCGTCGCCGAACTGGCCGCCCGCCACCCGGACTCCAAGGTGCCGACCGACCCCGAGGCACTGGCCGACTACTTCACCTTCACCGACTTCGCGCACTTCATCGAGGTCTACCTCTCGGTGGTGGACCTGATCCGCACCCCCGAGGACGTCCGGCTGCTCACCTTCGAGGTGGCGCGGGACATGGCCCGGCAGAACATCCGGTACGCGGAGCTGACGGTGACCCCGTTCAGCTCGACCCGGCGCGGCATCCCGGAGGTGGCCTTCATGGAGGCCATCGAGGACGCCCGCAAGGCCGCCGAGTCCGAGCTGGGCGTCATCCTGCGCTGGTGCTTCGACATCCCGGGCGAGGCGGGGCTCCAGGCCGCTGAGGAGACCGCCCGGCTGGCGGTGGAGCGGCGGCCCGAGGGGCTGGTCTCCTTCGGTCTCGGCGGGCCGGAGATCGGGGTGGAGCGCCCGCAGTTCAAGCCGTACTTCGACCGGGCCATCGCCGAGGGACTCCACTCGGTGCCGCACGCCGGGGAGACCACCGGACCGCAGACCGTCTGGGACGCCCTCACCGTGCTGCGCGCCGAGCGCATCGGCCACGGCACCAGCTCCGTCCAGGACCCGAAGCTGCTGGAGCACCTGGCCGAGCACCGGATCGCCCTGGAGGTCTGCCCGACGTCGAACATCGCCACCCGCGCGGTCACGGACATCGAGCTGCACCCGATCCGGGAGATGGTGGGGGCGGGCGTGCTGGTCACGGTCAACAGCGACGACCCGCCCATGTTCGGCACGGACCTGAACAACGAGTACGGAGTCGCCGCCCGGCTGCTGGACCTGGACGAGCAGGGGATCGCGGGTCTCGCGAAGAACGCGGTGGAGGCCTCGTTCCTGGACCCGGCCGGCAAGCGGCGGCTGGCCGAGGAGATCGACTCGTACACGGCGAACTGGCTCCGGGGGCCCGCCCGCTGACCGCGGTCGTCACAATGGCCCCATGGCCGACACCACTCCCCGCCTCACCGCCGTGGCGCACCGCGGCGATCCGTACCGGGCCCGCGAGAACACCCTGCCCTCGATCCGCTCCGCCCTCGACCGGGGGGCGGACGCGGTCGAGATCGACGTACGGGTGACCCGCGACGGGGTGCCCGTCCTGCTCCACGACGCCACGCTCAAGCGGCTGTGGGGCCATGACCTGCGCCTGGACCGGCTGGACTTCGCCGAGGTGCGGGAGCTGACCGGCGGCGGGGTGCCGACCCTGCGCGAGGCGCTGGACGCCGCCGGAGAGCACCGGGTGATGCTGGACCTGCCCGGCTCCACGGACACCTCGGTACGGAAGATCGTCGCCACGGTCCTGGAGTGCGGAGCGGGCGAGCGGGTGTACTACTGCTCCGGTACGGACGCGATGCTGCGGGTACGGGCCGCGGACCCGGCCGCCGAGATCGCCCTGACCTGGACGACGCTCGCCCCGCCGCGCCCGGTGCTGCTGGAGGCGGTGAAGCCGCGCTGGCTGAACTACCGCTTCGGGCTGGTCAGCGGGGAACTGGCCGACCGGGTGCACCGGGACGGGCTGCTGGTCTCCGTATGGACGGCCGACACCAGGCGCACGATGCGCCGGCTGATCGAGCGGGGCGTCGACTCGATCACCACCAACCGGATCGACACCCTGCACGAGCTGCGCTCCAACTCCCCATCCGCAAGGGGCCGGGGCGGGCTCACAACCCGACGATGGCGTTCCACTTCTTCGTGAAGCCCGTCCGCTCCTCGGCGGTGATGTCCCGGGCGATGGCCAGCCGTCCGCGCATCGCGTCGTCGGGGAAGATCAGCGGGTCCTCGGCGAGTTCGGCGGACTCCCTGTCCTTGGCGGAGGCGAGGACGTCACGGGCGGCGGGCACCGGGCAGACGTAGTTGACCCAGGTGGCGAGTTCGGCGGCGATCTCGGGGTCGTAGTAGTGGTCGACCAGCCGCTCGGCGTTCCGCTTGTGGCGGGCGAGGTTGGGGATCATCAGGGACTCGGCCCACAGCTCGGCCCCCTCCTCGGGGACGACGAACTCGATGTCCGGGTTGTCCGCCTGGAGTTGGATGACATCGCCGGAGTACGCCTGGCAGGCCAGCACATCGCCGGTGGAGAGGTCCTTGATGTAGTCGTTGCCGGTGAAGCGGCGGATGTGCTGGGAGCGGACGCGCTTCTCGATGTGCTCGCACAGGGTGTGGAAGTCGTCGGCGGTCCACCGGGTGATGTCGACGCCGTCGCCCTGCATCAGCAGCGCGAACGCCTCGTCGAGCCCGGAGAGCAGGGTCACCTTGCCCCGCAGGTCGTCCGCCCACAGGTCGTGGGTGGAGCGGATCTCACGGCCGAGGCGCTTGCGGTTGTACGCGATGCCGGTGATCCCGGACTGCCAGGGGACGCTGTGCAGCCGTCCCGCGTCGAAGGCGGGTGAACGCAGCTGCGGGTCCAGGTACCTGGTGACGTTGGGCTGCTTCGCCCGGTCCATCTCCTGGACCCAGCCGAGGCGGACGAAGCGGGCGGCCATCCAGTCGCTGATGACGATCAGGTCGCGCCCGGTCTGCCGGCGGTTCATCAGGGCCGGGCTGATCTTCCCGAAGAACTCGTCGTTGTCGTTGATCTCCTCGGTGTACGTGACGGAGATCCCGGTCCGCTCGGTGAAGGCTTCCAGGGTGGGCCGCTTCGAGGTGTTCTCGTCGTCCGTGTCGATGTAGAGCGGCCAGTTGGCGAAGTGCAGGGTGCGGTCGGCGTCGGAGCTGTCGCGTCCGGCCCGGTCCCCCGGCTCGACGTAGGCGGCGGGCACCCCGCAGCCGGCCAGGACGGTCCCGGCGGCCCCCGCCCCGAGGGCGCGCAGCAGGGAACGGCGGGACATGGGGTGGTTCTCCGGGATCGCTCGCACCCGCGCAGGATGCCGGGTGATCACCGCGGCGGACAATGGACCAAGCGTCCAGCGGGACGGGGGCGCCCCGCACACGTTGTCCAGAAAAGGGCACGGCCCCGGGCGGGAAGCCCGGGGCCGTGCCGTTGGACGTGCGCGGCGGTCAGTCCTCGATGGACGTCATGACGTGCTTGATCCGGGTGTAGTCCTCGAAGCCGTACGCCGAGAGGTCCTTGCCGTAGCCGGACTTCTTGAACCCGCCGTGCGGCATCTCCGCGACCAGCGGGATGTGGGTGTTGATCCACACGCAGCCGAAGTCGAGGGTCTTGGACATGCGCATGGCGCGGGAGTGGTTCTGCGTCCAGACCGAGGAGGCGAGCGCGTAGTCCACGCCGTTGGCGTACTCCACGGCCTGCTGCTCGTCGGTGAAGGACTGGACGGTGATGACGGGGCCGAAGACCTCGTTCTGGATGATCTCGTCGTCCTGCTTCAGCCCGGAGACGACGGTCGGGGCGTAGAAGTAGCCCTTGTCGCCGACCCGGTGGCCGCCCGCCTCGACCTTGGCATGGGCGGGGAGACGCTCGATGAAGCCGCTGACCTGCTTCAGCTGGTTGGCGTTGTTGAGCGGGCCGTACGCCACGTCCTCGTCGTCCGGCTGCCCGGTCCTGGTGTCGGCGGCGGCCTTGGCGAGCGCGGTCACGAACTCGTCGTGGATGGACTCGTGGACCAGGACGCGGGTCGCGGCCGTACAGTCCTGCCCCGCGTTGAAGAAGCCCGCTTCGGAGACGCCCGCGACGGTCCTGGCGATGTCGGCGTCCTCGAAGACGACGACGGGCGCCTTGCCGCCCAGCTCCAGGTGGACGCGCTTGACGTCCTTGGCCGCGGACTCCGCCACCTGGATGCCGGCCCGCACCGAACCGGTGATGGAGGCCATCGCCGGGGTCGGGTGCTCGACCATCGCGCGGCCGGTGTCCCGGTCGCCGCACAGGACGTTGAAGACGCCCTTGGGCAGGAACTGGCCCATGATCTCGGCCATCAGCACCGTCGACGCCGGAGTGGTGTCGGACGGCTTGAGCACGACGGTGTTGCCCGCGGCGAGCGCCGGGGCGAACTTCCAGACGGCCATCATCATCGGGTAGTTCCACGGCGCGACCTGCGCGCACACGCCGACGGGCTCGCGGCGCACGATGGAGGTCAGGCCCTCCATGTACTCACCGGCGGAGCGGCCCTCCAGCAGCCGGGCGGCGCCCGCGAAGAAGCGGATCTGGTCCACCATCGGCGGGATCTCTTCGCTGCGGGTGAGCCCGAGCGGCTTGCCGGTGTTCTCCGACTCGGCCGCGATCAGGTCCTCGGCCCGCTCCTCGAACGCGTCGGCGATCTTGAGCAGGGCCTTCTGGCGCTCGGCGGGCGTCGTGTCGCGCCAGGCCGGGAACGCCGCCGCGGCGGCCTCCATGGCGGCATCGACATCGGCCTGGCCGGAGAGCGGCGAGGTCGCGTAGACCTCCTCCGTCACCGGGCTGACCACATCGATGGTCCGCCCGTCCGCGGCGTCCCGGAACTCCCCGTTGATGTAGTTGCGCAGACGGCGCACCTCGGTGGTCATGACCACCCCTCCTGTCGGCTGTCCGATGGGTGAGACACCACCCTAATCGTTCCGGTGACGCTTTCGACATAGGCAACCACCACCAGCTTCGGATTCAGTCGCCATCGAGCACCGACTCAACGAATTTCATCGATCTGGGGTTGCGAGACAGACGAGTGCGGTGCAGAGTGGAGGTGTGGCCAGTCGCAGCGCAGACTCCAGGAACGGGAACGGATCACCGCCAGCGGTCGATGCCGTCTCCCTCGCAATCATCGAGCAGCTCCAGGAGGACGGACGCCGTCCGTACGCCGCGATCGGCAAGGCCGTCGGCCTCTCCGAGGCGGCCGTGCGCCAGCGCGTCCAGAAGCTGCTCGACCAGGGCGTGATGCAGATCGTCGCCGTCACCGACCCGCTCACCGTGGGGCTGAGGCGCCAGGCGATGGTCGGCATCAACGTCGAGGGCGACCTCGACCCGGTGGCCGAGGCCCTGTCGGCCATGGCCGAGTGCGAGTACGTGGTGATGACCGCGGGCTCCTTCGACCTGATGGTGGAGATCGTCTGCGAGGACGACGACCACCTGCTGGAGACGATCAACAAACGCATCCGGGCGCTGCCCGGGGTGCGCTCCACCGAGAGCTTCGTCTACCTCAAGCTCAAGAAGCAGACCTATATGTGGGGAACCCGATAGCCGTGAGCAAGGACCTCAGCCGAACCGCGTACGACCACCTGTGGATGCACTTCACCCGCATGTCGGACTACGAGAACGCGCCCGTTCCCACCATCGTGCGTGGCGAGGGAACGTACATCTTCGACGACAAGGGCAAGCGCTACCTGGACGGCCTCTCCGGCCTCTTCGTGGTCAACGCCGGCCACGGTCGTCACGAGCTGGCCGAGACGGCGTACAAGCAGGGCCAGGAGCTCGCCTTCTTCCCGGTGTGGTCCTACGCCCACCCGAAGGCCGTCGAGCTGGCCGAGCGTCTCGCCGACTACGCCCCGGGCGACCTCAACAAGGTCTTCTTCACCACCGGCGGCGGCGAGGCCGTCGAGACCGCCTGGAAGCTGGCCAAGCAGTACTTCAAGCTCAAGGGCCAGCCGACCAAGTACAAGGTCATCTCGCGTGCGGTCGCCTACCACGGCACCCCGCAGGGCGCCCTGTCCATCACCGGCCTGCCGGCCCTGAAGGCCCCCTTCGAGCCGCTGGTCCCCGGCGCGCACAAGGTGCCGAACACCAACATCTACCGCGCCCCGCTCTTCGGTGACGACCCGGAGGCCTTCGGCCGCTGGGCCGCCGACCAGATCGAGCAGGAGATCCTCTTCGAGGGCCCCGAGACCGTCGCGGCCGTCTTCCTGGAGCCCGTGCAGAACGCGGGCGGCTGCTTCCCGCCCCCGCCCGGCTACTTCCAGCGGGTCCGCGAGATCTGCGACCGGTACGACGTGCTGCTCGTCTCCGACGAGGTCATCTGCGCCTTCGGCCGACTCGGCACGATCTTCGCCTGCGACAAGTTCGGCTACGTACCGGACATGATCACCTGCGCGAAGGGCATGACCTCCGGCTACTCCCCGATCGGTGCCTGCATCGTCTCGGACCGGGTCGCGGAGCCCTTCTACCAGGGCGGCAACACCTTCCTGCACGGCTACACCTTCGGCGGCCACCCGGTCTCCGCGGCGGTCGGCCTCGCCAACCTGGACATCTTCGAGCGTGAGAACCTCACGCAGCACGTGCTGGACAACGAGAACGCCTTCCTCACCACGCTGCAGAAGCTGCACGACCTGCCGATCGTCGGCGACGTCCGCGGCAACGGGTACTTCTACGGCATCGAGCTGGTGAAGGACAAGGCCACCAAGGAGACCTTCACCGACGAGGAGACCGAGCGCGTCCTGTACGGCTTCCTCTCCAAGGCGCTGTACGAGAACGGCCTCTACTGCCGGGCCGACGACCGCGGCGACCCGGTCGTCCAGCTCGCCCCGCCGCTGATCTCCGACCAGTCCACGTTCGACGAGATCGAGTCCATCCTGCGCGCGGTGCTGACGGAGGCGTGGACGAAGCTCTGACCACCGCCGTGAACGCCGGATGATCATCATTCAGCGGTCATTTCCTACGGTCCGCCCGGCCCGGATGCGCCCTTTCGAGTGAGAAGGGACGCGTCCGGGCCGCGTGCTGTCCGCCACACCCCGGTCCGACTATCTACGGTGCCCATGACCGATCGGCCGCGTCCTCGTTCCCCCGTACGGGGGAACGGGAAAACTCATCCGAACCGAGGTGTACGCCATGGTGGCCCCGCCGGACAACGACGTGATCTGGGCGCGCTCCCTGCACCACTCCCACAACGGATCGCCCGGTCTCGCCGGGGTCTCCGTCTCCGTGCGCGACGCCGAGATCCTGGCCGTGGCCGGACCGCGCGGCAGCGGCAAGACGACCCTGCTGCACTGTCTGGCGGGCCGGCTGGTGCCCGACCAGGGCGAGGTCTGGTTCAACAGCGTCCCCGTGCACACCATGACCGCGCGCGTGCGCGAGCGGCTGCGGCGGGAACGGTTCGGCTGGATCGCCGCCGACCCGCAGCTCGTCCCCGAGCTGACCGCCTGGGAGAACGCCGCGCTGCCGCTGCTGCTGCGCGGCGTCGCGCACCGGACCGCGAGGAAGGCCGCGACGGAGTGGCTGGAGCGCCTGGACATCGCCGCGCTCGCCCGCAAGCGCCCGCACGCCCTGCTCCAGGTGGAGCGCCAGCGGGTCTCCGTCGCCCGGGCCCTCTGCGCCCGGCCGACGGTGATCTTCGCGGACGAGCCCACCGCGACCCTGCACCGCGCCGAGCGCTCCCAGCTCCTGCGCACCCTGACCGCCGCGGCCCGCTCGCACGACATCACCGTGGTCCTGGCCACCCATGACGCCGAGGTCGCCGCCCTCGCCGACCGGACCGTCTCCCTGCTGGACGGCCGCCGCGTCTCCACCGTCGCCCTGCCCGCCGAACCGGATGCGGAGGGCAGCGCGGCGTGCTCGCTCTCCGTCTGACCCGCGGTACGCATCCCCTCGTCCTGGTCCGCCGGCTCCTGGTCGCCGCCGCCTCCGCCGGAGTGGGCTTCCTCCTCCTCGCCGCCCTCGGCTACGCCTCCGCACACCCCGCCTCCGCCGGTTCGGTGCTGCGGCTGCTGTGGTGCTTCATCCCGCTCGCCGCCACCGTGCAGTTCGCGGTGGCCGTCGCCCGCACGGACCCCAGCACCCGGCCCCGGCCCGGCCTCTCCTCCCTGGGGCTCGGCCCGGTGCGGCTCTCGGTGCTGGCCGCGATCTCGACCGCCGTCTCCACCACGCTCGGCTCGATGGTGGCGCTGCTGGTCTTCCTGCATCTGCGGGGCGATCTGACCGGGCTGCCGTTCGACGGCGGAGCGGCGGAGTTCCTCGGCGCGGGCACCCCGCTGCCGCTGGCCGCCGCGCTGATGCTGCTCGCGCTCGTACCGGTGGCGGCGGCGACCGCGAGTGCGCTGGCCCTGCGCTCCCGGCCGGACCCGGCGCGGGACACCTTCGGCTCCGAGGAACTGCCGGAGCCCGCGCCCGCGCCGACCGGGCTGCCCTGGGGCGTGGCGCTGACGGCCGCCGGGCTCGCGGTGGAGGCGTACGCGTCCCGGGGTGCGGCCGGGCACGCGTTTCCGCTGCCGGGCCGGTTCGACGCCACCCCGGTGGCGGTCCTGGCCGGGTGGACGCTCACCGCGATCGGCCTGGCCATGGCCGGACCGGCGCTGACGTACCTGTGCGGGCGGGCGCTCCAGGCGGTGCGCCCCGGGGCCGTACGGCTGCTGGCGGGCCGGGTCCTGATGGACGAGGCGCGCCGACTGGGGCGCCCGCTCGGGGTGGTCTGCGCGGTGATGGCCGCCGTGGTGGCCGCATCGGCGCTGTACGGGGGCGACGAACGCCCCTGGGGGCCGCTCACCGCGCTGGGTGCGGTGCTGGTCCTGGGCTGTACGGCGGCGACCCTGCTGACCTCGGTCCTGGAGGCGAAGCAGGCCCGCGCCCACACCGCGCAGGCGCTGCTGCGGATGGGCGCGCCCGCCTCCGTACTGCGCAAGGCTGCCGCGCTGCGTGCCGCTGCCCTGCTGGCCCTGTTCGCCCCGCTGACCTGGGTGATCGCGGAGCTGGCGGCGCTGCCGCTGGCACAGTAGGCGACCGCCGGGTCAGGAGGGCGGCCCGAGGGCGTCGGGGAGGACGCGTGCGGCCCCTGGGCCGCGATGCGGGGCTCCTGAGGCCCCTCTCCGCTTGCCCGGCCCGGCCGCTCTGGTTCGTGCCGGTCGGAGCGCCGGGGCGTGCGCCTCGCGAGGGGCCCGTCACTCCCCCGCCAGCACCACCGTCTCCGCCGCGTCGAACCGCACGCCCACCACAGCTCCCTCGTCCGGGGTGTCCCGCAGGGCGCACTCGGCCTCCAGGACCGGCGCGTTCTGGGGGGTCAGCCGTACGGTCACGTGGTTCCCCCGGAAGGTGCGCACGCCCACCGTGCAGCGCAGCCCGTCCTCCGGGGCGCCGATCAGCACCCCGGCCGGGCGGACCAGCAGACCGGCCTCGCCCTGGGGGGAGCCCTCGGGCACCGGGACCTTGCCCCAGGAGGTGTCGGCGGCCCGGCCGGTCACCGTCGCCGGAGTCACGTTGTCGAAGCCGAGGAAGCGGGCGACGAACGCGGAAGCCGGGCGCTGCCAGACGTCCAGCGGGCTGCCCTCCTGGGCGATCCGCCCGTCCCGCATCACGACGACCCGGTCGGCGAGGGCGAACGCCTCGCCCTGATCGTGCGTGACCGCGAGCACCGTCGTACCCAACTCCTGGAACAACGTGCGCAGTTCGATGACCAGCCGCTCGCGCAGGCTGCGGTCGAGCTGGCCCAACGGCTCGTCCAGCATGAGCAGTCGGGGGCGCGGGGCCAGCGCCCGGGCCAGGGCCACGCGCTGCTGCTCGCCGCCGGAGAGCGCGGCGACCGCGCGGCGTTCGGCGCCGGGGAGTCCGACCATGTCGAGCAGTTCGCGGACCCGGTGCTCGGTCTCGGCGCGGCCGACGCCGTGCATCCGCAGCCCGAAGGCGACGTTGGCGCCGACATCGCGGTGCGGGAAGAGCTGGTGGTCCTGGAACATCAGGCCGAGGCCGCGCCGGTGCACCGGGACGCCCGCCTGGTCCTGCCCCGCCAGCAGCACCCGGCCGCCGTCCATGGGCTGGAGTCCGGCGACGGCCCGCAGCAGGGTGGACTTGCCGCTGCCGCTGGGGCCGAGCACACAGACGATGCGGTGGTCGGCCACCTCCAGGTCGACGGCGTCGAGCGCGGCCCGCTTCCCGAACCGTACGGTGGCCGCTTCCAGGCTCAGCATGGTGGTCAGAACTCCCCGGATCGGTCGGTGCGGATACGTTCGAGGAGCAGCAGCGAGACGGCGCACACCAGCATGAGAATCGTGCTGAGGGCCATCGCCTGCCCGTAGTTCAGCTCCCCGGAGCGGCCCAGCAGCCGGGCGACGGCGACCGGCAGGGTCGGGTTGTCGGGCCGGGCGATGAAGACGGTGGCGCCGAACTCCCCGAGCGAGACGGCGAACGCGAACCCGGCCGCTACCAGCACCGCCCGCCGCACCAGCGGGAGATCGACCTCCCGCCAGGCCCGCAGCGGCGAGGCCCCCAGCACGGCGGCGGCCTCGCGCAGCCGCTCGTCCACCGCGCGGAGCACCGGGAGCATGGTCCGTACGACGAAGGGGACGCCCACCAGCGCCTGGGCCAGCGGGACCAGGATCCAGGAGGTGCGCAGGTCCAGCGGCGGCTTGTCGAGGGTGATGAGGAAGCCGAAGCCGACGGTGACGGCGGAGACCCCGAGCGGCAGCATCAGCAGCGCGTCGAAGCCGCGTACGAGCCGTCCCGCCCGGCGGGTCAGGGCGGCCGCGGCGAGACCGCCGACGACCAGCGCGATGAGGGTGGCGACGAACGCGTACCGCAGCGAGTTGCCGACGGCCTCCAGCGGCGGGACGAGGAAGGTCGAGCCGCTGCCCCCGGCGCTCTGGAGGGCCTCGTAGTAGCCGAAGCCGTAACCGCCCGGCCCGTCGAACGACCGCTCCACCAGCACCCCGAGGGGCAGCAGGATCAGCAGCAGCGCGCTGAGCAGCACCCCGCCGAGCAGCACCCACTGTCCGGGGCCGTGCGGCCGACGGGAGGTCTGGGCCGGATCGACGAGCTTCAGCGCCCGCTCCCGGCGCCGTACGGTCACGGCGTGCACCGCGAGGATCGCGCCGACGGCCACGAACTGGACCATGGTCAGCACGGCCGCCGTCGGCAGGTCGAGCAGCTGGGCGGTCTGGCGGTAGACCTCCACCTCCAGCGTGGAGTAGGCGGGGCCGCCGAGGATCTGCACGACACCGAACGAGGTGAACGTGAAGAGGAAGACCATCAGTGCGGCGGCGGCCACCGCCGGGGCGAGCGCAGGGAGCGTCACCCGCCGCCAGGCGGCGAACCGTCCGGCACCGAGCACCCGGGCGGCCTCCTCCTGGCGCGGGTCCAGCTGCGACCAGAGCCCGCCGACGGTCCGGACGACCACCGCGTAGTTGAAGAAGACGTGCGCCAGCAAGATCGCCCACACCCTCGTGTCGAGCCGCAGCCCCCACAGCTCGTCCAGGAGCCCGCCTCGCCCGAGCAGCGCCAGGAACGCGGTGCCGACGACGACCGTGGGCAGGACGAACGGCACGGTGACGACCGCGCGCAGCACCTGCTTGCCCGGGAAGTCGAAACGCGCGAAGACGTACGCGCCGGGCAGGGCGACCAGCAGGGTGAGCGCTGTGGAGGCCAGGGCCTGCCAGGTGGTGAACCAGAGGACGTCGAGGATGTCCGGGCGGGTCAGCACCTCGCCGATCCGCCCGAACTGCCAGGCGCCGTCCGTCTTCAGCCCGCGGCCGACGATCGCGGAGACGGGGTAGGCGAAGAAGACGGCGAAGAACGCCACGGGCACGGCCATCAGGCCGAGCCGCAGGGCCGCTCCGCGCCACCCTCCCCCGCCTCCGGCCCGCGGGCCGCCGGACCGGGGCCCGGCGGCGGCCTCGGCGGCCTCGGTGAGGGCGTCTACTTCACGGCGATCGAGTGCCACGCCTGAACCCACTGCTCACGGTTGGCGGCGATCTTCTCCGGGGCCACCGTGGCCGGCTTGTCGACGGTCTCACCGAACTCGGTGAAGATCTCCGGCAGCTTCGCGTCCGTCACGACCGGGTTGACGAACATGTTCAGCGGCACGTCCTCCTGGAACGTCTTGCTGATCAGGAAGTCGAGCAGCGCCTTGCCGCCCGCCTCGTTCTTCGCTCCCTTCAGCAGCCCGGCGTACTCGGTCTGGCGGAAGCAGGTCCCGGTGGAGACGCCGGTGGGGGCCTCCTTGGGCTGCGGGTCGGCGTAGAGGACCTCCACGGGCGGGCTGGAGGCGTAGCTGACGACCAGCGGCCGGTCCGCCCTGGCCTTCTTGCCGCCCGCGGAGCCGGAGAACTCCTCGTTGTAGGCCTGCTCCCAGCCGTCGACCACCTTGACGCCGTTGGCCTTCAGCTTCTTCCAGTAGTCCTGGTAGCCGTCCTCGCCCTGGGAGGCGATGGTGCCGAGGAGGAAGCCGAGGCCGGGCGAGGAGTTCGCCGCGTTCTCGGTGACCAGGAGGTTCTTGTACTCCGGCTTGATCAGGTCCTCGAAGGTCTGCGGCGGGTCGAGCTTCTTGTCCGCGAAGTACTTCTTGTCATAGTTGACGCAGATGTCACCGGTGTCGACGGGCGTGACCCGGTGCTCCTCGTCCTGCTCGGTGCCCTCCGCGACCCGGTCCAGGCCCTTGGCCTCGTACGCGGTGAAGAGGCCGTGGTCGAGGGCGCGGGAGAGCAGGGTGTTGTCGACACCGAAGAAGACGTCGCCGCGCGGGGAGCCCTTGGTCAGGATCTCCTGGTTGAGGGCGGCACCGGCGTCGCCGCTCTTGAGCAGTTCGACGGTGTAGCCGCTCTCCTCGGAGAACTGCTTCAGCACGTCTTCCGAGGCGTTGAAGGAGTCGTGGGTGACCAGGGTGACGGTCTTGGAACCGCTGCCCTTCGACGCGCCGGACCCGGCAGGGGCATCGTCGTCGGAGCCGCCGCAGCCCGCGAGGACGGTGACGCCGAGCGCCGCGGCGAGCGCGGTGGCGGCGTACTTCTTGGTGGTGTTCATGTGATTCCTCCTGGAGGTGACCAGGAAGAGACGCGGCCCTGCCCGCCCCCGGAGACGTACCGGAAGCGGGCAGGGCGCAACAGCTTGAGTAAGGTCCGAACTTCCTACCCGGAATGACCCGGGCGAGGTTCAGAGGGTCTGCGGCCGACCTGTCCCTGGTGCCGCACTCTCAGCGCTGTGGCGCTCCCCTGTCGGAATATGAAGTTGACTTCGCGCCCAGGCTACACCGGTGATTTTCAGCCGGTACGGGGGAGGTCCGGGGGCCTCTCAGCGCTCCGAGGCCGCCAGCTGCCCGCAGGCCCCGTCGATCTCCTGGCCGCGGGTGTCCCGGACGGTGACGGGCACGCCGTGGGCCGCGATGGCCTCGACGAACGCCTTCTCGTCCTCGGGGCGCGAGGCGGTCCACTGGGAGCCGGGGGTGGGGTTCAGCGGGATCAGGTTGACGTGGACCCGCTTGCCCTTGAGTAGCCGGCCGAGCAGGTCGCCGCGCCAGGCCTGGTCGTTGATGTCCCGGATCAGGGCGTACTCGATGGAGATGCGGCGGCCGGACTTCTCCGCGTACTCCCAGGCCGCGTCGAGCACCTCGCGGACCTTCCACCGGGTGTTGACCGGGACCAGGGTGTCGCGCAGCTCGTCGTCCGGGGCGTGCAGCGAGACGGCGAGGCGGCACTTGAACCCCTCGTCCGCGAAGCGGAGCATCGCCGGGACGAGGCCGACGGTGGAGACGGTGATCCCGCGCTGGGAGAGGCCGAGGCCGTCCGGCTCGGGGTCGGTGAGCCGACGGATGGCACCGACGACCCGCTTGTAGTTGGCGAGCGGCTCGCCCATGCCCATGAAGACGATGTTGGAGAGCCTGGCAGGGCCGCCGGGGACCTCCCCGTCGCGCAGGGCGCGCATGCCGTCGACGATCTGGTGCACGATCTCCGCGGTCGACAGATTGCGGTCGAGCCCGGCCTGCCCGGTGGCGCAGAACGGGCAGTTCATCCCGCAGCCGGCCTGGGAGGAGATGCACATCGTGACGCGCTCGGGGTAGCGCATCAGGACGGACTCGACGAGTGTGCCGTCGTGCAGCTTCCACAGCGTCTTACGGGTGGTGTCGTCGTCGCAGCTGATGTGCCGCACCACCGACATGAGCTCGGGGAACAACGCCTCGGCGAGCTTCTCCCGGGACCCGGCGGGGATGTTGGTCCACTGGGCCGGGTCGTGCGCGTACCGCGCGAAGTAGTGCTGCGAGAGCTGCTGGGCGCGGAACGGCTTCTCGCCGGTCGCGGCGACCGCTTCCTTGCGCTCGGCGGGCGTGAGGTCGGCGAGGTGCCGCGGGGGCTTCTTGGCTCCGCGGGGCGCGACGAAAGTGAGTTCTCCGGGCTTAGGCATGGTTCATCCAGTGTCGCAGACACACCGAGGTGCCCCAGGTCGTCGCCCAGCTCAGCGACGACCCGAGGCGGACGGACCCGGTCGTTGATGGTGGTTGTGGGTCATCATCGGCGGCCCCCCGACGGCCCACAGACGGCCCGGACACATGGCTCCGCGCGCAGGTCAGGCACCCGAAACCGCGTCCTGCCCGGCATCCAACAATCGGCGGCCGTCGTGCGCGCGCACCTGCGTTCCCGCATCGTCTAGGGCGTCCAGCACCCGAACCGCGTACGCCTCCGTCATGAAGGTCGGGACCTCCTCACGGGTGAGCCATCGCACAGCAGTCGACTCCTCGGAGGTCTGCTCGCTCCCACCAGTCATCCGGCAGCGAAACACGAGCGCCACCACCCCGCGCGTCATGTTCTTGTACACACCCGTGAGGCGAACCGGGTTCACCTTGATACCGGTTTCCTCCAGCACTTCTCTGCACGCACCGTCCTCCGGGCGTTCATCCAGCTCCAGAACGCCACCCGGAGCCTCCCAAGCACCGTTGTCAGCCCGTCGGATCGCGAGGACACGGCCGTCCTCGCGGACAACCACGCCTGCCACTGAAACCGAGTGCAGCGACATTGGCGCACCTTCCTGGGTAGCGTTACTCATGTATATGAGCATAGGAGAGCAGAAGGACATGGGCACAGCAGCCTCTAGGGACACCGGTCAGCCCCGGTACCTACAGATCGCCAACGACCTCGCTCAGCAGATCAGGGAAGGGGTGCTGAAGCCTGGCGAGAAGGTCCCCAGCGAGTCAGAACTCATGACCCGCTACTCGGTTTCGCAAGGGACGGCCCGCAAGGCCGTTGCGGAACTCCGGCCGACCGGCCTGATCGATACGCTTCACGGCAAGGGTTCGTTCGTGAAGAGCCAGCCCCCCGTGCGCCGCAAATCTTCCGACCGCTTCAGGCGATCCCACCGCCGGGCCGGAAAGGCTGCGTACCTCGCCGAGACCGAGCAGGCGGGAAAGACGCCGGGCGTCACAGTGCTCTACATCGGCCCCACAGAGGCGTCGGGCGAGGTAGCGGAGCGCCTAGGGGTCCCGGACGGAACCAAGGTCCTTGCACGCCGGCGGCTCTACTTCAGCGATGGGACACCGACCGAGGAAGCCACGTCGTACCTGCCTTGGGACATCGCCAAGGACATCCCGGAGCTGTTCGAGGAGAACCCGGGGGGTGGTGGCATCTACGCGCGCCTGGAAGACAACGGCCACACCCTGAGTCAGTTCGTGGAAACCGTACGCGCCCGCCTGGCGACCAAGGCGGAGACGGGAGCTCTCACCCTCAGCCCAGGCTCACCCGTCATCCACCTGACACGGAGCGCGGAAACCGAAGATGGCCGCGTGGTCGAGGTGTGCGACACGATCATGGCCGCTGACCAGTTCGTTCTCGACTACCGCATCCCGGCTGGGGACTGACCAGCGCCTGCCCTCACAGCCCGTCGTGAAGAAATCCTTCGCGGCGGGTTGACTCATGTACAGGAGTTGGGCACTCTGATGAACGTAACTCCTGCACATGAGTGCAGGAGTACAGGAGCCCTCGGGTTCCGTGCATTGCATGCCCTCAAGCACAACAACTCCACAGCGTGATCCACCGCAGTACGGCGGCCGTGACCGTTCCGGCCGAGGCGAGTGGAGACCAGTCGGCCGAGAAGGGGCCCCCGTCACACCGGGGCCCAACACCCCAGACGGGGGACACGCCACCGACTCAAAAGAACCGCTACGGCACACCTTGAAGCTGCCACCTCAGACGTCTGGGACTTCGCATCTCCCCGGACCGAGCAGCGCCGAGCGAACACGAGAACCGAGCATCCGCCCACCTCCTGAATCACGTCGGAGGCACCCGTGAGCAAGCGAAGTACGAGGGCGTTGCCCGCGCTGGACCGGCGCGAGTGACAACGCCCCTCCGAGTCGGCGGCCGAGCAGTACGGGCCGCCTGTACGGACCGTTTCCCGTGGCTATCGCGGGGCCGGTTGCCTCCTCCGCCCGTCCAGTCCGCTTCGCGCGGTGCTGTACGGGCGGGGCTGAGGGGAGCCGGATGGTTCCAACGGCGAGACCCCCGGAGTAGCAGCTCCGGGGGTCTCTGTGAGCCGTTCCTGTGTGAGAGGAACTGACCCAATGAAGAGCATCGCAGCACTTCAGGTGGCCGTTACGGTCGCCGCCCCGTTCGA
>NZ_JBWKCM010000025.1:88358-115764 GCF_056436485.1 Streptomyces sp. NPDC043746 | reverse complement strand
CCCCCCCCCCCCCCCCCCCCCCCCCCCCCCCCCCCCCCCCCCCCCCCCCCCCCCCCCCCCCCCCCCCCCCCCCCCCCCCCCCCCCCCCCCCCACCACAGGGCTATCCGGCCCTCCGGCGTCTCAGCAGCACCCGGGCCACCACCGCCCCCACCAGCAGGACCGCGCCGACCACCAGCACGGCCCACACCGCGGTCCGCAGCGAGTCGGTGAGGGCGTCGACCACCGCCGCAGCCGCGTCCCGGTCCCCGTCAGGCACCTCGTCCAGCACCCGGCCCCGGCCGACGGCCACCAGAATCCGCAGCACGATCGCGCCGAGGGCGAACCCGGCGCCCACCGCCGCCGTGGCGGTCAGCCCGGCCCGGACTCCTCCCCGTACCGTCGCGATACCCACCACCAGCACGAGCAGCACCAGGGTGGCGACGGCCGGCCAGATGCTGCAGTAGCGCAGCCAGCGGAACGAGTCCCGGAGAGTGTCCGCGCGGTCGGCGCCGATCACCGTGATCTCCGTCCGCTCGACGGGGATCTGATTCGCGAACGGCACCCCCTGACTCACCAGATCCTGTTTGACCTGCTCGATCACCGGCGCCAGGTCGATGGTGACCGCCTCGCCGCTGTCGCCGTCCAGGGCGGTGGTCACGGCCTGGTGGGCGGCCCGGTTCGCGGTGTCCCAGGCGGTGCGGAAGGCCTCGGTGGAGGTGAAGGAGCGCACGGCCCCGTGGAGGAAGTCCCGGACGGTCTCCTGGAGCGGGCCGAGATCGATCTGCTCCATGGCCTTCTCGGTGACCAGGTCCGCGACGGTGCTCTGCACCGCCGGGTCGGAGGAGAGAGGGGAGACGGCGGCGACATAGCGATCACTGTCGTCGATCTCCAGGTCGACCCAGGCGGAGAGCGCGCTGAACGGAACCAGGACGGCGAGCAGGACGAGCAGGGCCGCCGGGAGGGCCACCGACCCCGCTGAGATCCTCCGGGCCGTCGAAGCCTTCGAAGCCGCCGGGTCGGCCGAGTCCGCCGAGTGAGAGGTCCGCACCCCTCCAGGGAATCCCCTCCGGAGCCGGCCCGCTCCGGACCGTACGCCGTTCGAGTTGCCGGGGTGCGCGGGCGGGTGTGCTCTGGAGGGACGGGGGCGCGCGACGGGGTGACGGAAGGAGCTGTCCGCGATGGTCACACACGCAGCCATGCCCGGCAGGAAGAGGGCCGGAGCCCATGCACGGCCCCGTAGCCTCAGCCCGCTCGCCGTGGCGGTGCCGCTGGCGCTCGGCATCATCTACGGGTTCTACGCCGCGTTCATCCGCCGTGACGGCGGCCCCAGCACCGGCGGACAGGTCGTGCTGGGCCTGGTCTCCGGGGCGGCGCTTGCGGTTCTCTGCTTCGCGCTGGGCCGGATTCAGCGCGACCTGCGCCACGGGCTGCGGGCGACGGCGTACGGCGCTCTGACCGCTTGCGCGATCGGCTTCCTGGTGAGCCTCACGGACACCAGCGTGCTGCGCTCCACCGTGCTGGGGCTGGTGGTCGGCGCGGGCGTCTTCCTGGCCACGTTCTACCTCTTCTACTCACGGGAGCCCTGACGCTCACGGGGCCCTGACGCCGGGGCGAGCCGCGAGGTCCCGTCCAGCCGTGCTCCGCCCGTGGGGCGCGGTCGCCAGATGCGATCTGGCGGCCGCGCCCCGGCATCTGGCGCCCCAGGAGTGAGGAGCCGGAGAGCGAGCGGGAGGAGGCGGGAGCGATGACGGACGACGAGCCGCTGCGGGTGGCGGTGATCATCGGTAGCACGCGCGAAGGACGGATCGGCGACGTGGTCGGCCGCTGGTTCGTGGAGCGCGCCCGGGCACGGGACGAGCTGGACCTCGCCGTGCTGGACCTCGCGGAGTTCGACTTCCCCGTGCACTACCCGCAGCGGGCGACGGAGCAGATGACCGAGTTCACCGGGGCGATCGGGAGGGCCGAGGCCTTCGTCGTGGTCACCCCGGAGTACAACCGCTCCTTCCCCGCCTCCCTCAAGCAGGCCATCGACTTCGCGTACGACGAGTGGCAGGCCAAGCCGGTCGGCTTCGTGAGCTACGGCCACGGCTCCTCCGGGCTCTACGCGGTGGAGCAGCTGCGCTCGGTCTTCACGGAGCTGCACACGGTGACCCTGCGCAACGGGGTCGCGCTCGATTTCCTGCACACCCCGCTGGAGGACCACGCCGGAGCGTGCGCGCGGGACCGGGCGGTGCGGCTGATGCTCGATCAGCTCGGCTGGTGGGGCCGGGCCCTGCGGGAGGCCCGGGCCGTCCGCCCGTACGTCTCCTGAGGACCGGCACGACGGCGGGGCACCCCGAGACAACGACGACGATGACGTACAAGGAATGGATCCATGAGCACTGAACTAGCCATCGAGACCGCGGGGCTGGTGAAGGTCTTCGGCGAGAACCGTGCGGTGGACGGCGTCGACCTCGCGGTCCCGACCGGTACCGTCTACGGGGTCCTCGGACCCAACGGGGCCGGAAAGACCACCACCGTACGGATGCTCGCGACGCTGCTGCGCCCCGACGGCGGGACGGCCCACGTCTTCGGCAAGGACGTGGTGAAGGACCCCGACGCGGTCCGCAGTCGGGTCAGCCTCACCGGGCAGTACGCCTCGGTGGACGAGGACCTCACCGGTAACGAGAACCTCATCCTGCTCGCCCGCCTCCTCGGCCACTCCAAGCCCGCGGCCCGCGACCGGGCGGCCCAACTCCTCGAAGGGTTCGGGCTGAGCGAGGCGGCGGGCAAGCAGGTGAAGAACTTCTCGGGAGGCATGCGGCGCCGCATCGACATCGCCGCCTCCATCCTCAACACCCCCGACCTGCTCTTCCTGGACGAGCCGACCACTGGACTCGACCCGCGCAGCCGCAACCAGGTCTGGGACATCGTGCGCGCGGTCGTCGCCCAGGGCACCACGGTCCTGCTGACCACGCAGTATCTGGACGAGGCCGACCAACTGGCCTCCCGGATCGCGGTGATCGACCACGGCCGGGTGATCGCCGAGGGCACCAAGGGCGAGCTGAAGGCCTCCGTCGGCTCCGGCACGGTCCATCTGAGGCTGCGCGAAGCCGCCCAGCGGCCCGAGGCCGAGCGGGTGCTCTCCCTCGCGCTGGACGCCTCGGTCGTGCTGGACGCGGACCCGGTGGCGCTGACCGCCCGGATCGACGCCCACGGCTCCGACCGCGACGCGGCGGAACAGGCGGCACGGGCCCTCGCCGAGCTGGCCCGGTCCGGCATCACGGTCGACAACTTCTCGCTGGGACAGCCCAGCCTCGACGAGGTCTTCCTCGCCCTCACGGACAAGAAGGGAGTGGCGGCATGAGCACCACGACCACCAAGACGGAGCTGGAGGACGTCGCGCTCGCGGCTCCGGACGCGGAGCGCCTGTCGGCTCTCCTGGTCGGTCTGGACCGACCGCCGAGGCCCAGCGCGCTGTCGGCCTCGCTCACCTTCGGCTGGCGCGCCATGCTGAAGATCAAGCATGTGCCGGAGCAGCTCTTCGATGTGACGGCCTTCCCGATCATGCTCGTCCTGATGTACACGTACCTCTTCGGAGGGGCGCTGGCCGGCTCCACGCAGGAGTACATCCAGTTCCTGCTGCCCGGCATCCTGGTGATGAGCGTCGTGATGATCACGATGTACACGGGCATCGCGGTCAACACCGACATCGCCAAGGGCGTCTTCGACCGGTTCCGTACGCTGCCGATCTGGCGGCCCGCCCCGATGGTGGGCTATCTGCTGGGCGATGTCCTGCGCTATCTGCTGGCCTCGGTGGTGATGCTGACCGTCGGCATGATCATCGGCTTCCGGCCGGAGGGCGGGGTGCTCGGGGTGCTGGCCGGGGTGGCCCTGCTGCTGGTGTTCTCGTTCGCCTTCTCGTGGATCTGGACCATGTTCGGGCTGATGCTGCGCACGGAGAAGTCCGTGATGGGCGTCAGCATGATGGTGATCTTTCCGCTGACCTTCCTCAGCAACGTCTTCGTCCTCCCGAGCACGATGCCGGGCTGGCTCCAGGCCTTCGTGAACAAC
Source organism: Streptomyces sp. NPDC043746 (assembly GCF_056436485.1). Taxonomy (NCBI): domain Bacteria; kingdom Bacillati; phylum Actinomycetota; class Actinomycetes; order Kitasatosporales; family Streptomycetaceae; genus Streptomyces; species Streptomyces sp. NPDC043746. The sequence continues at coordinate 111,731 of NZ_JBWKCM010000025.1, read as the reverse complement.
AGCCCGATCACCCACCTGGTCTCGGCGGTGCGCGGGCTGATGGCGGGTAACTGGCCCGTCGCCGATCTCGCCTGGTCGCTGGGGTGGGCCGGAGCGGTCATGGTCGTCTTCGGCGCCGTGACGATGCGGCTCTACAACCGGAAGTGACGGCCGGCCGGAGGTGAACGGCGGGAGATGTCGGCCGGGTGTGATCAGTCGGCTGTGATCAGTCGGGCGAGGCCGGTGGTTGCTGTGGCCTGGTGCGATGGGACGCCAGGTCACAGCCGCCAGTCGGGGACCCGGGCGGGGCGGTAGGCGCAGGTGGTCCCCGTGGTCACGGACTCCCGCAGGTGCGCCGCCAGTTCGGGGTGGAGGGAGTCCAGCTTGCGCAGGGTGTCGCGGATCCGGGCGGTGACCGTCTTGCGGGCCCGCTCGGTCTGGTCGCCCAGGCGGCGACTCCGGCCGCCGAGCCCCGCCGCGGTGCGCAGCTGGTCCAGGAGGGCCTGCCGCTCCCGGTCGTACGCCTCCACCTGCCGGGTGTCGTCCCGGGCCGCCGCACGGTCTATCTCGGCGTCCAGCCGGTCCAGGTGTTCCTTGTAGCGGCGCTTGGCCTCCTCGTCGAGCACCGGGTCACCGCCCAGCCGGCCGGCGGCGACCACGGCGCGGCCGCCCTCGGGGGCGAGCAACCGCACGGCCGGTACGTCGGCGCCGGGGAGCCCCAGCAGGCTGTGCAGGTCCCGCAGCCCCTTGGCGTCGGGCATGTGCACGGTCCGCCCGTCCCAGCGCAGCTGCCAGACGGGCCCGTCGCGGCGGAACTCGGCGGCCGGGGCTGCGTCGAATCCGGAGCCGGAGCCGGATGCGGGCCTGGAGGGGGTGGTGGATGTGGTGGAGGTGCTGTCGGTGTCAGGAGTGGGGAGGCCGGGGGCGGTGTTCGTGGCCGCTGTGGAGATGGCGGCGGGGGGCGCGGTTGCGGGGGGCGTGAGTTCAGGGGACGCGGCGGTGGTGGGTCGGCCTGCGGCCCAGGGGGCCGTACGGATGGAGGCCGCTTCGGAGGCCACGTGGTGCAGGCCCAACTCGGCGGCCTCCCGCTCCGCTTCGGTGAGGATCGCGCGGGCCCGGCCGGTGTCGCCCGGCTCCGCGCGGGCGAGGAGGGAACGGGCCAGCTCCAGCCGGGAGCGTACGGCCCAGGGGCGGGCGCCGAGGCGGTCCGCGGAGGCGGTGGCCTCGGTGAGCGCGGCCACCGCCGCGTCCCGGTCGTGGCGGGCAGCGGCGAGCATCCCGAGCCAGAGGTCGACGGGCCCGCCGATGTCACACCCGTACAGCGAGACGATCCACTGGCCCGTGTAGGGGGTGAGTTCGTCCTCCGCGCGGGCGATGAGGTGCCGGTCGCCGGTGGCCGCGGCCGTTTGGGCCAGCAGCCGGAGCCAGAGCGGCATGAACACCCGCGGATAGGGGGCGGCGGGTCGGTCCGACTGCTCGGCGATCAGGCGGAGGGCCGGGGCCGCGTCGCCCTGCTCGACCGCGGTGAGCGCCTCCAGCAGCCTGGGGTACGGATACCGGACGCCCGGCAGCGCGGCGAGGACCTTCTCCGCCTCCGCGAACCGGCCTTGGAGCAGGTACAGGGACCAGCGCAGATGGGACCGCATGAAGCCGAACGCCTCGTGCTCCCTGTCCTGGGGGCCGAGCACCTCGTCCCGGAGCGCCGCGGCCGCCTCGTCGAACCGGCCCTGGAGGGAGGCGATCAGGCTGCTGTCGACGGCGATGGCCAGGGCGAACCGGGGCAGCTCGGAGCGCTCGGCGGCCCGGATGAAGGTGCGGTACTGATCGATGAAGGCCGGGTCGCCCAGCTCCAGCAGGGTCACCCACCGCATGGAGGCGGCGTGCAGCTCCATGTCCAGGTTCTGTGTGCGACGGCCGACGACGGCCATCTCGTCCGTCAGCCCCAGCCGCTCCACCGCCGAGCCGAGGCCCCAGACGGAGTCGTGGCGGGCCCAGAGGGAGAAGGCGAGGGCCTCGTCGTCCGAGCCGTCGCGGGCGAGGGCCATGATGTGGATGGCCAGCTCCTGCGCGAGCCGGTCGGCGGAGAGGCTGTCCTGCCCGTCCTTGCCGGTGACCTTGCGGTGGGCCTCGCTCAGGAAGGCCACCATGAACGCCTCACTGCCGCCGAAGGCGCCCTGGCGGTACAGGGTGATGGCCACCCGGGCCACCAGCTCCGGGTCATCCAGCTCCCGGGCCAGGCCGACCGCCCGGTTCAGCAGCCGCTCCCCCTCGGCGGCCTCCCCGGTGTGCCGCAGCTGTTCGCCCAGGTCGAGACAGATGAGTGCGACCCGGCGGCGGTCCTGTGCCGGGAGGCCGTCGGCCCCGCGCTCCCGCTCACCACCCGGTGCCGCCTCCCTGGTCACTCCTGCCGCCCCGGCCCGCACCCCTGCACCGGCCCGCGCCCCCGCGCCCGCCTCCGCCACTCCGCCCGTCCCGGCCTCCCCGCCCGCCTCCGATTCCCCGTGGTCCCGGCCCTCCCGGCCTTCCTCGCCCGAAGCCACCGCGAGGGCCCGGCGGTAGTGGCCGGTGGCCTCCTCGTCGGCCAGGCGTCCCGAGGCGTCCCGGGCGGCGGCGAGCAGCAGATCGATCCGGCGGTCGCGCTCCAGCTCTCCTCCGGCGAGGTGGGCGTGGCGGGCGAGGTCCCCGGGCCGCACGGTGTCGTCGAGCCGGCCGTGCGCGTCCAGCGCCCGCACGGCGGCGGCGTGGCGGCGGCGGGCCTCCGCGTCACCGAGGGAGGCGTACAGAGTCTCGCGGAGCAGGTCGTGGGCGAAGGCGTAACTCCCGGAGGGGCGCGGGACGACGACCCGGGCGATGATCGCGGACTCCAGCAGCCGCTCCACCCGGGGGACCGGGGAGCCGTGCACCACGGCCAGCACCTGTCGGCGGAACTCCCGGCCGAGCACCGCGGCGGCCGTCAGCAGCGAGACGACCTCCCCGGGCAGCAGGCTCAGCCGCTGCCGGACCGCCTCCCGCACGCCGGGCGGGATGGTGGAGACGGGGCTGCCGCTGTGCCAGAGCCGGGCCGTCTGCTCGACGAAGAACGGGTTGCCGCCGGTGCGCCGGTGGACCTCGTCGACCAGGTGCGGGGCGGGCTCGCGGCCCGTCGTCACGGACAGCAGCGCGCCCACCTCGTCGCGGGCGAGGCCGGTCAGCGTGAGGGTGGCCGAGGCGCGCGACACGAGAGGGAGGATCAGCTGCTGGAGCGGGTGGCCGGGGGCCTCCACCTCGACGTCCCGGTAGGTGCCGATGAGCAGCAGCCGCTCGAACCAGGCGTGCTGGGCGGCGAATTCGAGCAGCCGGAGCGAGGCGGGGTCGGCGCTGTGGAGGTCATCGAGGACCACGACCAGCGGGCGGCTCTGGGAGACGGTGACGAGGGCGGTGGTCACCGCGTCGTACAGCCCGAAGGCCTCGGCCCCGTCCGACGGACCCCCGGCGGAACCGGAGACCCCGGCCGTGTGGACACCGGGTCCCTCGCCGCCCGCCGCCTCGGCCCCGTCCGACGGACCCCCGGCGGAACCGGAGGCCCCGGCGGTGTGGACACCGGGTCCCTCGCCGCCCGCCGCCTCGACTCCGTCCGGCGGAACCCCGGCGGGCCCCCTGTCCTCCGCTCGCCCGCCGCCCCCCGGGTCGCCGAGGAGGATGCCGAGGCGGCCGTCCGACGCCTCCTGGGCCGCCGCCCACTCGGCAGCCGTGGCGGAGCGGCGCAGCCCGCGCAGCACCTGCACCCAGGGCCAGTAGCCGGGGGTGCTCTCGGAGTCCCAGCAGGAGCCGCCGACCACCAGCGCCCCGCGCCGCCGCGCCTCGTGCGCGGCGTCGGTGACGAGGGTGGTCTTCCCGATCCCGGCCTCGCCCGTGACGAGCACGAGACCGCCGTGGCTCTCCGTCGCCCGGAGGATCTCCGAGCGGAGGATGCCTGCGGGGTGGTCGCGCCCGAACAGAGCAGGGGTCATGACCACACGATAGGAGCACCCACTGACAACAGCCCCTTCATTTACCCGTGGACGGCCAGTGCCCCCCTTCCCACCGGGGCCGACGCCGTGAGGCCGTGGGCCGGGGGAGGACAGGGGGCGCCGCCGCACGGGGCGGCGCCGCGCACGGGGCGACGTCAGCCGCGTACCACCGTCACCGGGCACGGGGCGTGCTGCGTTACGTGGAGGCTGACCGACCCGAGCAGCGTCGCCTTGAGGCCGCTGCGGCCCCGGGCGCCCACGACGAGCAGGTTGGCGCCCCTGGCCCGGTCCAGCAGGGTCTGGGCGGGGTTGCCGATGACCACGATCTTGGTGACCGCGGCGGCCCCTTCGGCACCGAGGGCCTCCTCCAGCGCCTCGTTGAGCGAGACGGTGGCGAGCGCCTGCGGGTCGAAGTCCTCCGGCAGGCCCGGCATCATCGAGGCCCAGCTGGTCGCGGGGTACTCCCAGCTGTTGACGGCCTCCACGGTGTCACCGGTCAGCTCGGCCTGACGGACGGCCCAGTGCAGTGCCTTGATCGAGGGATCGGACCCGTCCACGCCCACGACGATCCTGCCCATGTCTGCCTCCAGCTCGCTTCGGCTCGGAACAGATGCGTTACCGCATCCGGTCTCACTGTAGTCAAACCGGACAAGAGGTTCGGCTCGTCCCACCCGTCCCGCTCAGCCCAGTCGCAGATCCGCGAGCTGCTGCTCGAACGGGACGACCGCGTCCTCCTCGTCGTCCAGGCCCGGCGCCCGGGAGGCCCCGGAGGCCGGGCGGCCCAGGACGGCCGAGGCCAGCTCGCCGCCCGCGCGCCGGATCCGGGACGGCAGGCCCTCGGTGTACTCGTCACCGGAGGAGCCCCAGTCCTCGGAGGCGGCGTAGACGGAGGTCGGCACGGTGACGGCCCGCAGGTAGGCGAAGAGCGGCCGCAGCGCGTGCTCCAGCACCAGCGAGTGGCGGGCCGTGCCGCCCGTCGCGGCGATCACGACGGGCTTGCCGGTCAGCGCGGTGGGGTCGATCAGGTCGAAGAACGACTTGAACAGACCGCTGTACGAGGCGGTGAACACGGGCGTCACGGCGATCAGCCCGTCCGCCTCCGCCACCGCGTCGATCGCCTCCCGCAGCCCGGCCGACGGGAACCCGCTGACCAGGTGGTTGGCGATGTCCACGGCGAGGTCACGCAGCTCGATGACGCGGACCTCGACGTCGCGGTCCTGGTCCGCCGCGAGCCGTTCGCGGGTGGCGGCGGCCAGCCGGTCGGCCAGCAGCCGGGTGGAGGACGGCTGGCTCAGACCCGCAGAGACGGCGACGATGTGCTGGGGGGTGGTGGCGAACACGGGGGTCAGCCCTCCTTTCGGGAGGCCCGGGCGGCGGTCACCGCCGGGTGGACGGGCGCGGAGTCGGGCACTCCGGCGGGCCGCAGGGCGGCGAACTCCTTGCGCAGGACGGGCACGACCTCCTCGCCGAGGATGTCGAGCTGCTCCAGGACCGTCTTCAGCGGGAGCCCCGCGTGGTCCATCAGGAACAGCTGGCGCTGGTAGTCACCGACCGCGTCCCGGAACGTCAGCGTCCGCTCGATGACCTGTTGCGGCGAACCCACCGTCAGCGGGGTCTCGCGGGTGAAGTCCTCCAGGGACGGGCCGTGGCCGTAGACCGGGGCGTTGTCGAAGTACGGGCGGAACTCCCGTACCGCGTCCTGCGAGTTCCTCCGCATGAACACCTGACCGCCGAGCCCGACGACGGCCTGTTCGGCGGTGCCGTGACCGTAGTGGGCGTAGCGGCTCCGGTAGAGGGACACCATCTTCTTCGTGTGCTCCATCGGCCAGAAGATGTTGTTGTGGAAGAACCCGTCACCGTAGTAGGCGGCCTGTTCCGCGATCTCGGGGGAGCGGATGGAGCCGTGCCAGACGAACGGCGGGACCCCGTCCAGCGGGCGCGGGGTGGCGGTGAAGGACTGCAGCGGCGTGCGGAACCTGCCCTCCCAGTCCACGACGTCCTCGCGCCACAGCCGGTGCAGCAGGGCGTAGTTCTCGATGGCCAGCGGGATGCCCTGGCGGATGTCCTTGCCGAACCAGGGGTAGACCGGTCCGGTGTTGCCCCGGCCCGTCATCAGGTCGACGCGGCCGTCCGCGAGGTGCTGGAGGGTGGCGTAGTCCTCCGCGATCTTCACCGGGTCGTTGGTCGTGATCAGGGTGGTGGACGTGGACAGGATCAGGTTCTCGGTGCGGGCGGCGATGTAGCCGAGGGTGGTGGTCGGGGAGGACGGGACGAACGGCGGGTTGTGGTGCTCGCCGGTCGCGAAGACGTCCAGGCCGACCTCCTCGGCCTTCTGCGCGATGGCCAGGGTCGCCTTGATCCGCTCGTGCTCGGTCGGCGTCCGGCCGGTGGTCGGGTCGGTGGTGACGTCTCCGACGGTGAAGATCCCGAACTGCATGGCGTCCGCCTCCTGAGGTCGCGGGCATCGAGCGCGACGCTTGATGGTGATTGGTTGAATATTGAACTATGGGCGGTAACGGATTGCGCCCGCGACCTATTCCTCCACGTCGGCTTCCCGCCTCTATTCGCGCCCTCCCGAGCCTGTGGTCGGTACACTCACCGCATGACCTCCGTCCCGTGCCGCAGCTGGTGGCGCTCCTCCTAGGAGCGGCCGCAGCACCTGTCTGCACGGAACGAAGGGCCGTTCACCATGGACGGCCCTTTCGCGTTGCCCTCACCCGCTCCCTGTCCGGGCCGTCCTCCGCGCACCGTATCCACCACCGCGAGGAGACCCCGCCATGACGACCACCGCCGAACTCCGCAGCACCGGGCTGGAGCACCGCATCGCCCGGGACCCCGCCCGCTTCCGGGTCCTCACCGGCGACCGCCCCACCGGCCCCCTCCACCTCGGCCACCACTTCGGCACCCTGCGCAACCGGGTCCGCCTCCAGGACCTCGGCGTCGACGTCTTCGTCCTGATCGCCGACTACCAGGTCCTCACCGACCGGGACACCGCCGAGCGGCTGGGGGAGTACACCGACGAGCTGCTCCTGGACCACTTGGCCCTGGGCATCGACCCCGCCCGGTCCACCGTCTTCAACCACAGCGCCGTCCCCGCGCTCAACCAGCTCCTGCTGCCCTTCCTCAGCCTGGTCTCCGTCGCGGAGCTGGGCCGCAACCCCACGGTGAAGGACGAGATCGCACACTCCCGGCAGTCGGCGGTGAGCGGGCTCATGTACACCTACCCGGTCCACCAGGCGGCCGACATCCTCTTCTGCAAGGGCAACGTGGTCCCCGTCGGCCAGGACCAGCTGCCCCACCTCGAACTCACCCGGACGATCGCCCGCCGCTTCAACGAGCGGTACGGGAACCTCTTCCCGGAACCGGAGGCCCTGCTTTCCGACGCCCCCCTGCTCCTCGGCACCGACGGCACCAAGATGAGCAAGAGCCGCGCCAACTCCATCCCGCTCGGCGCCACCGCCGACGAGACGGCCCGCCTGATCAAGGGTGCGACCACCGACGCGGACCGGCACATCACCTACGACCCCGAGACCCGCCCCGGGGTCTCCTCACTCGTCCTGCTGGCCGCCCTCTGCCTGGACCGGGACCCGCACGAGGTCGCGGCGGAGATCGGCGGCGGCGGTGCCGCCGCTCTGAAGCGGACGGTGGCCGACGCGGTCAACAGCCACCTGGCCCCCGTCCGGGCCCGGCGGGCGGAGTACGCGGCGGACCTCACGTACGTACGGTCGGTCCTGCGCGCGGGAAACGAGCGGGCCGCCGCACTCGCGGAACGGACCCTGGAGGAGGTACGGCAGGCGATGGGCACGTTCCGGTAGGCGCGGGCGCCGGTCTCCAGGCGCACACACAGCTCACGCGGCGCACACGCGGCCCCTACTGCGTACGCACGCGCGACCCTCAGGGCACCCGTGCGCGCCCTCACTGACCCGCCGCCGGCCCCTCACTGCCCCGGCACCACCGATCGCTGCCGCCGCAGCAGCTCCGCCAGCCCCCGCCGGGTGGCCGCGATCACCACCCGGTCCTCGGCGCGGAGCACGTAATCGGGTTGCAGGTCCCACACCAGGCCTGAGGGCGGCGGGGTGCCGCCTTCCGGCGAGTACGCGGGGAGGGCGGCCAGGTCCGGGTTGCGGTCGGCGGGCGGGGTGCCGTCGATGGCCAGGACCCGCCAGGCATGGGCCTGGAACGCCTGTTCCACCGTGCGGCCCTCCAGCTGCGGATGGCCCGCCACCTCCAGGGCCGCGAAGAGCATCACCTTCCGCTCGACCGGGACCGCGCCCAGGATCTGGCGGCCCATCATGGCGACCGCGAACGAGGGCGCGGCCAGATGGGAGACGGACCGGGAGCGGGTGAGCGCCTGGGGGTGCGCGGTGCGCAGGGTGCGGTAGACGGCGGTGGCGAACTCGTCGTCGTACAGCCGCAGCGCCACCCTCAGGTCCGGCTTCACCGACCGCGCGTACAGCGTCGCCTCCAGGTTCGTCGTGTCGATGCTGGTGAGCGCGAGGAGGGCGTGGGCTCGGCGGATCTTGGCGGCTTCGAGGACGCCTTCCTGCGTGACGTCGCCGAGGACGGTCGGGACGTGCATGGAGCGGGCCAGCGGGATGCCCCGGGCCTCGGGGTCCTCCTCCACGACGACGACGGGGATGTCGAGTTCACGGAGGCGTACGAGGACGCGCGTGCCGATCTTCCCCAGGCCGAGCAGCACCACGTGCCCCGACAGACCACGCGGCGGGCGGCGCAGCGAGGAGGCGGTGCGCAGGGTGCCGAAGGCCTCCAGGACGGCGGCGATCAGCAGCGGAAGCAACAGGATCCCGGCGATGCCCGAGAAGATCTGGATGATCTTCCGGGCCGCCGTGCCGTCCTCCGAGGGGTCGTTCATGCTCAGCAGGTCGAGCAGGATGAGGTAGGCCGCGTGCAGCAGGGTGTCCTCGGTGGTGAGGACCGAGACGATCACCAGGGCGACCGCCGCCAGCACGAACCCGAGGGCGGACCAGCGCAGTCGGCGGGAGAAGACCTGGGCGAGCGGGGCGCCCCTGCCTCCCATGCGGTTCGCGGGGCGGTCCGGGCCGGCGCGGCTGATCGCTTCCAGGACGACGGTGCCGCGCCCCGTGGCGGCGGCCACGGACCGGTCGTCGGGCAGGAGTTCAGGGCCCTCGTCGCCGCTGCTGTCCGAACCTTCGGTCCCCGCCGGGTCGTTGGTGGTGGAGGAGAGCAGGGCGAGGGTGCAGAGCCCCGGGTCGGCGGTCCGACCAGGTCCCGGCGGGGGGCGTTCGGCGGCCCGGAGGAGCAGCCCCTCGGCCTGGATGACCTTGCTGCTGCCGGTGACGGCGGTGGCGGCGAGCGCCGGGGCGGCGGTGTCGGCGTCGGAGAGGACGGTGGTGGAGGCGTCGAGCGTCGCCGGGTCGATGCCGGGCATGGCGACGGCCGCCGCCTGGTCGAGCAGCTCCTCCAGATGCAGCCCCAGCTTGCGGTTGTAGAGGCGGATCACCAGCCGCAGGCGGGGGTTGAGGCGGCGTGCGGTCAGGGCGGCGCGGATGTTGCGCTCGTCGTCGTCGTAGACGAGTGCGAGGGCGGCGGCCCGGTCGACGCCCGCCTCCTCCAGGATGTCGTCGGAGGGCTCGGGCGCCTCCATGATCCGGACGGCCTCGACCCCGGCGTTGGTGTCGTCGCTCGCGCCGCCCGTGCCGCCGGCCGCGTTCCCGGCCGTCCGGTTCATGGCCGCCGACATGCGGCCGAACAGGGCCGCCGCGCGCCCCCGTTGGGTCAGCGGTATCTCGGGGCCGTTGGTGTCGCGGCCGGGCGGCAGGAGCAGGGTGACCCGTTCGCCGTAGACGAAGCGCAGCTCCACGGCGAGCCGACGTGCGAGCGCGTCGTCACCGCAGACGATCATGTGGCCGGGAGAGGGGGGCCGTCCCGTCGGCGGACGCCCGGGCTGCGGTCGTCCCGTCGGCGGTCGTCCCGGCTGCTGAGGAAGTGGGGGCACGCGACCCAGCATGCCGTGATCCTTCCGGCTCGGTCTTCCGGTCAGTGTGGAACGTTTGTGATCTTCGCACGGTGGTCGGAGAGTCCTGGCCGGTTCGGTTCGCCCGGTGGCTGGTTCACCGCGCTCGGCGCGGCGGGCGCGGTGGAAGGTGTGGCGCTCAGCGGCCCTGCCAGCAAATGGCGGGGGTCGGCCGCCCGCTGGATCGCCGTCTCCACCGCCGCGATCCGGTCCGCGAGCAGCCCGAGTGCCGCCACCGCCCGGGTCATGGGGTCGCCGTCCGGCCCGCCGAGCGCCTGTGTACGCACGTACGAGGAGGTGATCGCCGCCCACCGCTCGGCCTGCGCGGCGGTGAGCGTCCCCCGCAGGGCGGCCAGCTTCAGCAGATTGGCCTCGGCGCCCGTGGTGAGCGTCTGCGCCTCGCCCGCGTAGTGGTCGTCGACGACGGCGGAGAGTTCGGCGTCGTTCATGACGGGCACGATCCGCTCCGCGATCTTGTTCATGTTGCGGTACGACCCCTGGAGCCGGAACGGCGGCTCGGTGCGCGTCGCGTCCGTCTGCGCGGCCGAGGCGATGTACGCCGCGTTGACCGCGAGGACGGTCTCCCGGGCGGTGAGCAGATGCCGCAGCACGGCCAGGACGGCGTCCAACTCCACAGCCGAATACGGGTGTTCCAGGTGATCGGCGCGAGCCGCCGGATCGTCGCCGCCCGCCAGCCGCACCAGCAGCGCCAGATCGTCGCGCGAGCGCCCGGCGAGCGGGGCGAGCACGGGGTTGGCGGTCAGCGCGTTCTCCACGAAGCTCAGCGCGAAGACGTCCTCGCGTCCGCTGAGCACCTCGCCCAGGTTCCACACGTCGGCCCGGTTGGCGAGCATGTCCGGGATGCGGAACTGCTCGCCGGACTCGGTGTAGGGGTTGCCCGCCATGCAGACCGCGAACCGCTTGCCCCGCAGGTCGTAGCTGCGCGGCCCGCCGTCCCGTACGCCCTCAATGCGGCGCGTGGCATCGCACAACGGAATGAACTTCTGAAGCAGTTCGGGCGAGGTGTGCTGGATGTCGTCCAGGTAGAGCAGCGTGTTGTTGCCCGCCTCCAGCGCGAAGTTGATCTTCTCGACCTCCTGCCGCGCGGTGGCGCTCGGTGCCCGGTCCGGGTCGAGCGAGGTCACGTCATGGCCGAGGCTGGGCCCGCTGATCTTGACGAGGACCATGCCCAGCCGGTCCGCGACGTACTCCATCAGCGTCGTCTTGCCGTAGCCGGGCGGCGAGACGAGCAGGAGCAGGCCCTGGGAGTCGGTGCGCCGGTCGGCGTCGGCGGTGCCGAGCTGTTTGGCCAGGCTGTCCCCGATCAGCGGCAGATACACCTCGTCCAGCAGCCGGTTGCGGACGAACGCCGACATCACGCGCGGCCGGTGGTCGTCCAGCCGCAGCCGCCCGCGCTCGGCGTCCACCAGGGAGGTGCGCAGCCGCTGGTAGGCGCGGAAGCCGGGCACGGTCCGCGTCCGGAACTCCCGGGTGCGAGCCAGGAGTTCATCGATTCTCACGGTGAGGCTCCCACCTCCCCCGATGCGCGGGTGGTCCCCGAGGAGACCCTCCACGCGCTCGGTGATCGGGGCGTCGCACCCGTACCGCTCCAGCTCCGGGCAGAGCTCCACCGCCACGGCCTCCGCCAGGTCGCCGTCCGTGGGAGCCCCGCCGGAAGCCTGCGCGTACGGGGTCAGCCAGCCCTCCACGAGCTGCTTGCGGGCGGCCAGGTCACCGTCGAGGGCCGCGAGGTCGTCCGCGTACGCGCCGGGTCCGGCGGCCCGGTGGAAGCCGGTCAGGAAGGCGCGGACCCCGGATCCCACGACGAACCCGCCGGGCCCGCTGGTCAACTCCTCGAAGAGGTAGGCGGACACGGCGTCGGCCGGCGCGTCGACCGCTCCGTCGAACGCACCGATCTCCGCCGCCCACTCCTCCTGGAGCGCGGCGATGGCCGGGGCCAGTCCGAAGGTGTCGCGGGCGCGGGCCAGCGAGGCGGCACGCCGGGTCCACGAGGCGCGCTGGGCCTCCTCGGTGCCGTACGCCCAGAAGAGCTGGGCCGCCGCGCGGACGGCGGGCTCGTGGCGCAGCAGACCCGCGTCCGCGTGCAGCCGCAGCAGGGCGCGCAGGATCGCGGTGGCGTCCTCGTCGTGGACGCCCCGGGTGTACCCCTCGTCGTACGATTCGGCGGCCGACTCCCGTACGAGCAGGGCCACCTCCTCATCGGCCAGCGCGGAGAGGTGGGAGGCCCCCCGTTCCTCCAGCAGCCGGGCCGCCAGGTACTCGCCCCGGTAGACGGCGGCCGACTCCGAGGGCAGCAGCTGCTCCCAGTACGGGCGGGTCGCCTCGAACGCCGGGTCGGTGACCGGGGCCCGGTAGTCGGTGCCGGTCAGTGCGAAGGCGAGCCGGTCGCCTGAGGGCACGAGCGTCAGGTCGAACGGCTGGGTGTTGACGGCGAACCGGTGGCGGCCCAGCCTGATCACCGACCCGCCGTCCGCGTACAGCTCGCTGCGGTCCCGCAGGGCGCGCCCGGCCTCCTGGCGGGCCGCCTTCAGCCGCCCGTCCAGCTCCTCCGCCCGTACGGGGTCGCCCAGCTCACGCAGTTCGTCGGCGGTCCGCCGAACCTTGGCGACCATCGGGTCGGAGGCGAAGTACGTGTGGACGGCGTCCAGGTCGTCCAGCGCGGCCACCCGCCGGCCGATGGTCTCCAGCACCCGCTGCGCCGACCCCGCCAGCCGCTCGGCCCGCCGCGCCCGCTCGTCCTGGAGCGTCTGCTTACGGGCCGAGAACGCCTCGTACACCTCGCTCCGGCGCTCGGCCAGCTCCGCGAGGAAGTCGTCGAACTCCGCGAACCGCGATTCCAGGTTCTCCAACTGGAGCAGCAGGCGCGCGAGTTGGTCGTCACAGGTCTCCGGCGTGTCGGCGGCGGCCAGCGCCCCCGTCACCGCCTGCCCGAGCAGCGCGAACTCGGCGGCGAACTCGGCCCGCCCCTCCTTCGACAGCAGCTCCCGCCGCCGCGCGTCCAGTGTGGCGCGGGCCCGGTTGGCGCCGCCCAGCACCTCCGCGATCCGCTCCAGGATGGACGTGCGGACGGTCGCGTCACCGATCTCCAGACCGGCCACCACGTCCGTGACGGTGGCGAGCCCGTCCGTCATCGTGGAGAGCCGGTCGGAGACGGTCGAGGCGTCCCGTACGGTCGCCAGCGCGCCCGCGTCCTCGACGAGCCCGGCGATCTCCTCCTGGTACCCCTCGAAGGCGTCCTCGCGGGCGAGGAAGGAGACGGCCCGCTGGGCGGCCGACGCGATGTCGTCCTCGGTCCGAGCCGACAGTTCCGCGATCCGCTCGACATCGGCGTACCGCATCTCACCGATGGTCGCCAAGTGGCCGTGGGCCTGCCGGAGTTCGGTCAGCCGCTCGACCCACGCGGACGCCGACCCCGGCACCTCCCCGCGCACCCGCCGCACCAGCGCGGTGATGCGGCCGGCGGTCTCCTCCAGCGCGTCGGCGGCCCGCCGCGTCAGCTCCTGTACGGCGGTGAACTCGGCCAGCACCTGCTGGGCCGTGGCCCGCAGCTCCGCCAACGGCTGCCCCAGCGAGCCCAGTTCGGGGTCGGAAAGCCAGTGGTAGCGGTCCTGGGCGCGGGCGCAGTCGGCGGCGAGCTGTCCGTACACGGCGGTCGTCGGTGTCATGTCCCGCACCCCGTGCGCGAGCGCCAGACAGTCGGAGATCCCGCGTACGAGATCGGCGTTGCCGGTCCGCGCGAGCGGCCCGGCCCCGGCCGGGCGGGAGGCGGCGTAGGTGTCGGAGACGTACGGCGTCTGCCACCGCTGCAACGGGTGGACGCGCGCCGGAACGTCTCCGCCGTCCGGGTTGTCGCGGAGCAGGATCAGCGTTCCGTCGTCCAGCAGGGCGTGGCCGCGCCCGGTGAGCGGGGTGGCGACCTCCTGGCGGATCAGGTTGTAGGGGAGGAGCAGGCTCCGCACACCGTCGCGGGAGCGGAAGACGTACAGCACGTCCTCGCCGTTGGGCGAGCGCACCGCCCCCTCGAAGACCGGCTCGGTCAGCTCCTCCGCCGTGTCGAAGGTCTTCGCGGTGCCGGTGGTCAGGTAGTAGCCGCCCGGGAAGATGATCCCCTGGTCCTCGGGGAGCCGGTGGCAGGCGGGCCCGATGCCGTCGAGCCGCTGGACGCTTCCGAGCAGCGAGTTGAAGACGAGGTGCCGCCAGCGCGTCTCCTTGTACGGCCGCACGCGCAGCAGCGTCAGCGGCCCGACCTCCGCGTACTCCACGTCCGCGTCCGCCAGCGACTGCAACGGCTCGTCGACGGGCTCCTCGTAGATCCCCTCCGGCGACTCGACGTCGTCGGTGACCTTGACGGTCAGCGTCCCGCCGAGCGTGTCGACGAAGAGCCCGCCGCCCTTGCCGATGGCGATGTGCGGGTGGCGGCCGGGGACATGGGCATCGCGCCCGGCCGCTGTCCACTCGAAGTCGTGCGAGGCCGGGAAGACGTGGTCGCGCTCGCCCTGCGCGTCCAGGAACGCCCCCGGCGACCCGTCCGCGCCGAGCGCCCAGCGCAGCACGCGGATGTCCTCGGAGTCCTTGGCGGTGCGGAAGACGGCGAGCAGCTTGCCGTGGACGCGGCGCAGCCTGAGGAGCCGGGCGTCGCGGAAGTAGCGGTGGAGGGAGGCGAACTCGCGCCGGAAGCCGTCGTCGTCCAGGAGGGTGGCGGGCGGCTCGGGTGCGGCTTCGTCCGCCCCGGCGCCCTCGGCGCCGGCATCCCGTACGAGGAGTACGTCGTCGACACCGGCCTCGCCCCGGGCCCCCGGCCCCCGCTCGAACCCGAAGAGCAACTGCCCGCCGACGGCGACGAGGTCGCGCGGGACGGCGGGGTGCTCGGTGCGGACCTGCTCGGTGGCGAGGAGCCGCAGTTCGGTCGACCCGAACTCCTCGGTCCGCCGGGCGTTCAGCGCCTCGGCCCGCCGCACCAGCTCCCCGGCCTGCGCGGAGAGCCGCTGCCGCAGCACCTCATAGGCACCGGCATCCACATCGGCCTCCCCGCCCTGAGGCGTGGTGGCGGTGGCGGTGGTGTCGCTGTCCATGCGTACGGCTCCCTACGTGTCTTCGTCTCTTCCGGCCGGGTGGGGCGCCCACCCCCGTGGGGCGCCCACCCCCGTGGGGCGCCCACCCCCGTGGGGCGCCGACCCGGCCCGTCCGGCGCCGACCCGGCCCGTCCGGCGCTTGAGGACGCAGCCCCGGCCCGGTGGGCCGCTCCCGGCCTGCGGGGCAGGCCCGGAGGGACCCGGCCGGTGAGGTGCCCACCCCCGTGGGGCACCCCGCCCGGGCGTGTCCGGCGGATCGCGACCGGGCCCGCGACGAGGGTCTGGCCCTCGGACGCCGGGCGGGCCGGGGCCCTACCCCGCCCCGCAAGGGGCTGGAGCTCTACCCCACTGTCCCGGCAGCGGCGCCGTTCCGGACCACCACATCCCCCGCGGGAGCGACCTTCGTAGCGCCGCCGTCTCCCGCCGGACCCACCGGCAGATCCGCCAGCCCCAGCTCCTTCGCCGCCGCCAGCAACTGCTCGACCTGCCCCGAAGCCGCCCCCGGCGACCCCATCAGCCGCATCAGCAGCGCCGACACCGTCAGGTTCTGCACATCACCCGTGGAGACCGACCCCAGCACCCGGCTCAGGTCGTCCGTGAAGGAGGACGAACCGTCCAGCCACGGCCCCGCCAGCGCCTGCGCGGTCTGCGAGTTGTCCACGAACCCGTCCACCGCCTTGCCGAGCGAGATCGACGAGACGAGTCGGTCGAAGAAGACGGACTCCCCGCCGACGATGTCGATGTCGGCGTTCTCCAGCCCGGTCGCCAGCACCGTGGCCTGCGCCTCGGCGACCTGCCGCTGCACCTCCAGCCCGGCCAGCCGGATCTCCTTCTCCGCGTCGAGCCGCAGTCGGTACTCCTCGTGCGTACGGGACGCCTCGTCCAGCGCCGCCATCGCGGCCGCCTTCTCCGTGAGCCCCGCGGCCTCCGCCTTCAGCTTCTCGCCGATGACCGCCGCGTCCGCCGTGGCCTGGGCCTGCGTGCCCTCGGCCATGGCCAGCGCCTTGAGCCGCGCGCCCTCCGCCTCGGCCTTGAGCCGGGCCGCCGTGGCCTCGGCCTCCGCGAGACCGGCCTTCTCGATGACCTCTGCCTCCGCGTCGCGGACCTGCACCGCGGCGAGCCCCGGCGCGGCCGACTCGGCCTGCACACCCTCGGCGAGCCGCAGCTTCGCCTGCGCGTCCAGGTCGGCCGTCTTGAGCCGTGCCTCCGCGAGCGTGAGCTGCTCGGCCGCCAGGTGCGTGGAGGCCGCCTCCGCGGCCTCGGCCGCCTTGATGTCCTTGACCAGCTTCTCCTGGGCCTCCGCCTCGGCGGCGATGATGACCGACCGACGGGCCCGCTCCGCGTCCTCGACGGCGCGCAGGGTCAGGATCGACTCCTCCTGCTCAGCCACCGTACGGTCCACCGCGATCCGCTCCCGGATGACGTCCGCGACCTCGCGGCGCTCGGCCTCGACCTCCTTGGTGGCGGCGATCCGGTTCAGCTCGGTCTCGCGCTCGCGCCCGATGACCTCCAGCATCCGGTCCTTCTCGATGCGCTCGCTCTCGACGGCGATGACGCGCTCGCGGTTCTTCTGCGCGACGGCGATCTCCCGCGCCTGGTTCTCGCGCTGGATACCGAGCTGCTCCTCGGTCCTGATGAACGCGGTCTGCGCGCCGAGCCGCTCCTCCTCCTGCACCCGGGCGGTGGCCGCCTCCTCACGGGCGCGCAGGGTCTCGACCTCGCGGCGCTGCTTGATCTCGGCCTCGGCCTGTCGGCGCTCCAGCTCCAGGATGGTCTCCCGGGCGTCGACGTCCTGCCGGGTGATCTCCTTCTGCTCGGTGCGCTGGAACTCGTTGGTCCGCACGTGCTCGATCGCCGTCAGTTCGGTGATCTTCCGGATGCCCTGGGCGTCGAGGATGTTGGCGCCGTCGAGCTGGGACATCGGGGTCTGCTCGAGGAAGTCGATCGCGGCGTCGTCGAGGTGGTAGCCGTTCAGGTCGGTCCCGATGACCCGGATGATCCGGTCCCGGAACTCCTCGCGCTTGGTGTAGAGGTCGACGAAGTCGAGCTGCTTGCCGACGGTCTTGAGGGCCTCGGAGAACTTCGCGGCGAAGAACTGCTGGATGGCGTCCTTGTCGCTGGCCCGCTGCGTGCCGATGGACTGGGCGACCTTGATGACGTCCTCGACGGTCTTGTTGACGCGGACGAAGAAGGTGATCTGGATGTCGGCGCGGATGTTGTCCTGGCAGATCAGCCCCTCGCGCCCGGCCCGCCGGATCTCGATCGTCTTCACCGAGATGTCCATCGTCTCGGCCTTGTGGAGGACGGGCAGGACGACGGCACCGGTGAAGGTCACGTCGACCTTCTTGGTCTTGGAGATGATCAGCGCCTTGCCCTGCTCGACCTTGCGGAACAGGCGGGTGATGACGAAGGCGATGGTGACGACGATGAGCAGGACAACGGCGATCAGTACGCCGATGCCCAGGGAGATGGCATCCATAAGAGTCCTAGGCGGCTGGAAGGTACGGAGAGAAGTCGGTTCAGGCGGAGCGAAGAAGAAGTAGGGACAGCGGTCGGGACGGCTCACGGGCGGGCACCACCGAACCGGGCACGTGCCGCACGGGGCACCTGCACGCGGCGGTCGAGCCGCACCGCACCGGACCCGGGCGGGCGGCACACCAGGGGCTCACCCCCGGGGCCGGACCGACGGGCTCAACCGCCCCCGGCTTCCGGCAGTCCCCGGAGCCCGCCGGGTTTCTCCTTCGGGCCGGGGTCGAGGGCCGGGTCGTACGGCGACACCCAGAAGAACTCGCCCTCTTCGTCGTACGCGTAGAGGAGTCCCGTGCTGCCCCGGACGAGGATCTCCTCGGCGTGCGGCGCGGCGGGTCGCGGCCCCCGGGGGGCCTGGCGGACCTGGACGACGGCCGTGGAGCCGTCGGCCGCGGCGACCTCTGCCTGGCCGAAGACGGCGCTGACGGAGCCGGTGCGGATGGTGCACACGCACCCGACGAAGTCCTTGCGCGAGGGCGGAGGTTCCGCGGGGAAGTACCGGCGGAAGAGGCGGGCGAGAAGGCGCACGGCGCCCCAGGCGAGGAGGAGCGAGCCGAGGAGTACGGCGACGGCGAGCACCGCGCGGGTGGCTCCGGCGGCGCCGACCTGGTGCAGCAGGACCGTACCGCTCAGGCTGCCGAACCAGGCGACGAGGACGAGCAGCGATACCGAGACGGTGACGGGGACCCCGCCGAAGCCGACCGGTCCGGAGCCGGAGCCGACGTCCGGGTCGAAGGAGTGCTGGTCGGCGGCGCCGACGAGTACCAGGAGCCAGAAGCAGACGACGACCACGAGTGCCGCCCCGAAGATGACGGCGGGGAAGCTCAGTGCCGCGTCCAGGAAATCGCCCACAGGTCCCACCCCCTCTGCTGTTCCGTGCGCCGGCCCGCTGGTGGGGCGCGGTCTTCGTCCTGGTCACGGGGGAGCGGCGACCGGGTCGCCGGGCTGCTGCCGGAGGTCGTCCGGCCCCGACGCCCCGGGGGCGTGCGGACCGGTGGCGGAGGTGGGGCCCGGCCCTGTGGCGCTTCGTACGGCGCCGCAGGGCCGGTTCGTTCCCCTCAGACGGCCCCGTCGAATCCCGAATCCCCCGTGGATCCCCCGTGGATCATCCGGCGTGCCGCCTGTTCTCCCCCGTATTCCCCCGTATCCCCCGTGGTGTTCCCCCGTGTGTTGCTGACCTGATCCTGTCATCGGGACCCCACCCACTGCATTGCCGGATTCCGGCAATCTTTACGCTTTCCTCATGCCGGTCACCGGCATCGCCCAGCGTAGGTCGGTGACGTGACAGGACTGTTGCCAAGGTGGAGGAGTGTGCGTGGCCGAGCCGGAGATCGTCGAGCGAATGCTAGGAAATTATGACCACATTCTAGCTGAAGTCGCCACAACCGGACGCCGCCTGACGCGTGACGAGCTGGAAGCGCGACGGGCATTGGGCCGCGAGGCGGCCGACGCGGGCCACCAGCTGCGTGCGTTGGTGGCGATGCATCTGGCCCAGACGCGGGAGGCCTGGCCGCGCACGGCTGCCGGAAACAGCCCTGCCACGACGGACGCCGTGCTGGCCGCGGTGGAGCAGGCGGTCGACGCGTTCGCGGAAGGCTTCGAGCGCGCGCAGCGCCTGACGGTCCGGCGGGAGGAGGCGGCGCGCCGCGAGTTCATCGACGACCTTCTTTACGGGCGGAGCGACCTGGTGCGGCTCGCGGAGCGGGCCACCCGCTTCGGCCTGCGGCTCTCCCGGGCGCACGCGGTGGCGGTGGCGTCGGGCCCGGAGGCGTACACGGAGACGGACGCGGTACCGCGGAGTGTGGAGACGGCGCTGCTGACCCGGTTCAGCGGGCGCAAGATCCTGCTGACGACGAAGGACGGGCGGATCGTCTGCATCGCGCCCGGCAGCCAGCCCGACGTCCTGCGCTACTTCGCCAAGCAGTCGCACGCGGCGACGGACGGCGGACAGGTCGCGATCGGCCGCCCGCACAAGGGGCCCGGCGGGGTGGTGCACAGCTACGACGAGGCGCTCGAAGCCCTGGATCTCGCCGAGCGGATGGGCATGGAGGAACCGGTGCTGTACGCCTCCGACCTCCTGGTCTACCCGGTGCTGACCCGGGACCGGCAGGCGATGGCGGACCTCGTCCGCAGCGAGCTGGGCCCGCTCCAGAAGGCGCGGGGCGGCGCGGAGCCGCTGCTGAAGACGCTGGCGGTCTACTTCGACGCGGGATGTGTGGCGGCCGAGACGGCCCGCCGCCTGGCGCTCAGCGTACGGGCGTTGACGTACCGCCTGGAACGCATCCACCAGCTCACCGGCTCCGACCCGGCGGACCCGATGCACCGCTACAGCCTGCAGACGGCCGTCATCGGCGCCCGCCTGCTGGACTGGCCGGCCAAGGAGCTGTGAAGCGCCCGGACCGGCCCGTACCTCACGCTTCTTCGAGGCGAAGCGCTTCTGGGGATCGAGGCGCTTCTACAGGTCGAACTCGTGCGGCGGCAGGTCGAGGGCGAAGCACGCCTCGCGCACGACGGCCTGCTCCGTCTTGTCGAAGTCACCGTCGGCGCCGCCGATGATGATGCCGATCTGGATGACGGCACGCGCCTCGGCGGGCTTCTTCTTCGCCTTGGCGATCTCCTGGAGCACGCTGACCTTGCCGAAGTCGAAGTCGGCGGTCAGCTTGTTCAGGTAGTCGTTGAACCGCCGCTGCAGGTCGTCCGCGGGGAAGTTCTTCAGGACGTCGTTGTTGGCGATGAGCGCGGCCACGCGCTGACGCTCCGACGGGTCGATCTGGCCGTCGGCGGCGGCGACCAGAGCGCACATGGCCATGCTCGCGTCGCGGAACGCCCCCGACTTCAGGTCGTTCTTCTTCGCCTCCAGCTGCGCCTGCATAGACGAAGCCGATTCCTTGATCCGATCCCACAGGGCCATGACATCTCCATACGTTGCGGTGCAATGCCGGAACAAAAGAAACTCTACAGACGTGTAGAAGCTAGCAGGGACGGTGGCCCCCCGCCCCGGGTTCGTGGCCTCTGCCCCTCGTCCGAGGGCGCCGCCCCCGGACAGCACAACGGCCGCTCCGGGCCGCCGCGTTGGCAGCGGCCCGGAGCGGCCGTTGTGGAACTGCCGTCGAAGGTCGGTCAATCGGCGCGCGCCTCGCCCGCGGGTTCCGGGGTGAGGTCGTCGAGGGAGGCGGTGGCCCGGATCTCGGGAACGGGCGTCGGAGCGGCTTCCACCACCGTGCCACCGGCGCCCGCCGCCTGCCGACCGCGCCGGGCCCGGATCTTCCTGACGGCGGGCTCGGTCCAACGGGCGGTGAGCGGCCCGACGACGACGAGGATGAGGACGTAGGCGGTGGCCAGCGGCCCGATCCGCGGCTCGGTGGCCACGGCGAGACCGGCGATGACGATGGAGAACTCCCCGCGCGCCACGAGCGTTCCGCCTGCCCGCCACCGCCCGCGCGACCCGACTCCGGCGCGCCGGGCCGCGTACCAGCCGGTGAGGATCTTCGTGAACGCCGTGACGACGGCGAGGACGGCGGCGGGCAGCAGGACCGGCGGGATGTCCGCCGGATTGGTGGAGAGCCCGAAGAAGACGAAGAACACGGCGGCGAACAGGTCGCGCAGCGGGGTGAGGAGCTTGCGCGCGCCCTCCGCGACCTCACCGGAGAGGGCGATGCCGACGAGGAACGCGCCGACGGCCGCCGACACCTGGAGCTGCTGGGCCACCCCGGCGACGAGGAGGGTGAGACCGAGCACCACCAGGAGCAGCATCTCCGGGTTGTCGGAGGAGACCGCGCGGCTGATGAGACGCCCGTGGCGCAGGGCCAGGTAGAGCACGAAGCCGACGGTGCCGAGGGCGATCACGAGCGCGAGGCTGCCGCCGGCCAGGCTGACCCCGGCGAGCATGGCGGTGAGCAGCGGCAGGTAGACCGCCATCGCCAGGTCCTCCATGACGAGGATGCCGAGGACGACGGGGGTCTCGCGGTTGCCGAGCCGCCCGAGGTCGGTCATCACCTTGGCGATGACGCCGGAGGACGAGATCCAGGTGACCCCGGCGAGCGCGACGGCCCCGGCGGGACCCCAGCCGAGGATGAGCGCGGCGACGGCTCCCGGGGTCGCGTTGAGCACGAAGTCGACGGCCCCGGAGGGGTACTGCGTCTTGAGGCTGGTCACCAACTCGGACGCGCTGTACTCCAGCCCCAGCAGGAGGAGCAGCAGGATGACGCCGATCTCGGCGCCGACCATGGTGAACTCTTCGCTGGCTTTCAGGGGGAGCAGCCCGCCGTGGCCGAAAGCGAGCCCCGCGAGCAGATACAGCGGGATCGGCGAGAGACCTATCCGTCCGGCGGCCCGGCCGATGAGCCCGAGCCCGAGGATGACGGCGCCCAGCTCCACCAGCAGTGCGGTCGTGTCGTGCACGGTCAGCCCTCCGCGATGATCTCGGCGAGCGCGTCGACGCCCTCACGTGTACCGACGGCGACGAGTGTGTCCCCGATGGCGAGCCGGAAGTCCGGCTCCGGTGACGGGTGCGCGCTGTGCCTGCGGAGCACCGCCACGATGGACGCCCCGGTCCGGGTCCGCGCCCGCGTCTCCCCCAGGGGCCGCCCCCCGTACGGAGATCGTGACCCGAGCGGGATGTGCTCGGTGACCAGGTCGATGCCCTCGGTCCGTACGGCGTCGATGGGCGCGGGGTCGATGAGGTGCGCCAGCGCGGTGGCCTCGTCGGTGGTCAGGGGCACGGAAGCCCGGCACGAGTCGGGGTCGTCCTGATCGTAGAACCCGATGAACCGCCGTCCGTCGCGGTGGACGACGACGGAGATGTGCTGCCCCGTCTCGGTGGTGAAGTCGTACTGAGCGCCGACTCCGGGCAGCGACGTGCGGCGGGTCCCCATGGCTACCTCCCGAGACGTGCGTCGGTGTCTCGGCGCACAGCTGATCCCTCTATCAGGCCAGTACCTTAGCGGCAGGCTCGAAACGATCTGCGTGCGGAAGCCGGAGACCCAGGGCCTCCCCTGGTGCTCCTCAGTACTTCCCGTCGACGGGGATCCACCCGGACCACGACTCGGGCTGGTAGAACTTCCCAGTGTCGCCGTCGTAGCGCAGAACCCGCAGCCGTACGTTGCCGCTCTCGCGGTAGTCCTTGTCGCAGGTGGCCCAGGTGTTCACGCCGAGCTTGTTGATGCAGACGGCGGGGGCGCGCCCGTAGTCGGTGTAGACCCCGACGGCGGCGGACATGCCGTCCTTCCGCGTGTCACCGGCCCAGACGATGTCCCCGTTGTGCTGGAAGCAGCCCTTGGCCCCGTAGGCGGCGGTGGTGCCCAGGCAGGTGTTGGCGGCGGGAGCGGCCCTGGCGGCGGACACCGAGAGGGCGGGCGCGACGGCTCTGTCCTTCAGGGACGGCACATCCGCTCTGTCCTCCAGGGATGGCACGTCGGCCCCCGCCTCCGGAGCCAGCCCCTCGACGATCCGGGCCCCCGCAGGCATCTCGACTTCCTGGAGCGCGTCGGTCGGTTGGGCGGCCGGCGCGGGTGCTGCCGTGAGAGCCGAGAACGCCAGCGCCGCCACCCCGGCGAGAACGCCCACCTTTATGCGCCTGTTTTCACGCATATTTCACTACCCCCGCACCTGACCCCTGTGGAGAAGTCATGCCTTGCCGAATGTGAACAGGTTGTGAGGCTAAGGGATCTCCGGGGGCGGGGAAAGTCGCGACTGCACAGCGGGGGGGGGGGGGGGGGGGGGGGGGGGGGGGGGGGGGGGGTGGGGGGGGGGGGTGGGTAGGTGTACTGGGTGGGTGGGGGGAGCGACC